>JAJYUP010000064.1 GCA_021792455.1 Actinomycetes bacterium | reverse complement strand
GGAAGCCGAGGAACTGGGGCACGATGTACCACATCCCCGCCTGGGCGTGGACGATCCCCGTGAGCGACAGCGTCTGGGCGGTGATGATGACGCCGACGAGGGCAAGCCCTTGGGAGACCTCATATGAGATCAGCTGCGCCGCCGCTCTCATCGAGCCGAGGAAGGAGTACTTCGAGCCGGAGGACCAGCCGCCGAGCATGACGCCATAGAAGGCGATCGCGCCGAAGGCGAAGAGGTACAGCGGACCGATCGAGACGTCGAGGCCATACAGCCCGACCCGTTCCCCGCCTATGTGCTGGACGCCTCCGAAGGGGATGATCGCAAAGGCGGCGACGGCGGTGATGATCGAGATGCTTGGTGCGAGCGCGAACAGCACCCCCGCTGAGGTGCTCGGCCGGAACTGCTCCTTGGTCAGCAGCTTCAGTATGTCGGCGAGCGGCTGGAGAAAGCCGTATGGTCCGACCCTGTTCGGCCCATACCGTCCCTGGAAGCGGCCAAGGAGCTTCCGCTCGAGGATGAGCACGACAGGCACGAGCTGGAGGGCGACGGCGAAGATGACGACGCTCTTGATCACCTGGACCCACCACGCTTCGTAGTAGGTGACGGAGGCGATGAGCGGCGTGATCGAGGCGGCGAGCTGTGTCATCGCGCTCGTGCCCCCTCCGCGCTCGGGAAGGCGGCTGCCGCCTCACGCTCCTGCCAGCGCACCCCCTTGCCGCCGATCTCCTGAAGCGTGATGCCCTCGTAGAAGGGGACCGCCTCGACGAGCTGTGCGGTCGCGGAGGGCGCGCTGTCGACCTGCAGATCGAGGCCAAGCATCAGCGCGAGGTCCGCGATCACCAGCCACTCTGGGCGGTTCTCCCCCTGGTTGCCTATGACGGGGCGAAGCCGCTGGATGCGACCGTCAGGGTGCACGACGGTGCCCTCCTTCTCAGGGTGCGACTCCGCTGGGAAGACGACGTCCGCATACAGGCTCACCCCTTCTGTGAGGTGCGCGGCATGCGCGATGACACCCGCCTTCGCGAGCGCCTGATGCCACGCCTCCGGCCGCTCGAGGTCGGCGAGCGGGTCGCAGCGCAGCAGGTGAACGGCGGTGAGCTCGCCCGCGGCGAGCGCGCTGCAGATCTCGGCGAAGCCAAGACCACCCTCCTCTTGGGAGGCAATCCGAGAGCCGCCCTCGCGACGGTCTGCTTCACCGGCCGCAACGGTTGGCTCGCAGAGTCCTGGCCCTGCGTTCGGCAGCGCTCCGATCTCCCGGAGGCCCCTGAGGTTCGCTCCTGAGGGGACTTCGAGCAGCCCGGCACCCTCGATCTGATGGAGGTTGAGGCTCTCCGCGATGTCGAGGAGCGCCTCTGCCGTCTGAATGCGATCATCGCCTGAGGTGAGGGCTTCACCCCACAGGATCACCACCTCCTGACCAGCAGCAGGCTCGCCGGCAGGCGAGCTGCCCACCCCAACACGACTGCCTCTCAGCAGCTCGCAGATCTTCGCAAGCGACTGCAGATCGCAGCCGGCCTCTGCGGCGAGGCGCTCGACATCGCCCCGCTGCTCGGGGGACAGGCATGCGGCGAGCGCGACGGCGAACTCCTCGCCGCGCCCCTGCGCGTAGCGCACGGTGAGGGCTGCCCTGCGATCGAGTGCGCTCTTGCGCTCAGAGGCGACGACGAGCGTGAGCTTGCGGTGCCTGATGCCCTTGCGGATCCGCAGGTCCAGGATCGGCATCTGCAGCTGCGGCTCGCAGCCGAGCAGCAGGACGACGTCTGCGTACTCGAGGTCTGAGACCTTCGCCTGCAGGCACGGCTCCGAGAGCTGCCTGAGCAGGTGCAGCGGCAACCTCCCCGCCGGCCTCGAGTCGATGTGCGGGCTGCCAAGCCCCTCCCGCATCAGCCGGGAGAGCAGGAACCCCTCCTCGTTGGTCGCCTGACCGCCGATGAGCGCGGCTGAGCGCTGTCCTGCGCGGCGAAGGATCCCCGCCGCCTGCTGCAGCGCCCGATCCCAGGAGACGGGACGAAGCGTGCCGCCATCCCGCACCATCGGGCTCGTGATCCGGGCAGGCCCATGGACCTCCTCCGCGAGGAAGCGGCCCCTGTCGCACAGCCAGCCGTTGTCGACCTCGTCGTTCTCCCGCGCAAGCGCCCTGAGCACCCGTTCGTCTCTGATCGTGAGCGAGACGTTGCACTGGGCGGGGCAGTAGGTGCAGACCGTGCCTGAGTCCTCTATGTCCCAGGGCCGCGCCCTGAATCGGTATGGCAGCGCCGTGAGCGCCCCGACAGGGCAGAGCTCGACGATGTTGCCTGAGAAGGGCGCTTGATAGGGGTGGCCGTCGAAGGTTGCGACGTAGGAGTGCGCTCCGCGCTCGAGCAGCACGAGCTGGTGGTCTTCAGATACGTCTTGGGAGAAGCGGACGCACCTGTAGCAGAGGATGCACCTCTCCCTGTCGATCGCGATCTTCTCCGAGAGCGCAAGCGGCTTGACGAAGTGGCGCTTGGCGTCGAGGTGCCTGGAGACCCCGCCCCCCCAGCCAAAGGAGATGTCCTGCAGAGGGCACTCCCCACCCTTGTCGCAGACGGGGCAGTCGAGCGGGTGGTTGATGAGCAGAAACTCGACGACCCCCCTCTGGGCGGTCTCGACTCGCTCTGAGAGCGTGTGGACGACCATCCCGTCCTTGACGGGAGTCGAGCATCCCGTCTGCAGCTTCGGCAGCCCCTCTATCTCGACGAGGCACATCCTGCAGGCGCCGACAGGGTTGCCGAGCTTTCGCTCATAGCAGAAGACGGGGATCTCGACGTCTCCATGCTTCGCGGCGTCGACGAGCATGCTGTTCTCAGGCGCCTGAACCTCGATGCCATCGATCGTGAAGGTGATGATCTTCTCCTTCGGCCTGGGCATCAGCTGCGCTCGATCTGAGTGAGGCCCTGGAGCGGCGGCTTCAGGTGCGCGGGGGTGGGAATGGCCTGAGGGCTCTGCTGGGTAGCGATGGCCTGAGGGCTCTGCTGAGTGGGAATGCTCTGAGGGCTCAGCTGTCTCACAGGCTGTGCTCCATGTGGATCGCGCCCTCGCCAGTCGGGTAGGGGCCCGCAGGCTGCGGCACCCCAGAGGCTATGGGGGCGCCCTGAGCGGCAAGCGCGGACTCAGAGGCGATGATCTGCGCCCCGATCTCGCCGAGCCGCAGCTGAGCCTGACGCAGTGAGCTCTGCAGCTCATCCCTGAACTTCGCGATGATGGAGCCCACCGGCATCGCCATCGCATCGCCAAGCACGCAGAGGCAGTTGCCGATGATGTTCTCGCAGACGGAGGCGATGATGTCGATGTCGATCGGCGTCGCCTCGCCAGCGGCGATCCTTTCGAGCATCTGAACCGTCCAGTTCGTGCCCTCTCTGCATGGGGTGCACTTCCCGCACGACTCATGCCTGTAGAACTTCGCGACCTTGAGAGCGACGTCGAGGATCGGCGTCGACTCGTCGACGACGATGATCGCCCCAGAGCCGAGCATGCTCCCCGCCTGCGCGAGCGAGTCGAAGTCGTAGGGGATGTCGAGGTCCTGTGCGGTGAGGACAGGGGAGGAGGAGCCGCCAGGGAACCAGCACTTCACCGCCCTGCCGTCCGGCGGCCCCCCCGCGAGGTCGTAGATGATCTCCCTCGAGGGGATGCCAAGCTCGATCTCGTAGTTTCCCGGCCTTTGCACGTGGCCAGAGACGGAGACGACCTTCGTGCCTTTCGAGGTCTGGGTGCCAAGCTTGGCGTAC
This sequence comes from Actinomycetes bacterium, assembly GCA_021792455.1. Classification (GTDB taxonomy): domain Bacteria; phylum Actinomycetota; class Thermoleophilia; order Solirubrobacterales; family Solirubrobacteraceae; genus Palsa-744. The sequence goes on along the minus strand of JAJYUP010000064.1, from coordinate 10,489 downwards.
TCCTGCCCACCGAGGGAGATGATCGCAGGCACGGTGCTGAGCGTCTCGACGTTGTTGATGAGCGTCGGTCCCTGGTAGAGGCCTTGGTTGGCGGGGAAGGGCGGCTTGAGCCGAGGGTTGCCCCGCTTGCCCTCGAGCGAGTCGAGAAGCCCGGTCTCCTCGCCGCAGATGTAGGCACCAGCGCCCCTGTGAACGACGAGCGAGAGCGAATGCGAGCTGTCGAGGATGCTCTGCCCTACGTAGCGAGCCTGCCTCGCTTCCGCGAGTGCTTCGTCGAGGATGTCCGCCTGCAGCACGTACTCGCCCCTGATGTAGATGAATGCGGTCTGAATGCCCGCGGCGTAGGAGGCGATGACGATCCCCTCGATGAGCATGTGGGGGCTCTTCTGCATGAGCTCCCTGTCCTTGAAGGTGCCAGGCTCCGACTCGTCGGCGTTGCAGACGAGGTACTTCCTGACTGAGCCCTTCGGCAGGAACGACACCTTCTTGCCCATCGCGAACCCAGCGCCCCCACGTCCTCTGAGCCCAGAGGCTTCGAGCTCCTGAAGCACCTGCTCCGGCGCCATCGACAGCGCCTTGCGGAGCGCCTGATAGCCGCCCCTTGCTTCATAGACAGGCAGCGTCGCGAGCTTCGGCTCGTCGATGTCAGCGAGCAGCAGTGGGCGAATGCGCTGATCTGCGCTCAAGCCTGACGCTCCAGAAGACGTTCTGAGAGACGGTCGCCGCCGTCTGCGGGGCCCGCGCCCTCCCTCGCTGTGGCGGCGCCCTCCCTCGCGGTGGCGGCGCCCTCCCTCGCGGTGGCGGCGCCCTCCCTCGCTGTGCTGTGGTCGCCAAAGCTCATTCGTCGTGCTCCAGGGCCAGCGGTGGTTGGTCGTGGCGCTGCGGCGCCTGGACAGGATGCGGCGGGAACGGTCGACTGTTTGCGTTCGGATCGGCGACGAGGCGCACAGCGAGCTGCTTGTCCGGCAGGACGGGCCTGCCCGCGAGGACGTCATCGAGCATCGGCTCGATGTCCTCTGTGGTGAGCGGTCCGACGTAGACGCCGTCGACGGAGGCCATCGGCGCGATGTCGCAGGCTCCAAGGCACTCGAAGGCGCGGACGTTGAGCTGAGATTCGCTGTCCGCCCGCTTGCGCGCGGCCGCCTGCACCTCCGCGAACAGCGCGTCGGCGCCGCGCAGCGAGCAGGAGATGTTGGTGCAGACGTAGACGGAGTGCTGGCCGACCGGCGAGGTCTCGAGCATGTCGTAGAAGGTCGCGACGGCGGCAAGCGAGGCTGGCGTCACCTGCATGACGCAGGCGACCTGTTCGATCGCCTCCGGCGAGCACCAGCCATGGACCCTCTGTGCCGCCGCGAGCGCAGGCAGCGCCGCGGAGGTGGGGTCAGGGTAGAGCGACATGTGCGCCTCGATCTCCTGCCGCAGCTGCTCCGGCACGTGGACGTCGTGAGGGTCGGGCACGGTCGCAGGTGTGCGATGCCGCAGCGCTGAAGCATGTCGCTGGGGCGCCCCAAGGGGGTTGAGCGCGTCGGGGGAGGGGGGTGAGGTGTCCCCGTGGCGCGCTCGAGGGGCGTCGGGTGAGGCGGGGGAGACAGGCGAGTCGGGCGAGCTCATCGGTCGATTCCCCCAAGGATCGGGTCGAGCATCGCGAGCGTCGCGATCAGATCGGCGATGTAGGACCCCTCAGCCATCGCGGCGAGCGCCTGGAGGTTGACGAAGCTCGGGTCGCGCATGTGCACGCGGGCGGGCTTGCTCGAGCCGTCGGAGCGCACGAAGCAGCCGAGCTCTCCGCGGGGACTCTCGATCGCGGCGTAGTACTCGCCAGGCGGCACCCTCATTCCCTCCGTCACGAGCTTGAAGTGGTGGATCAGCGCCTCCATCGAGGTCGCGAGCTCGTGTCGCGGCGGCAGCGCCACCTTCCGGTCCGTCGTGATGTGCGGGCCCTCAGGCAGGCCTTCGAGTGCGCTCGTGATGATCTTCACGGACTCGTAGATCTCCGCGAGCCTCACTGCGAAGCGGTCGTAGTTGTCGCCGACGGTCCCGACGGGGATCTTGAAGTCGAAGTCCCCATAGGAGCAGTAGGGCGACGCCTTGCGCAGGTCCCATGGGTTGCCTGCGGCACGCAGCAGCGGCCCGCTCACGCCGAGGTCGAGCAGCGTCTGCGCATCGAGTGGGCAGGTGCCGCGCAGTCGCTGGAGCACGATCTCGTTGCTGTGCAGCAGCGCGTTGTACTGGTCCGCCCTGTTCGGCATCACCCGCAGGAACGCCTCGAGCTTCTCTGCGAAGCCGCGGGGTATGTCCTCGATCACGCCGCCCACCTGGAAGTAGCGGGTGTGCATCCTCTGCCCAGAGGACATCTCGAACAGGTCGAGGATCTGCTCGCGCTCCCTGAAGCAGTACCAGAACATCGAGATTGCGCCGAGGTCGAGAGCGGAGGTGCCGAGCCAGACGAGGTGGGACATGATCCGGTTCAGCTCGAGGTGGATCACCCTCAGATACTGTGCCCGCTTCGGCACCTCGACCTCCGCGATCGCCTCGACTGCGCTGCAGAACGCCATCGCGTTGAAGTAGTAGGAGAGGTAGTCCATCCGCTCGATGACGGGGATCACCTTCCAGTAGGACTTGTCCTCCGCGGTCTTCTCGATGCCCGTGTGCACATATCCGATGACGGGCTTGATGTCGCGCACGACCTCGCCTTGGAGGGTGACGAGCAGCCGCAGCACGCCGTGGGTCGCAGGGTGGTGTGGACCCATGTTCAGTGTCAGCAGCTCCTCGCGCTCACGGCCGCCGCCCCAGTCGGCAAGCTGCTCTTCCACCGGAGCGAGCGTGATGCTCTCCTCCATCTGCCTGTACGCGGACTTCGCGCTCATCGACCGTGCTTCTCCTCGACGCTCATCGACCGTGCTTCTCCTCGACGCTCATCGACCCTGCTTCTCGTTGAAGGTGAACAGCACCGGTTCGCCGCCGATCGGGAAGTCACGCCGCTGGGGATGGCCCTCGTAATCCTCTGGCATCAGGATCCGCCGCAGGTCGGGGTGCCCGTCGAAGACCACGCCGAACATGTCGTAGACCTCGCGCTCCTGATGGTTTGCGGTCGGCCAGTCAGGCGTCGCTGAGGGAACGTGCGGATCCTGCGTGCTGACGCGCACCTTCACAGTCATCCGGTCGACGCTCTCCATGTCGAGCAGCTCGTAGTGGACGCCCAGGCGCGGCTCCTCTGGGTGGTAGTCCACTCCATGGACGCTTGCAAGGAACCGGTAGCCGCGCTCCCTCAGGTGCGAGAGAGTCGCTGTCAGCGCCGCCGGCGCGACCTGGAGGCTCGCCTTGCCCCTGAAGTGCAGGGTGCCAAGCACGGCGTCTGGGCCGACATCATCAGCCCCGCGCAGCTCCCTCGCGATCAGCTCGAGCTCCGTCGCGTCAGGCACGCCCGCTCCCGCCGCGCCCGGAGCTGCCGCTGAGCGCGCCGCTGCCGACGGGGCGGCCGTGCGCGCTGCTCTCGTCGCTTCCGTTGCGCGCGCCGCGCTCGTCGTGAGCACTTCCCGGCGCCTCCTCTGTGCCGAGCGCGCCATACCGCTCCCGCCAGCTGAGATCTGGGTCCTGCTGGACCATCTTTCTCAGCTTCAGCACGCCGTGCATGAGGGCCTCTGGGCGGGGCGGGCATCCTGGCACGTGCACGTCGATCGGCATGAACTTGTCCGCAGGCACGAGCGCATAGTTGTTGAAGACGCCCATCGACGAGCAGCACGCGCCCATCGAGATCGTCCACTTCGGCTCGAGCATCTGGTCGTAGATGCGTCGCACGATTGGAGCCATCTTGATCGACACCCTGCCTGAGAGCACGAGCAGGTCAGCCTGACGAGGCGAGGCCCGGAACGCCTCGAAGCCGAAGCGTGCGACGTCGACGCGGGCGGCTACGATCGACATCATCTCGATCGCACAGCAGGCGAGCCCAAAGGTCGCTGGAAAGAACGAGTTGGAGCGCGCCCACGCGACCGCCTTGTCGAGGGTCGTCGTCAGGACCCTTTCGTGCACATAGCGTTCGAGCCTCTCTCCTTCGAGGTGCCCCTCTTCGAGATGGGCGCCGGGGTTCGAACCCTCGAGCTCGCCGCCTCGAAGCAGTCTGCGTGCCGTCACGCTCCTGATCGCGAGCGTCTCAGGGTTCACGCGCCGTCCAGACTCGACGTTCGCGAAGGGCTCCCTCATCACTTCCACTGCAGCGCTCCTCTTCGCCACACGTACACGAAGGCGACCAGCAGCAGCACGATGAACACGATCGCCTCAGTCATCGCGAACGTCCCATAGGCCCGCAGCTGCACCGCTATCGGATAGAGGAAGACGACCTCGAGGTCGAACAGGATGAACAGCATCGCGATGAGGTAGAAGCTGATCCCAAAGCGCATGCCCCGCTTCACCTCAGACGGCAGTCCACACTCGTAGGGGTCCTGCTTGCGCGCGACGGCGCGCCTTGGTCCGATCACCGAGTTCAGTGCTGCGAAAGCCCCCCCAACGGCCCCTCCGAGCACGAGGAATACGATCGCCGGTAGGTAATCTCGCAGCACGAATCGCTGTTATATCACCCATGTGGCAATGTGTTACATAGTGACGATTGATGCGAATCGCGCGTGCGCGCGGCTGCTGCGAAGCTCACGCCGATGAACTCTTCGGTCGTCATCGCCGCGATCGCGCTTGCCGCGATCAACGCTGCTCCTGCGGCCGTCGGCGTATGGCATTGGCGGCGCGGTGAGCCGAGCAGGGCCTTCTGGGTGCTGCTCCGAGTCGCCCAGGCGGCGGCGCTGCTGTTCGCGATCGGCGTCGGGGTGCTCGCGCTGTCGGGCAGGTACTCATCCGAAAAGCTGTTCTATCTCTACGCGCTGCTGCCGCTCGCGATCTCGTTCATCGCCGAGCAGCTGCGCGTAGCGTCCGCCCAGGCTGTGCTCGACCGCCGGCAGCTGCCCGACGCGCAGGCGGTTGCGGGCCTCCCTGACTCTGAGCAGCACGCACTCGTTGCGGCGATCGTCCGCCGCGAGATGGGCGTGATGGCGCTCTCAGCCCTCGTCGTCGTCTTCCTCGCTCTGCGCGCCGCCGAAACTGCGCACGGCTTTTGAGCGAGTCGAAGGCGGGCTGTGCGACTTCCCGCGGGGGCGGGGTTTGCGACTCTCCGCGTGGGCGGGCTGCGCGACTTCCCGCGGGGGCGGGGTTTGCGACTCTCCGCGTGGGCGGGCTGCGTCGCCTCGTCCTTCGCCTGCGCCTGTCTCGTCACGAGGCGAGCCAACTGACGTAATATGCGCCCTCGCATGAGGCGAAGCGATCGACTCCAGTTCAGAGCGCTGCGGCGCGCGGCGCGCGGCACTCTGCTCCTGTTCGCTGCAGGCGTCGCAGCCGTCGCGGTCAGCGCGTGCGGCACCGAGGGCATTCAGCTCGCGAAGAGCAACCCCTACTACAAGGGCGCGAAGATCTTCCTCGAGCACTGCTCTGGGTGCCACTCGCTTGCGATAGTCGGCGCCGAGGGATCAGCCACAAGCGTTCAGGATCGTGTGAAGACGAACGCCCCTGACTTCAACTACCGCAAGGAGGATGTCCAGCAGGTCCTCTACGCACTGCGCGACGGCGGGTTCTCTGGGGAGATCATGCCGGAGAACGTCGTCGTCGGCAAGGAAGCCCAGGAGGTCGCTGAATTCATCGCGAAATACTCTGGGCGCAAGGCCGAAAAGGAACCTGGGCAGCCTGGCTTCCGCCCCGTGGAATAGCGGTTGCGCGGCGTCTGTCAGCGCCATCGGCATCGATGCTCGACATCAAGATGATCCGCCAGCAGCCTCAGGCGGTGAAGGCGGCGCTCGGACGCCGCGACGAGGCGCTTGCAGCCGAGGTTGACACGATCCTCGCGCTCGACTCCGAGTGGCGGAGCGCGACTGCGACGTCGGAGGGCCTGCGGGCGGCGCAGAAGCGGGCCTCTGAGAACGTCGCGCTCGGTAAGCGGTCTGGCGCAGACGTCGGCGAGGCGCTGCAGAAGCTGAAGGCAGTGAGCGCTGAGGTGAAGGCACTCAGCGAAAAGGCGTCACATTTGCAGGAGGAGCTGCTCGGGCTGCTTGCCCGCCTGCCGAACCTGCCGGACGAGAGCGCGGCGGCGGGGCCGCAGGACGAAGTGCTGCGCATCTGCGGGCAGCCGGCCGAGCTGCCCTTCGTGCCGCGCGATCATCTCGAGCTCGCGGGGCAGATGATCGATGTCGACGCGGCAGCGCGCCTGTCAGGGTCGCGGTTCGCCTACCTGAAGGGAGCGCTCGTCATGCTCGAGCTCGCGCTCGTGCGCTACGCGCTCGAGAAGCTCTCTGCCCACGGCTTCACGCCCGTCATCCCGCCTGTTCTCGTGCGCGAACGCGCCCTCTATGGGACGGGCTTCCTGCCGGACGCGGAGCAGCAGATATACAGGCTGCCCGACGACGAGCTGTACCTCGTCGGAACCTCGGAGGTTGCGCTTGCGTCGCTGCACGACGGGGAGGTGATCGAGAGCGGGGCGCTGCCGCTGCGCTACGCCGGCTTCTCTCCCTGCTTCAGGCGGGAGGCAGGGGCCGCAGGGCGCGACACGAGGGGCATCTTCAGGGTGCACCAGTTCGACAAGGTGGAGATGTTCAGCTTCGTAGCGCCTGAGAGCTCTGCGCAGGAGCACGAGCGGATCCTCGCGATCGAGGAGGAGATCCTCACTGAGCTTCAGATTCCATACCGGGTCGTGAACATCGCGGTCGCCGATCTTGGCGCCTCCGCCGCGAAGAAGTACGACTGCGAGGCGTGGCTGCCGAGCGAGGGGCGCTACAGGGAGCTCACCTCCTGCTCGAACACGACCGACTACCAGGCGCGACGGCTCGAGATCAGAATGCGTCACAACAAGAGCACGACGGTGCTGCACACCCTCAACGGCACTGCGATCGCCGTGGGTCGCACGATCATCGCGCTGCTCGAGAACGGCCAGCAGGAGGATGGCGGCGTCGAGTTGCCACCGGTGCTCGAGCGCTACGGGGCTCCCGCCCGCCTTCAGCCCTCGCCGTCTGCGCTCTGACCTGCCCACGGCGTGCCCTTTGCGCGTCGTGCCCTGCCCACGGCGTGCCCCGCCGGCGGCGTGCCCTTTGCACGGCGTGCCCCGCCCGCGTCGTGCGCGGCCCACGTCGTGCGCTGCCCACGGCGTGCCCTCCGCGCCCCTTGCCCCAGTCTGCGGCTCCAGTGGTCTGGCCTTCGTCTGCTTTACGCTGAGCCTGTGTCCAGCCCGTTCGGCTATCTGCTCGGGTCAGAGCCTGCGCCACGCCGCTTTGGTGCGCTTGTCGCGATCGCAGGCGTTGCGCTCTCCACTGCGCTCGTCTACCCACTCGAACTCGTCGCGCCCGCTGCGTCGCTCATCGTCGTCTATGTGCCGGTCGTGCTCGTCGTCTCGGCGATTTGGGGCGCGTCGATGGGAGCAGCGACCGCGGTCCTCAGCGCGCTTGCGCTCAACTTCTTCCATCTGCCGCCGACGGGTAGGCTCACGATCAGGAACCCGGAGAACTGGGTCGCGCTCAGCGCCTTCCTCGTCGTCGCCTGGTTCGTCAGCTCGGTCGCGCGCATGACGAGGACGCGCGCCCGAGAGGCGATCGAGCGGCGGCGGGAGGCGGACCTCGCTGCAGAGATGGCGCGCCTGCTGCTGCGCGGCAACCCGCTTCGCGTCGATCTTCCCGCGGCGGCTGCGCGCCTCGCCCAGGTGCTCGCGCTCCCGTCGGTGTCGATCGAGCTTGGCGTGCTCGACGCGGAGAAGCGGCACCTCGCGTTCCCACTGCGAGACGGCGCTCGGCGCCTCGGCACGCTGCTCGTGCCTGCGGAGGCTGGCGAGGACAAGCTTCGACGGCTGCAGGAGCGCGTCGTTCCTGCGCTCGAGGCGCTGCTCAGCGCTGCGCTCGAACGGGAGGCGCTGATTGCCGATGCCGTGGAGAACGCCGCGCTGCGCAGAGCGGATGTGGTGAAGACCGCTCTGCTGCGGGCGGTCTCGCACGATCTGCGCTCCCCGTTGACCGCGATATCGACGGCAAGCGAGGCGATCGCCTCGTCAACGTTGAGTGAGCATGAGCGACTCGAGATGACGGGGATCATTCAACTCGAGGCGAGGCGGCTCGCGCGGCTCGTCGACCATCTGCTCGATCTCTCGCGTCTGGAAGCTGGCGTTGCGGAGCCGCAGATGCAGTGGACGGCGATCGATGAGCTGATCGAGGCGGCGCTCGAGGAGATCGGCGCAGAGCAGGGCGAGTTCGCGCTCACGCTCGACCCGAACCTGCCGCTCGTGAGGGCGGACCCTGTGCAGATGGAGCGTGCTTTCGTCAACGTGCTCGAAAACGCGCGACGCTACCGGGCTGGGCACACAGTGTCAGTGCGCGCACGCGCGGTCAGCAGGCTCGCGCAGGCCCACCGGGCGCGCGGGCCCAGAGGCGAGGCCGCGCCGCGCGCGACGGTGTCTGAGGCGCCTCCTGCCCTTGGCGCGGAGCGGATGCAGGCGAGTCAGGGTGCCGTCGGGCGCCTCGTTGTGCGGATCGTCGATCGCGGACCTGGGATACCGCCCGCCCAGCTCGAGCGCGTGTTCGAACCCTTCTACAGGGCTGGCACTGCGCAGGGCGGCTACCGTGGGTCGGGTCTCGGCCTCGCAATCGCGCGCGGGTTCACGGAGAGCAATGGCGGCTCGCTGCACGCTGAGTCGCTGCCAGGCCAGGGCACGAGCTTCGTGTTCGAGCTGCCGCTGCTCGAAGAGGCGTGGGAGGGCGAGTCTCAGCCTGTCCTCGAGCCTTCGCAGGTCACCCGATGAGCGCACGTATCCTCGTCGTCGATGACGAGCCGCAGATTCTCCGGGCGCTCCGCGTGATCCTGCGCGATGCCGGCTATCAGACGGTGCTCGCAGAGACCGGCGCAGAGGCGCTCGACGCCGCAGCCGTTCGGCCGCCGCAGGCGGCGATCGTCGACATCATGCTGCCTGATATCGACGGTGTGGAGGTCACCCGCCGGCTGCGACAGTGGAGCGAGATGCCGATCATCGTGCTCTCCGCCGTCAGCGAGGAGGAGCAGAAGGTGCTCGCGCTGCAGTCGGGCGCCGACGACTATGTCACCAAGCCGTTCGGCTCACGCGAGCTCGTTGCGCGCCTGCATGCTGCGCTCCGGCGCACACATGAAAGCGCGCAGGAGCCATCGATCGAGATCGACGGCCTGCGCATCGACCTCGCGGCGAGAACCGTGATGCGCGATGGCGAGCGCGTTCATCTCACGCCGATCGAGTTCGAACTGCTGCGGGTGCTCGTCCGCAACCGTGGCCGGCTGCTCACGCACCGGATGCTGATGACTGAGGTGTGGGGACCGCAGTACGTCGATGACACGCAGGCTCTGCGCACGCACATCGCCCGCCTGCGCGCGAAGATCGAGTCTCGCGCGGGCGCGCCACGACACATCATCACGGAGCCTGGCATCGGCTACCGTCTCGCGGCCTAGCACCGTCTCGCGCGGGCGCGCCACGACACATCATCACGGAGCCTGGCATCGGCTACCGTCTCGCGGCCTAGCACCGTCTCGCGCGGCAGGCGAAGCGCAGCCTCACGGCCGGCCTCGCATGCGCAGCTGCGTCGCTTTCAGGGTTGCGCTGTCCCTGCAGCTTCCGGCCGCTGCGGCAGCGTCGCAGGTCTGCGCTGCGCGGTTGCATCGCGGCTTGCAGTGACGCCGGGGCACGCAACGGGGCTCGTGACGCTGGGGCGCGCAACGGGGCTCGTGACGCTGGGGCGCGCAACGGGGCTCGTGACGCTGGGGCACGCAACGGGACTCGTTTCGCCGTGCAGTCAGTCCAGAGATCCACGGTTTCGCCGAACGTCACAGAATCGTCACGCGTTCAACGTGACTCGTCACTCCGCTGACACAGCTGCCGTTGCATCATCACCGCATGGACGCGGCAGCGGTCGTCATCGGCATTGCGACGTTCCTCGTGCTGATCGCGATCATCTCAGCGATCGATCGGATCTGATGCAAACAGGTGGGCACGGAGCCGGCGCCATCTCGGCGCCAATCAGGGGCGCAGGGGTCTGAGACGGTGAGCGGCGCCGACATCTTTGGGCTCGTCGTCTGCGTCCTCGTCATCGGCTACCTGTTCTACGCGCTCATCAGGGGGGAGAAGCTGTGACGTTCTTCGGGTGGGCGACGATCGTCATCTTTGCGGTCGTGCTCACGGCGCTCGCATACCCGCTTGGTCTGTACCTCGCTCGCGTCTACAGCGGCCAGCGCGTCTTTCTCAGCCCGCTGCTGGCGCGCCCCGAGGCGCTCGTCTACCGGATCATCGGCGTCGATGCCTGCTCTCGCGGGCAGGACTGGAAGGCCTATGCACGGAGCCTGCTCCTGTTCTCGCTCGTGGGCTGGCTGCTGCTCTATCTCATCCTGCGCACCCAGACGCTGTGGAATTTCACCGGACTCAACCCGATGGGATACCACTCCGGCAGCTGGGATCTGACCT
>JAJYUP010000234.1 GCA_021792455.1 Actinomycetes bacterium | reverse complement strand
GTGTTCTCCGCTCAGCACATGCCGCCCGCAGCTCTCGCACGCTTCCCTGCGAGCGTGAAACTGTTCGGCTACACGCTGCCGATCGGTGTTGAGCTCGCGATCGTCGCAGCCTTCATCCTCATCTTCGTCGCGCTCGCGATCCGCGGCTTCTCCCGCAGCGAATAGCTCTGCCCCTTCGACGTGCGCGCTGCTCGTCTGAAGCCCTGCCTGCACGCCTCTGCGAGACCCGCCCGCCTCTGCGAGACCCGCCCGCCTCTGCGAGACCCGCCCGCCTCCGCGAGACCCGCCCGCCTCCGCGAGACGCTCGCTCAGGCCGGCTCTCAGGCGCTCACGAGCACGGTCGCCCTGCGCTTTGGCGCAAGCGTTATCGAGCGTCTCACGATCGGCTCAGGGACCCTGTCTGCGGGTGAGAGGTTCACTTCTGAGAGCACTGTCCTCAGCACCTCCTTCATCTCCATCTGAGCGAAGCTCGCGCCGAGGCAGCGCCGCACTCCACCGCCGAACGGAATCCAGGTGTAGGTCCCAGCCGGCTTCTCGAGGAACCGCTCTGGCTTGAAGGCGTGCGGCTCTCGATAGATCTCGGGCCTACGGTGCACGAGGTGTATGCAGGGGACGACGCCGACCCCCTTTGGCAGCGTGAAGCGTCCGATCTGCGTCGGGGCCGCGAGCTTCCTGATCACGATCGGCACGACGGGGCGCAGACGCAGAGTCTCCTTCACGACCGCCTCTAGGTAGCTCTCCTGTCCGCCTGCGCTCGCCTCTTCGCGCAGGCGGGCGAGCTTCTCAGGATGGCGAACGAGACGCTCGAACGCCCACGCGAGCGAGGTCGCCGTCGTCTCGTGGCCCGCGAGCAGAAGCGTCAGCAGCTCATCCCTCAGTTCACGGTCGCTCATCTGCCCGCCGTCCTCGAACTGTGCGAGGATCATCATCGAGAGGATGTCCTCACGCTCGTCGAGGTCCTCCGCTCGCCGCCGGTTCGAGATCTCGCTCAAAAGCGCCTCATCGACGCGCTTCACCTGCGCCGTGAAGAGCGCACTGCGCTTCAGGCGCTCTGGCCCGAGCAGCGCCATCATCGCCAACCGTCGGCGATCCGCAAGCCACTCCACAGCGGTGCGCAGCACCTCTCGGACGTAGTGCAGGCGGCCTGCGTCTGTGATCCCGAAGACAGCGCGCATTATCACCTCGAGCGTGATCGCCTGCATCGAGGGCCACAGTGCAAACGGCTCGCTTCTCGGCCACCGCGAAAGCTCTGCCAGGGTCACCTCTTCGATCAGGTGCCGGTACTGCTCCATGCGCTTGCCATGGAAGGGCGGCAGCATCAGCCTGCGGTGCTCCATGTGGGCCGGCTCGTCGAGCAGGAGCAGGGAGGTTGCGCCGAGGATCGGCGCGAGCACCACGTTCGCTTCGCCTGCGCGCATGACCGATGGCTCTGCTGTGAAGACTTCGCGCACATCCTCAGGGTTGCTGATCACGACCCACGTCAGCTCGTTGCGGATGCGGAGCGTGAAGGTCTCGCCGAAGCGCCTCGCGCACTGCTCGAGGAACGGCAGGGGCCGCGCAAGCCATCTCGCCGTCTGCAGCGGGCCTGGCAGCGACGGTCCTGGTGGAAGTTCCTGCGAATCGATCCTGTCGGTGTCCGCACCCATCCGATAACGGACACTATCTCAGATTGAGATCTCATGTCGAGCTGCGGGCGAATCCCGCATGGCCGCCTCTGGGCTGCGCGCTCCCGCATGGCCGCCTCTCAGGTGCGTGCCCCAAGGCGGATCGCGCTCGTCACAGGCCCGCCTGCTCGTATGCTCCCCTCCGCCTGGCCTTTGCCCACTAGGGTTTGTTCTCATACAGCCGCAGACCAAGAGGAGGCTCGCCTATGAGCAGCGAAATGATCGATATCCAGACCAAGGACGGCGTCGCGGACGCCTACCTCGCAAGGCCTGACGATTCGCAGCGGCATCCTGGGGTGCTCTTCATCGTTGACGCCTTCGGGCTGCGAGACCAGATCAAGGGCATGGTCGATCGCATCGCGGCGAAGGGGTACACCGTGCTTGCGCCAAACGTCTTCTACCGCGCCGGGCGCGCGCCCCTTCTCGAGATGCCGAACCTCGATGATCCGGCGCAGCGGGGCGTCTTCTTCGAGAAGGTCAGGCCGCTCATGGAGTCGCTCACCCCGGAGGTGATCGAGCGCGACGGGGCCGCGTACCTCGATACGCTCGAGAGGCTCGGTCGCGGTCCTGTCGCGATCACCGGGTACTGCATGGGGGGGCGCGTCGGCTGGCGGATTGCCGCGGCCTTTCCTGACCGCGTCGCGGCGCTTGGAGCGTTCCACACAGGCAACCTCGTCACCGATGATCCAGACAGCCCGCATCACAGCGCGGACAGGATTCAGGCTGAGGTCTTTCTCGGTCATGCAGACAACGACCAGAGCATGACGCCAGAGCACATAGCGGCGGTCGAGCGCAGCCTTCAGCAGGCGGGGGTGCGCTTCCGCTCAGAGCTGTTTCAGGGCGCCGCCCATGGCTACACGATGGCTGATACGGCGGCCTACGACGAGGCAGCGGCTGAGCGGCATTTCGACGAGCTGTTTGCGCTTCTGCAGAGAACGATCGGCTCCTGAGAGGCGCCCCATCGCAGCGGCGCTGCCGATCGTCGATCAGCTGTCAGCTCCGCAGGCGTCGCGGCACGCTTGCGGAGCTCGCCTGCGTCCGCTGTCCCGGGTCTGCCCCTGGGCACTCCTCTCGCCTGCCGCCCTCTTCGTATTCGGCTGAAGGCTGCTGTGTGCGCTCGTCTTCGCCCTCCCTTGCCGGCTCGTCTTCGCCCTCGCTTGCCG
>JAJYUP010000233.1 GCA_021792455.1 Actinomycetes bacterium | reverse complement strand
CGGAGGTGCGCGTCATCGTCTGCTCGTTGAAGGCGGCCGGCGAGGGGATCGAGCTCACGGCGGCCTCGAGCTGTCTGTTCGTCGAGCTCGACTGGGTGCCGGCGACCCATGTCCAGGCGGTCGGGCGGCTCTATCGGCGGGGCCAGCGCCAGCCGGTCCGCCAGGTGTACGCGTACGCGCCCCACACCTGCGACGAGGTGCTGCACCGGGTGCTCGACCGGAAGGGCCGCGCGGCCGATCAGGTGATCGACGGGACGGCTCAGGAAGCAGAGGCGGGCGAGCTCGAGGCCGAGCTCGTCGCGGCGTTGTTGGCAAAAGGAGGGGCTCGTGGTGAGCTGGGGCGGCGGTGTGGCACGAGGTGACGCGCGTGGCGGTGGGCGCGGCCGGATCGGTCAGGTGCTGGCGCGCATCAGGCGGTGGTGGCACACCCGGCAGGTCGAGGAGATGCGCTCGCTCCTCGCGCCGGGACGGGTCGCGATCGCGTTCATGGACGAGGGCGACCCGGCGGGCTTCGTCGCGCGAGGCGCGCTCCCCTTCACCCTGGTCGAGCTCGCCGTGCTCTCCGCGGCGGCCGAGGTCGCGTACGACCCGGCCTTTTCGAGCCGCTGGCCGCGGGTCTATGTCGCGCAGGGCAGGGAGGTGCTCCTTGCGAGCAGCGAAGAGCTCGCGCAGCGCCTTTTGCTGACCGAGCGGATCTACCCCGTCGAGGTGGGCGCCGTGCGCTTCGCGCTCGGGCTGTCCGGCCAGTCGGTCGGGATGTGCGGCGAGAGGTAGGGCGAGAGATGTCGCGCCGGCGGCTCGAGGCGGCGGGCGCGCAAGACGGCGCACGGGAAAGACGCGGCGGCGGGGCGGAGTGCCGGCGATGGCAGGTGGTCCTGGTCGCCGCCGTGCTCGTCGTCGTAGTCCTCGGGCTGGAGCTCGGCTACCTCGTGCTCACGATGCCGCGCTGAGCACGAGATGTCATGGAACGGCCCGGGTGCAGGTGCACCCGGGCCGAAGACCAGCCGGAGGACCGGCTACATGGAGGGACCGAGGATGAAGACGCCCCCGGTCCGTGCGCTCAGGCTGCCATTGCCTCCTCGAGCACAAGCGGCGTGACGGGACGGCCGAGGCAGTCGAAGACGGCGCCTCGCAGGGATGCGAGGCGGCCGAGGCTTGCCCGCACGGTGGCGGTGATCCCCGTCGCCTCCTCGGGCTCGAGGTAGATCGCACAGGACCGTGCGCGCGCGGTGTCGGCGAGGCGGGCGAGCTCGAGGACCTCGTCGGGGACGGGCGTCGGCTCACCGAGCAGCTGTTCCATCCGGCGCAGCTCGTCTCGCATCTTTCGCAGGGACCGCAGCTCGCAGAAGACGCAGTCCGGCTTCGGCGGCGGCGATCCAGTCGAGCCGGCTCGGCTGCAACTGGAGGACTCGCTGGGCACAGCTCGAGCCTCAGCACTCACGCTCCGAGCCGGCACCGCTTCGTGCACCGTTCCCCAGAGGGGACCCCTCGCGCCTGGTGATAGGCGTGGTGGTCTTGGGGTATCAGAGGGCGAGACCATCGTCCCAGGTAGACGGCCTGCCTCTCCGCTTGTCTACCCCGAACATCGTCATCCGACCCGAGCCCAGCGACTGCCTGCCGAGTGCCGGGCGACCCGGAAAGACGCTACAATTCTGTACATGACCACGCTGCCTATTGCCGAGGCCCGTGCACAGCTCTCCAAGCTCGTCGACGAGGCGGCCGCCACTCACGAGCGGTTCGAGATCACACGCAACGGCCAGCGAGCAGCTGTGCTGCTCGGTGCCGACGACTACGACGCCTTGCAAGAGACGATCGCCGTGCTCGCAGACTCGCAGTTGCTCCGTGAGCACCTCGAGGGCATGAGCGCACTCCAGCAAGGTGACAGCCTGGACCACGAGGGGCTTGCTGCGATGATGCGGGGCGTGGGACGCCTTCCAGCCACAAGGTGACCGACGAGCCGTACCGGCTCCGGATCTCTGGTCCCGCGGCGCGGTCCCTCGCCGAGGTTCTGCCAGCAAAGGTGGCAGCGGCCGCCTATCAGTTCATCACCGGGACCTTGCTGCAAGATCCGCACCGGGTCGGCAAGCCGTTGAACCCACCTCTTGATCCAGCCTGGTCCGCCAGACGCGGCGACTATCGAGTGCTGTACCTGATTGACGAAGTTGCTCGAATGGTGGAAGTTACTGCCGTTCGCCATCGAAGCGATGCCTATCGCAGGTGATGGGCAGGGTGGGCGAGCCTGGCGGAGCTGCACGAGACTCGCTGTGCGAGCACAGTTGGTGCACGCGTCTCCACTGTTCCAGCGTCGCTCACGCCGGAGCCGAGCGCCGCGGTCTGCTTCGGGGATCATCGAGTGCCGTGGGCTCTTACCGGCGTGACTCAGTCATGACGGCTGCGGGCTGATCGGCGGAGATCTTCGTGGCCGGCGTGGCGCCACGCAGACCGGGATCCGTGGCCATCGCGTACCCACGCGACCCGGCCGCTTCGATCACTGGGCAACGGCAGGCGCCACCGACACCCCAGCCAGCCTGGCCGCGGTGGCCAGCGGCGCAGGCGAGAGCACCGGAGCATCGCCCATGCGCGCCAAGAGGATCACCCTTGAGGTGTCGAGGGGTCCATCGACAGGGGGCCACTGCCTGAGATCGCGGGCAACCACAGGGTCGCCTGTGTTCCGCCGCCGGCCGCCGCGGCGAGCCGCACCCCACCCTGATGCGCTTCGGCGACGCGCTGCACGATGGCGAGCCCGAGACCGGATCCGGCCACGCGGCGGGCGCCAGCGCCTCGGTAGAAGCGCTCGAAGACGTGCGGGAGGTCGCCCTCGGCGACGCC
>JAJYUP010000232.1 GCA_021792455.1 Actinomycetes bacterium | reverse complement strand
TTGACGTAGATGAGGCCCATCTGGACAGCTGCAAGCGGCCTCTCGAGGTCACGCTGCCCCGTGTAGCGCTCGTCGCCGAGCCACGTGCTCTCAGGTCCCCAGTAGACATCGTCGTCCGGCTCCCACGCGTCTTCGCGCCCGCCGCCAAACCCGAACGTCTGGAAGCCCATCGACTCGAGTGCGACGTTGCCGGCAAGGATCATGAGGTCGGCCCAGGAGATGCTTCGGCCATACTTCTTCTTAACTGGCCAGAGCAGCCTCCGAGCCTTGTCGAGGTTCACGTTGTCAGGCCAGCTGTTGATCGGTGCGAAGCGCTGCTGGCCGGTGCCGGCGCCGCCTCTGCCGTCGTGGATGCGGTAGGTGCCGGCGCCATGCCAGGCCATGCGAATGATGAGCGGACCATAGTGGCCGAAATCCGGCGGCCACCACTCTTGGGGCGTCTTCAGGACGTCCTCGATGTCCTTCTTGACGGCGGGCAGATCGAGTGCTTCGAACGCCTTTCTGTAGTTGAATCCCTCCCCGAGCGGGTTCGCAACAGCAGGGTTCTTCGCGAGGATCTTCAGGTTGAGGCGGTTGGGCCACCACCCGCGCTCGCTCGCACCGCCGCCGCGCTGGGTGGGGTGAGGTGCGCGACCGTTGCCAGCTGGGCAGCCCCCTGTGGTCTGCTCGACGGCCTGCCCGACGACTGCATCATCTCTCTCAGACACTTGCATCCTTTCTTTGCCAACGGGTTTGATCGAGGGAGCTCGGCGCCTCTTGCAGCGAAGACAGCTCCCGCGTGCAGCAGGCGGGGCAGATGCCCCAGTAGATGACCTCAGCCTCGTCGAGCGCGTAGCCATGGTCATCTGCGGCGTTGAGGCAGGGCGCCTCCCCAACGGCGCAGTCGACGTCTGCGATCGAGCCGCACGACCTGCAGACGATGTGGTGATGGTTGTCCTCGACCCGTGACTCGTAACGGGCGACTGAGCCTGATGGCTGGATCCGTCTCACCAGTCCCGCCTCCGTCAGTGCCCGGAGCACGTCATAGACGGCCTGATGGGAGACACCCCCAAGATCGCCGCGCGCTGCGGCGATGATCGCGCTCGTGTCGGCGTGCGGGTGCTGATGGACCGCGCTCAGCACCGCGACACGCGGTCGAGTGACTCGGAGACCCGCCTCCCGCAGCAGATGCGCGCATTCAGAGGTGCTCGGCACAGATGGAATATCGCTGATTTCTGGAATGAGTCAAGCTTACAGGAGGGCGCTGAATCAGCTCGCGCCGCAGTGCCGCCGTCGGCTCTGACCATAGGATTGAGCTGTGAAGCACACATCGATCGCACGCGCTGACTTCGGATCGATCCGGCATCTGATGCGGCGGTTCTTCCGATCGCTTGGGGGCTCTGTGCCAAGCGCAGACGATGAGCGCTGGGCGCTCGCCCATCTGCTGCCAGGCGAGAGGGCCCTGTGGAAGCGCATGTCCGCGGCCGACCGCCGTCACGCGCTCGAGGTTGCAAGGAGATCGCAGAGCCTGCTGACGGCCGCAGGCCTCGAGCCACGGCGCGAGGTGCTCGCCGCTGCCCTGCTGCACGATGTCGGCAAGGTGGAATCGCGTCTCGGAACGTTTGCCCGCGTTGCGACGACGCTCGTCGCGATCGCGCTGGGGGGCGGGAGGCTGATTGGTCCGCGAAGCCGGCCAGTGGCAGGCGCTCGTGTGGCCGGTCCTGGGCATGCACACACTCCTGGTGAGGCGGCGGCCGATGTGAATGCAGTCGATCCTGGAGGATCGCACGCGAAGCGGGAGCGCTCAACGAGGGTGCGACGCGATCTCTTTGCAGGTGCGCGGCTCTACCTCATCCACGACCGCATAGGCGGCGAACTGCTGAGAGCCGCCGGAAGCGATCCGTTCACGATCGCCTGGGCCGAGCAGCACCACCTCGCGCCATCGCGCTGGACGGTCGATCGGGAGGTCGGAGCGCTTCTGAGGGCGGGAGACGGGGTCTAGGTGTAGAACCTGACCACGTTGTCCATCCGGGCCTCCCTGCAGGCAGGGGGTGTCAAGGCCACTCAGATCCAAGGAGGTCACCGGATGAAGCCCGGCGTTGACGCACCGCTCGGCCCGAAGGGCACGGAGCTCATGGTCACTCGGGTCCTGCGGGAGGGTTGGACGGTCAAGCAGGCCGCCTGCGCCGCGGGGGTCAGGGAGCGCACGGCTGGCAAGCGGTGGCCCGCTGGCGCGCCGACGGCCCGCTCCACGTCGCCGCCGGTCCGCTCGAGGGACTGTCAGCTCGGTCCCGCGCGTTCTGTGCCAACGGACGCGGGCAGTCGATCGATACCCGCGCTCGGTGTTCCGGCTGACTCCTGCGGTGCGAGCAGCGTTGCGTGCTTGTAGGAGCGGTAGCGGTGCACGATTGCAAGTGCGATTGCGATCACAGCGAGCGCACCAAGCACGTAGCCGGCGTCGCTGAAGCCGCGCATGACCGATCGCCAGTTGCTGCCGACGCCATATCCGATTGCCGCCATCGCTCCGTCCCAGAGCAGCGAGCCTGCCGCGGTGAGAAGGCCAAAGCGCAGGAGCGGCACCTCCGCGATGCCGGCCGGGAGCGCAACGAAGTTGCGGATCACCGGCAGAAGTCGGCTCCCGAACACTCCCCAACGCTCATGCCTTCGGTACCAGCCCTCCGCGCGGTCTAGGTCGTGGTGGCTGAGCAGGATGTATCTGCCCCAACGGTCGACGAAGGCGCGCCCGCCGCTGCGGCCGATGAACCATGCGATAAATGCCCCGACGAGCTCGCCAACGGCCCCGACGACGATCACTGCCGCGATGTTGAGCCTGCCTTCGGCGGCGAGCACCCCTGCGAAGCCCATCGTGAGCTCTGAGGA
>JAJYUP010000231.1 GCA_021792455.1 Actinomycetes bacterium | reverse complement strand
TGGGGGCGGGGGTCGCGGCAGCAGCGCCTCAGGGCGACGCTCAAGCTCGTCGTCTACACGTTCGTCGGCTCGCTGCTCATGCTCGCCGCCGCCGTCGCGACTGGCGTGCTCGCCGCCGAAAGAAGCGGCAGGCACATCGACTTCGCGCTCTCCGCACTTCAGGGCGTCCATCTCTCCAGCGGCTCCCAGGACTGGATCTTCCTGCTGTTCGCCGCCGCCTTCCTCGTGAAGATGCCCGCCTTCCCGCTCCAGGGATGGATGCCAGACGGATACAGGGCGATGCCGACAGAGGCGCTGATGACCTTCTCTGGCGTGCTCTCGAAGGTCGGCGCCTACGGCTTTCTCGCAATCGTGCTGCCGCTGTTCCCAAAGGCCTCTGTGCACTTCCAGATGCTCATGCTCATCATCGCCCTCATCTCGATCATCTACGGCTCGATCCTCGCGTTCTCCCAGACAGACGCCCGCCTCATCGCCGGCTACTCCTCGGTCGCACAGCTCGGCTTCATAACGCTTGGGATCTTCTCCTTCACCTCGCAGGGCGCCCAGGGCGCGCTGCTGCAGATGGTCAACCATGGGCTCGTAGTCGCCCCGATCTTCTTCATCATCCTGCTGCTCAGCATGCGCGCAAAAGGCTCAGAGGACATCAGGAACATGGGCGGGATCGCCGTGAGGGCACCTGTGCTCGCGAGCCTGTTCCTCATCGTCGCGCTTGCGACGCTCGCGATGCCGGGGTCGTCGAACTTCGTCGGCGAGTTCCTCATCCTCCTCGGAGTCTTCCGCGCAAAGCTTCCGATAGCGATCATCGCCTTCGCAGGCGTCGTCGGTGCGAGCGTCTACGCGCTGCGCCTGTTCATCCGCTCGATGCACAACAGGACCGGCAGCGAGGTGCACTCGTTCGACATCTCGCTGCGCGACGGCCTCGTCCTTGGGCCGCTGATCGCGGCGATCCTCTTCCTCGCCCTCTACCCGCAGCCTGCGCTCAGACGCAGCGAACGCTCGACCGCCGCCGCGATCGCCCCTGCGCGACTCGTCTCCGCACACAAGCCGCTGCCCACCCTCCACGTCTTCGCGCAGGTGCGCCAGACGCACAGCGAAGGGCAGGGAGGCAAATGATGCACCAGACGCGCCGAAGGGCAGAGAGGGAGATGATGCGCCACAGAGCCGAGCGCAGGGCCGGCAGGCAGATCAGGTCCCGATGATCATCGCCACCTCCCACATACCCGCCCCCCACGTCGACTTCGCCGCGCTCTCGCCGCTCATCGCGCTGCTTGGCGGGGCGGTGCTCGTGCTGATGGTCGGGCTCCTCGGTGCCCGCGCAGTGCGGCACCATGGCGTGCCGCTGCTCACGATCATCGCGCTTGGCGCCGTCGCGGGGCTCACGATCTGGCAGTGGCAGGACGAGCGCCTGCTCATGTACGGGCAGCTGCGCATCGACGGCCTCAGCCTCACGTCGAACCTGCTTCTCGTCGCCGCTGGGATCGCCGCCGTGCTGCTCGCCTGGCGCTCGGAGGCGGGCCACGAAGCAGCTCATGGCGAGCTGCATGCGCTCCTGCTCAGCTCGATCGCCGGAATGTCGCTGCTCGTCTCTGCGCAGAGCACGATCATCCTCTTCCTCGGGCTCGAGCTGCTTTCGATCCCGCTCTACGTCATGTGCGCAGCGGAGATGAGAAGGGAGCACTCGCTCGAGGCGGGCCTCAAGTACCTCATCCTCGGCTCCGTCGGATCGGCGACGCTGCTCTATGGGCTCGCGCTCATCTATGGCGTCACCGGCGCGACGGGGTTTGCGTCGATCTCCCATGCGATCGGCAGCAGGAGCCTCTCGAGCGACGTGATGCTGCTCGGCGGGATCGCGCTGTCGGTCGCCGGGTTCTGCTTCAAGTCCTCTGTCGCACCGTTTCACCAGTGGACCCCAGACGTCTATGAGGGCGCGCCGACGCCGATAACAGCGTTCATGGCGGTCGCTACGAAGGTCGCCGCCCTTGGCGCGATGCTGCGCTTCTTCGACGTCGCGCTGATAGAAGCGAGCGGCGACTGGGCGCCGGCGCTCGCTGTGCTCGCCGCCGTCACGATCATCGTCGGCAACGTAGGCGCGCTTGGCCAGAGCTCTCTGAAGCGGATGCTCGCCTACTCCTCCGTCGGGCAGGCGGGCTACATGCTCGCAGGCGTCGTCGTCAGCAGCGCGCTTGGCGTCAGAGCGACGGTGTTCTACCTCGCCGTCTACCTGTTCATGAACCTCGCCGCCTTCGCTGTCATCGTCGCGAGAGAGCGGGAAACGAACCTTGGGGACAGCATCGATGCGATCGCAGGCCTCGGCCGGCAGCGCCCCTCACTCGCATGGCCTCTCACGCTGTCGATGCTCGGTCTCGCCGGCCTCCCTGCGACCGCCGGCTTCGTCGGCAAGTTCTACCTGATAGAGGCCGCCGTCAAAGGCAGCTACACCTGGCTTGGCGTCGTGATCGTGATCGGCTCGATGATCTCCCTCGCCTACTACCTTCCAGTCGTCGCGGCAATGTGGGCGCGCGAGGCGCCCAGCGCGGGCGGCGATGACGTCGAGCATGCCGCAACCGTGCAGGGGAGCGGAGGACCGTTGCCCGCGATCGCTGGAGGCTCGCAGGAGCTCACCGCAGACGGTGAAGGAGAGCGGCGGGCAACGCCAGGGGCCGCGGCCCACGCCGCCGCTCACGGTTCTCGCCTGCACTTCGAGGTCGCGCTCGTCGCCGTGCTCGCCGGCGCTGCGACGCTGTTCTTCGGGATCGTCCCGCAGCCGCTGCTCAACCTCGTCGCGCACGCGAGCAGAGGGCTTGGGCTCTTCTGAGCGGCAGCGCAGCTGCAGGGCACCCGCCGTGAGCCTGCCTGCCCCGA
>JAJYUP010000230.1 GCA_021792455.1 Actinomycetes bacterium | reverse complement strand
AACGCGGCGGCGGGGAGCGCGGTGCAGCTGAGCGCGCTGACCAAGCACTACGGTGAGGTGCACGCTCTCACGGACGTTTCGCTCAGCCTCGCACCGGGCACGTTCCTCGCGTTGCTTGGCCCCTCCGGGTCAGGCAAGTCGACGCTGATCCGCTGCCTCGCCGGCATCGAGCGGCCCACCGCGGGCACGATCTCGCTCGGAGGCGCGCTCGTCGCGAGCGCTGCGCGGCAGGTGCCGCCGGAGCGGCGCGACCTCGCGATGGTCTTCCAGGAGCTCGCGCTCTGGCCACACATGAGCGTCGCAGAGAACGTCCGCTTCGCCCTGCGTCGCCGGCGGCTGCACCGGGACCAGGCGCGCAGGGTCACTGAGGCGATGCTCGACCGTGTCGACCTCGCAGGCAAGGCTGACCGGTTTCCACATGAGCTCTCTGGCGGCGAGCAGCAGCGGGTTGCGCTCGCACGCGCCCTCGTCGGCAAACCGAGGCTGCTGCTGTTCGACGAGCCGCTCAGCTCACTCGACGCAGGACTGCGTGAGCGACTGAGAATCGAGATCGGCGCGCTCGTCAGAGAGAGCGGCGCGACTGCCGTCTACATCACCCACGACCAGCAGGAGGCGTTTGGGCTCGGGGATGAGGTTGGCGTGATGGAGGCGGGGCGGCTCGTGCAGATCGGACCTCCTGAGACGATCTACCGTAAGCCTTCGAGTGCGTTCGTTGCCGCGTTCACTGGGCTGTCGGGTTCGTTGCCTGGTCGCCTTCTCGCGCCCGCTGCTGGGAGAAGGCCTGAAGGCGTCATCGTCGCGGTCGCCACCGAGCAGGCGAACCGGCTCCTCGAGATCGAGGCGACGTCAACAACGCAGCTTCCGGCAGGTGCGGCTGTGCGAGTGCTCCTGCGCCCGGATGCGCTGCGCATCTGCGATCTGGACGCCCCGACCGCTACGCTGGTCGGGACCGTGTGTGACGTCGCCTTCTGTGGGTCTGGCTATCGCTGCGCCGTTCGGATCGGCTGCTCGGTGCAGCTCGAGAGCATCTTCGAGAAGCGCCGCCTGCGGCGCGGCGAGCGCTGCGGAGTGGCGCTCGACCCCGCGGGGTGCCACGTCTTC
Organism: Actinomycetes bacterium; assembly: GCA_021792455.1. Classification (GTDB taxonomy): domain Bacteria; phylum Actinomycetota; class Thermoleophilia; order Solirubrobacterales; family Solirubrobacteraceae; genus Palsa-744. Next base: position 1,776 of record JAJYUP010000230.1, on the reverse strand, counting down.
GCGGAGGACCCGGCGGGCATGTCCCTCGCACCGCTGCCTGCAGATGTGCTGGGCGCACGCTCGCTGCGCCGGCGTGCTCGCTGGCCGGCGCTTGGGCCGGCAGAGAAGGTGCCTTCGTGAGCGTCTTCGTGGCCTGCACGCCGGTCAACCCAGCGGTGGCGCCGGCGGTGGCGCCGTTCGCCGCCTCCGGGCGCGCCGGGGAGGCACCATCGTGAGTGGCGCTCAGGCTGGTCTTGCGATCTCTGTCTTTCTCGCCTGCACAGTCGAGGCTGTCGAGGCGCTCACGATCGTGCTCGCGGTGGGCACGACGCGCAGCTGGTCCTCCGCTCTCGCTGGCGTGGGGGCGGCGCTGCTTGTGCTTGCGGCACTCGTCGGCGCACTTGGTCCGGCGCTCACGGCGCTGCCGATCGGGCTCCTCCGTGTGCTCGTCGGCGGTCTGCTGCTCACGTTCGGTTTGCAGTGGCTGCGCAAGGCGATCCTGCGCGCCGGCGGGCTGAAGTCGCTCCACGATGAGGCCGCTGCGTTCGCGGAGCAGTCATCTGCCGCGCGGTCGGTGACGCGGCGCGGCCGCGGCATCGATCGGTACTCCTTCGCCCTGTCCTTCAAGGGCGTCCTGCTCGAGGGCCTCGAGGTCGTGTTCATCGTGCTCACCTTCGGCGCCAACCAGCACGATCTCGGGCTCGCTTCGGCAGCCGCTGGAGGGGCCGTCGCCGTCGTCGTGCTCGTCGGGATCGCCGTCAGGGCGCCGCTTGCGCGCGTCCCAGAGAACACGATGAAGTTCGCCGTCGGCGTCATGCTCACCTCGTTTGGCATGTTCTGGAGCGGCGAGGGTGCTGGTGCGGCCTGGCCTGGGTCGGACGCGTCCCTGCTTTGGATCATTCCAGCCGTGGCGCTGTTCTCGCTCGCCGCTGTCCTGCACCTGCGGCGCGTGGTGCGGCTGCGGCAGGTCGGTGAGGACCCGGGCGCTGAGCGCGGACGCTCGCTCGCACGCCGAGCGCTCGAGGAGCCGGTCTTCCCGGAGCGCGCCTCTTGACCCAGCCTCTTGACATCCTCCGGCAGCCTCTGGGCATCCTCCGGCGCCAAGCCGCCGCCATTCCCGGCGGGCGGCGTGCGGCTGCTCGCCTTCTTCTTCTGCTGCTCGTGGTCCGAGGGGGCGCACTCGCCCTCTTCGACTTTCTCGTCGGCGACGACTGGCGCACTGCTGCGGGCGTCGTTGTCGCGGTCGGCCTCACCGCGCTGCTCGCCGCTCTTGGGGCGGCGGCGTGGTGGGTCATGCCGGTGTCGGTCGCGCTTCTGCTCGCGCTCTCGCTGCATCGCTTCGCCCGCCGCGCGCCATAGGCAGGCTCCTCGGCGCTCCGCGCTCGTAACCCGCCTGCAGCTGCGGCCGCAGCCCTCCACTCCGCCGATCACCGTCGCTCTGCGACACCTCGCCGCCGCGACTGTCCGCTGCGACACGCGTGAACGAATTGTGAAACCCTAGCCTCTGATGGGCATCTCAGGGGTGCACACCCTCAACCAGCTGCTGCTGCACAACGGGTGGCTGGAGGAACCGATCCTCGGCTACGACAGCATCGCGGAGTGGCTGTACCTCGGACTGCTTCTCTTCGTGATAGCGATCGCGATCGGCAGCAGGTGGATCTCCTGGCGTCGCGCCGCCGTCGCCGCGGGACTCAGCGCCGCGCTTGGGCTCGCGGTTGGCAAGATCATCTCGGAGCTCTACTATCGGGCGCGCCCGTTTGTCGCCCATCCGCGTCTGGTGCACCTGTTCGAACCGCA
>JAJYUP010000229.1 GCA_021792455.1 Actinomycetes bacterium | reverse complement strand
CGCTCAACGACGCCAAGGCCCTTGAAATGCAGTCCCGCGCCAGCCTCGGCGCCATCCAGGGGGCAGAGCCGCCACTCGCCCAGCTTCAGGCCGCGGACCAGTCGCAACCGAAGGGTCGCAGGCTCAGATCCTTGATTTGCCGCCGCCGTAACCCCTGATGCGTCTGCACATGAATCCACAATCGGTCGGCCTCGGAAGCCACAATCTGTCTGGGTGCGCAGCTGTGCTCGTGCAACCATGTCCGCCGGTCTTCTGCGCAGGCACGTGCGTTCGCAGGTGCTCGAGGCACTCGGGGAGAGCCGCGCCGTCGCGCTGCTCGGCGCGAGGCAGGTGGGAAAGAGCACGCTCGTGCGCGAGCTGCGCGCCTTCAAGGCCGATCCGAGCCGGCTGCGCGAGCGGATGCACGCCGAGGGCGCAGCCGAGCGCGACGGTTACTGCCACTACATCGAGACCGCGGCCGGCTCGCAGAGCTGAGCGCTGCCAGCCGAGCGTTGTCGGCACCTGTCGTCCGTGTCGGGCGCTCCAGAGGTGGATACGCTCGAACGCCCGCTTGGCCCAGAGCCAGTGCGGCCCGTCACGGAGCGTGGGGATCTGCTCACGGGGCGGACGGACGGGATCGACGTTGAAGTACGCCCGCGGCTCCCCATGTCCATGATGCAGCGCGCGCTGAGCGCGTGGCTTTCGCCGGCTGCGGTCTTGCCACTGATGCGGGCCGCGATGTCGCTCGCCGCGATGGTTGCCATCTGCTCGGTCATGTGGCCGGTCTTGGGGAAGTTGACCGGCACGGGCGTCTCCTCCACGGGGGCAAGCGCGACCGCCACCCCGACGGCGTAGACGTCGGGGTGCTCGAGATGCCGGTACCGCTCGTCTACGGGGACGAATCCCTTCGGGTTCGCGAGCCCGCTCGTGGTCGCGACAGCCTCCACACCGGCAAGCGGTGGGATGATGAGCGAGAGTCGCGACTCGATCGCCGCGCCACCCGCCACGCTCACGGCCTCCGCGGTGATCTCTGTGATCGCGGTCGTGCTGCGGTAACGGATGTCGCGCTCCTCGAACTCGCCTTCCAGGAACTGGCGAATCTTGCCTGCTCCTCCCATGCCCATGTGCCCGAGGTAGGGCTCGGGCGTCACGAAGGTGATCGGCACGCGGCTGCGCGATCCCCGGCGGCGAAGGAGATGGTCCACCTCGAGGGCGAACTCATAGGCAGGGCCGATGCAGCTGGCTCCCGGTGCGCAGCCGACCACCATCGGACCGGGCCGCTGCAGGAAGCGCTCGAGGGCGCTGCGCAGCTCTTCTGCCTCAGGCGGCGACATGAGGGAATGGCCCGGGCCCGCGAAGGGTCCGAGCCCTGGGACGGCCTCGTTCGCGCTGCGATGCCCGGTCGCGATGAGGAGAAAGTCGTACTCGTGCTCCCGGGCATCCGTGCGCACCAGGTGACGCTCGAGCTCGAAGCCGGTCGCCGTCTCGTGGGCGAAGCGAATCTGGCGGCGTGCGAGTGCCGGCGCCAGGTCGAAGGAGATGTCCTGCAGCCGCCGGCGTCCCATCGCCACCACGGCAGCGACGGGATGAAGGTGAACCGCGGCTCCCTCGAGATGAGCGTCACCTCCACGTCCCGCGGTCCGAGCTGCCTGCGCAGCGCATGCGCGCTGCTGAGCCCGCCGAAAGAGCCGCCGACGATCAGAACACGCTTCGCCATGCCAGTCTCCCGGCCCTCTCAGAAGCTCAGGACCCTCTCGGCCCAGAGCGTCCACTGCGTGGCCTCGTCCAGTGTCGAGCGTCGGGCACCGGGGACAAGCATCTCCTGCGTGATGCCGCGGGCCTCCATGCAGCTGCCGCAGCACCCCACCTCGCCACCGTGGCGAATGAGCAGCGTCAGCATGCGGTCCAGGTGGTAGCAGCCGTCGGGGAGCTTCTGGTTCGCCATCGCGCAGCCAACCGAGTCCCCGAACAGGAAGACCCGCACCTCGGTCCCCTCCTGCTTGGCGAGCGCGTCCGCAAGCCGCAGGGCGTTGTAGGACCGCTCCGTCCCGTACGGCGGGTCGTTCAAGAGCGCAAGGATCTTCACAGGCGTTCTCCAGGAGTCACGCTTCGCCTCCAACCGCCACAGGAAGGCCCGCCTGGCGCCACTCCGGCATCCCGTCCTCGAGACACCGCGCCCTGAAGCCCGAGCTCCGCAGCAGCGAGACGGCCTCGGGCGCGAGAAGGCAGTAGGGGCCACGGCAGTAGGCGACGATCTCGGTGGCCGGATCGAGCTCATCGAGACGCGCCTCCAGCTCCGCGAGCGGCACCGAGCGCGCTCCGGGGACGTGGCCGGCCGCGTACTCCTCGGTGGGCCGCACGTCGAGGACGACCACCTCGCCGCGCTGCACTCGCGCCAGAAGCTCTGTACGCGTGACGTGCTCGAGCTCCTGCCCATCCATGCCGGCGTCCGCGAGAACCTGTTGCACCTCCACGAGGCGGTCGCGTCCGAGGTCGCCGAGGGCTCGCACGAACCGCGAGACCTCATCGCCCGCAGCTCGGTAGTACACCCGCGTTCCCTCACGGCGGGTCTCGACGAGGCGCGCCTGGCGCAGGAGCTGGAGATGGGTCGAAGCCGTCGTGAGGGGAAGACCGGTCGCGACGGCGATGGCCTCCACGCTGCGCTCCGCCTGGCAGAGCAGCTCCAGCAGCTCGATGCGCCTAGGGTGCGCGACAACCTTGCCGATCCGCACCAGCTGCTCGTAGAGCACGTCGCGCTCTGAGGTCACAGGCAGATCATCCACTGTTCCTGGGATAGCCGTAAGAGAGCCTCGGCGCAAGTCGGCAAGCGGCTCAGGCCGCGCAGCAGGAGAGCTTCGCGACGTCGCGCCCGAAGGTCTGCGCGGCGAGCTTCAGCCCTTCG
>JAJYUP010000228.1 GCA_021792455.1 Actinomycetes bacterium | reverse complement strand
AGGTTAGTGCCCGTTGCGGCGATGCGTCCCGTCCCGCCCGACGCCGAACGAGGCGCCTCGCACCTACGCTGAGGCGGCGCCCCACCTACATGGCGCCCACGCGCCCCACCCACGTGCCGCCCGCGCACCCCAGGCGCATGGCGCCCACGTTTCTCAAACGTACGCCGCCCAGATGTAATAGCCGACGACCACAGTGAAGAGGACCGCGTCGAGACGGTCGAGGGCGCCGCCATGCGCGCCGAAGGCGCGCCCTGCGTCCTTCGCACCCGCCTCACGCTTCAGGAACGACTCGAACAGGTCGCCAGCCGGTCCGAGCACCGCGACGCCGGCGCCGAGCACGAGCGCGTGGGCTGCCGGCATCCAGCTCTCGTAGGTGCTCGCGATCCACACGGCACCAACCGCGGCAAGCGCGCCGATCAGCAGGCCCTCGACCGTCTTGTTCGGCGATATCGAGGGGGCGAGCGGCCGGCTGCCGAACAGGCGGCCGCCGAAGTAGGCGCCGGTGTCGCCGATGAAGGTGCCGAGGAGCACGTCGATCACGACGCCGAGGCCGTGGGGCTCCGCTCTCAGCAGAATCGCGTGAGCGAAGCCGAAGCCTATCCACCACAGCCCGAGGAGCGTGACGGCGAGCCCGAGAGCGTTCGGGGAGCGCAGCAGCAGGGAGAGGCCGAACACGACGGGCAGCATCGCAACCGCGACGAGCAGCAGCTGCGAGCGCTCGCCGTACTGAGCGGTGAGCAGCATCGCCGCGAGCCCGATCACGCCCGCAAGCCGCACTGGATGCACGCGCTCGTACATCGTGAACAGCTCGTGCAGGCACAGGAGACCTATGAGAAACAGTCCGACGGTGAAGATCAGCCCACCAGAGATCACGAGGAAGAGCGCGAGCGCAATCGCCGGGATTGCGATCAGCACGCGGCTCGCAAGCTCTGAGCGCCGACGCAGCGGGCGCGTCTTCTCCGCCTCCCCTTCGCGTTCAGGCCCCGGCCGGCGCGCGGGGGGGCGAGCACCGCTCCCGACGGTCCGAAGGCCGCGCGCGGGGGGGCGAGCACTGCTCTCGACGTTGCGAAGGCCGCGCGCAGGACGCCGCCCGCGGCCCTGCGATCGGCGCATCAGCGTCCACCGAAGCGCCGGCGACGCTCGCTGAACTCTGCGAGCGACTCCTGCAGCGAGGTGCGGCTGAAGTCAGGCCACAGCTCGTCCCTGAAGACGAGCTCAGAGTATGCCGACTGCCAGAGCAGGTAGTTGGACAGACGCCGCTCGCCGCTGGTCCTGATGACGAGGTCGGGGTCGTGCATCTCCGGCGCATACAGGCATCGCTTGAACTCCTCCTCCGTGCTGCCTTTGAACCGCCGCGCAGCGTCCACGATCTCCGCCCTGCCGCCGTAGTTGAACGCGACGAACAGGGTGATCCTGGCGTTCTCGGCGGTCAGCTGCTCAGCCCACTGCATCTGCTGCTGCAGCTCGGCGGACAGCGCCTCGCGACGGCCGATGAAGCGCATCCGCACCCCCTCCTCATGCAGCTCTGGGGTCTCACCGGCGATCCTGCGCGAGAACATCTCCATCAACCCCTGCACCTCCTCAGGCGGACGCACCCAGTTCTCCGTCGAGAACGAGTACACGGTCATCTCCTGGATGCCGAGCTCGACCGCATCCCGGAGCCGCGCCTTCACGGTGTCGGCCCCCGCTTCGTGGCCGTCGGTTACGGGCAGCCCCCTCGCTCGCGCCCACCGCCCATTGCCATCCGTGATGATGGCGATGTACCTCGCCATCTGGGGTTCGCCCTCGCCCCGCCCGGCGCCTGCGCCGATCACACCTCGAGGATCTCCCGCTCCTTGGCGGCGAGCAGAACATCGAGCTCGCCTATCTTCGCGTCGGTGAGCTTCTGCAGCTCCACCTCCGCGCGGTGCTCGTCGTCCGAGCCGATCTCGCCTTCGGTCTTCAGCTCGCGGAGGTCGCTCATCACATCGCGTCTGACGTTCCTGATCGCGACCCTACCCTCCTCCGCGAGATGGCGCACGACCTTCACGAGCTCCCTGCGTCGCTCCTCCGTCAGCTCCGGCACCGCCAGGCGCACGACGTTGCCGTCGTTCGACGGGTGCAGACCGAGATCGGACTCGTTGATCGCCTTCTCGATCGCCTTGATCGACGCCTTGTCGTATGGCTGCACGGTGAGCAGGCGCGGCTCTGGAGCCGAGATCGTCGCGAGCGACTTCAGCGGCGTGAGCGCGCCGTAGTAGTCGACGGTGACGCGCTCGAGCAGCGCCGGGCTCGCCCTGCCGGTGCGCACCGTCGCAAACTCGTGATGACTGTTATCGACGGCCTTGGCCATGCGCTGCTCGGCGCCGGACAGAAGCTCATCGATCATCTCAGACGGCATCGTCGCCTCCCTCCTGTGATGCAGCTGTCTTCACCAGTGTGCCCACGCGCTGCCCTGAGATTACCTTCGCGATGTTCGTCTCGTCGTCCATGTTGAAGACGGTGATCGGCATCGAGTTCTCCATGCAGAGCGCGAGCGCCGTCGAGTCCATCACGCGTAGACGCCGCTCGATCGCCTCCATGTGCGTGAGCTCAGCGATGAACTGCGCGTCTCGGTCGATCGCGGGGTCAGAGGTGTAGACCCCCTGAACGCCGTTCTTGCCCATGAGGATCGCCTCGGCGTGGATCTCCGCAGCACGCAGCGCTGCGGCGGTGTCAGTCGTGAAGAACGGATTGCCGGTGCCCGCGGCGAAGATGACGACCCTGCCCTTCTCGAGGTGCCTTATCGCGCGGCGGCGGATGTAGGGCTCGGCGACCTCAGAGATCGTGAGCGCCGACTGCACCCGCGTGTCGGTGCCCATCTTCTCGAGGGCATCCTGCAGGGGAAGGGCGTTCAGCACCGTCGC
>JAJYUP010000063.1 GCA_021792455.1 Actinomycetes bacterium | reverse complement strand
AGCCAATTGAGGTCGGGATGGTCACCTTCCGTCTGCGAACAAGCCGCCGCACCGCAGGAACGAGATCAGAGGAGCCTGACGCTTCGCGGGACTCATCGGCCTCGCAACAGCCGATCGCCGCCCCAACGGCGCGCGAGCTGGCTCCGGCGCCGGCATCACAGTCGATCTGCTGCGGTTATCGGCTGGAGGCGGCGGCCCGAAGGGTCGGCGTGAGCTCGCGGTTCGAACGCGAGCGGCGGCACCGGTAGCCGCAAGCTCGCGTCGAACGCCAATCCGAGCAGGGGTGAGATTTATCGCCGCAATCGGGTATACGAATCGGATAAACGCGAATGGGTTCCCCCGACCAGGAAGGTCCGCGAATGGCACTATCGACGCTCTCACGTAAATCGGTTCTCTCGATCGCAAGCGACGGCTCAGTTCTGTCGATCGGCTCGACGGGCTCGATCCTCTCGATCGGAAGCATCGGCTCGGCAGCCTCAGCGTTCTCGGTGGGCTCGGCCGGCTCAGTCGGCTCCATGTTCTCCGTGGGGTCTATCGCCTCGCTGTTCTCCGCTGGCGGCAATGGCCACATACTCGGCAAACGGGCGAAGTGGCGACAGGTCGGGGCTGCCGCTGGTGCACTGACGGGCCTGACCGCCGCACTGGTGATTCGACGCGCCGTCCGTTGAGCTGACAGATCGCGTCGTGCAGCGAGCGCCGCCGCGCAGCTGCGTCATCGTCGGCGCGGGACTTGCTGGGCTTGCAGCCGCAGTCACGGCCGCAGAGTTCGGCCTGAGGCCGATCGTCCTCGAGAAGGACGCGAAGATCGGGGGGGCCGCGGCGTTCTCTGGTGGTCAGGTGTGGGTCGGCGCCAACCACGTAGCGGAGCGGGAGGGCTTACAGGACAGCGTTCAGGACACGCTCGACTACGTGCACGCCAGCGCCCATCGCGACCCTGCGAGCCTCGACGAGGCGATGGCGCGCGAGTGGGTGCAGTCGGGCCGCGAGGCTGCGCGCTGGTTTGAGGAACGGGGCGTGATCAGCTGGGAGATCATCCCCGGCTACGCGGACTACCACTTCCCCGCCCTGCCAGGCTCACGCCCGGAAGGGAGATACCTCACTGGAGCCCGGTTCGATGGCAACAGCCTCGGCGCTGCCCGCGACCGTCTGCACGTCGGACCCGACTTCCCGGTTGGCATCACCTATCCGGAGATGTTCACGTGGGGCGGGATGTCGAGCCGGACCGGATGGGATGTGCAGCTCGCGGCACAGCGCCGGCGCGAAGATCAGCTCACCTTCGGCGCAGGAGTCGTTGCTGCATTCCTCGCGGCGGCGCTCAGGCGCGGCGTGAGCATCCTCACCGAGCGGGCTGTCGTCGAGCTGCTCCTCGATGCGGACGGAGCAGCCAGTGGCGTGCGATGCAGCAGCGTGGGCTCACAGCCCGAGACCTTTGAGGGCACAGTCGTGCTCGCAACTGGGTCGCATGACTGGTCTCCAAAGCTGACCGAGCGCTTCACGGGAATTCCGCCAGAGGACGGCGGCAGCCTCGCCCCTCAGGGCGTGAGTGGAGACGCGATCGGTCTCGTGCAGCGATGCGGCGGCGCAGTGACAGCCCTGCCCGCCTGGGCAGCGCCCGCGATCCCCGGCTACCTGCTGCCAGGGCCGCTCGCAGAGGGTGACACGGGCTTTCGCGCCTGCTATGAGCAGAGCCGCCCCCACACCTTCCTCGTCAACCGTCGAGGAGAGCGGTTCTGCGACGACTCGTTCCACTCGGCGATCGTCGCTGCGGCACTCACCAGCAATGACGACGGCGAGCTGCCGAACTTCCCGTTCTTCATGATCTGGGACGAGCAGCACCACCGCAAGTACGGGCTTGGGCAGACGCCGCCAGGCGGCGAGTACCCAGCGGGCCTTCTCGCGAGCGCCGCAACGGTGAGTGAGCTGGCGCAGCGGCTCTCGCTGCCCGTGGAGGCGCTCGAGCACACGGTCGCCGACTTCAACGAGCACGCGCGTCTCGGCGCTGATCCGCGCTTCGGCAGGGGCTCCAACGCGGCGGTGCGATCGTGGCGAGGAGACGCTGCCCAGCAGCCGAACCCGTGCATCGGCCCGCTCGAGGAGCCGCCGTTTCATGGAATGCGAATGCGGCTGCTGAACACGGGCATAGCGGCGGCCGGGGTGCTGACAGGCACGCATGGGCGTGTCCTGCGCGAGGACCGCACGATCGTCCCGCGGCTCTACGCGATCGGCGAGGCGGCCGCGCGGACCACCGGCGGCGTGGGCTACAACAGCGGGTACTCGCTTGGCAGGGCGATCACCTACGGCTGCCTCGCCGCTCGCGAGATCGCCGGCGTCTCGAGCTGGGGGTCGAGCCGCAGCCACATCGGCGGCCGAAGACCGCTCTGATCCTGCATTCGCACGACGCGCGATCGGAGATCTCTTCCAGTCAGCTCGCTCAGCGCGATGTGCCTTGCCCGCGGAACATGTCCAGCACGCCACTCTATGCGGCTGCGAACGTCGATGATCTGAGGTCTGCGCGGGCGTGCGCCTCTGCTGCTGAGAGCGTCTGCAGAGACCGTGTCTGAGAAGACCGTCGCAGCTCGAGCCGCACGAGCTTCACCTGTGAGCCCTGAGCGCGAAGTGGTGGGGCAGCGTCGTGCTGAGCAGCTCCGCGTCGAAACCTGCGAAGGTGAGCTCCTGTCGTGCTTCGGCGGCGCTGTAGCGATGCGCAGTTGGCGGCCCAGAGTCGCTTGGTCGGTCGCGATCCCAGTCGACGACGATCAACAGACCCCGCTCAGCAAGCAGACGGCGCATCTCTGCGAGCGCGCTCTCACCGCGAACCTCGTGGAGCAGGTTGACAGCGAGGATACGGTCGACGCTTTCGTCGGGGAGTGGCACCTCGTTGTCGGCCGTTGGGATCGTCTCCACGTTCCGCTGCCCTGCGGTTCGAGCCTGCAGCAGCTTCATCATCTCCGGGCTCTCATCGATGGCGATCACGCGACCATTCGGCAGCTTCCCTGCGACCTCGAGCGTGAAGCGGCCAGTGCCTGCGCCGTAGTCGAGAACCGTCTCGCTGCCGCTCAGCTCGAGCCATGCGACCAGCGTCGCAGCTGGCAGGGTCCGCTCTCGCTCTGGCGAGTCGAGCAGATGCGCACGCGCCGGATCGAACTTGCGGGCAGAAGTCTGCAGCGAGTCCTCCCTGCGATGGCCGCGCCTCTGCATCGCTCAACCGTAGCGCGTCGCGCTCGCCCGTCCCGCCGAAGCCCGAGCCGCGGTTGCCCGCGCCGGTATCATCGCAGGCCATGTATCGGCGTCGTCTGTCGCTGCTGTGCCTCCTCGCCGCGCCGTCAGCTGCGATCGTGCTCGTCGGTGCAGCAGCCGCCAGACCGCTGCACTCGCCGCTGCCCGCGAGGACACACGCCAGGCCGTCTGGGAAAGTCTCGGGAGCAGTCTCGGACGGCTCTCGCATGCCGAGGGTGAGGCTTGGCGATTGGGACGGTGAGGGAGGTGCAGGGCCTGTCAGCTTCCAGGTTGTGCGCAGGCGCGGTGCACCGGTGATCGTCGACCTCGTCGTTGCCCATCAGACTACGTGCAAGACGAGCTCAGGTGCGCAGCGCAGCACGGCTCTTGGTCAGCTGAGACGCGCGATCCCAATTGCTCGCAACGGCGCGTTTCGGTACCGATCGGCTGTGCTGGAGCTGAGCGGACGGTTTCTCGACGGCGCGGTCAGAGGCAGATGGGCCGAGCCGACGCTGAGACTGCCGGCGGTTGCCGGAGAGCCTCCCGCCACCTGCTCGACGCAGACTGTGCTCTTCAGGGCGGCGCCGCAGCGCCGCATCCACGTGCGCGATGGACGCTGGAGCGGGGTCACAGCGGAAGGCCAGCCCGTCAGCTTCAGCGTCTCTCTCGACGGCCGGATCCTCAGCAACTTCTCGATTGGCGCCTCGAAGCCTGTCACATCGACAGGCGTGAGCGTCACCGAAACGAGCTCGAGTGGCGGGCAAACGACGACCCACAGTCGCGAACTCACGGGAGAAACCAGCGAATTCCCCTGCTGGATCGGCTATCGCGCGCCGAACCCAGAAGCATTCATAAGTCCCCGGGGAAGCGTGTCTGTGGAGCTCTCCACGACGTCAGACCCGAAGGGCACAGAAGTGCCTGACCTCACTCTCTCCGTCACCTTCGCGAGCAGAGTGGCGCATGGCAGCTACGCCCCGACAGGGGATCTTCCGTCAGACCCGTGCCTGGTCGGCGGCACGTTCACGGCGAGGCCATGATCTGCGTCGCGACGTGAACGACTACGCCGACAGCTGCATAGAGGTCTCAGAGCAGGGGCTGACCATCAGGCGCTACTACTTCCCACTTGGCAGCAAGCACGTGCCCTTCGAGGCCATCCGCTCGGTTCGCCGCGTTCAGATCGGCCCGATGACCGGACAGGGACGAATCTGGGGCACCGCAAACCCGCGCTACTGGGCGAACCTAGACCCAGCGAGGAGGCGCAAGAACGCAGGCTTCATCATCGATGTCGGCGCCGTGGTGCGGCCCTTCATCACACCAGACGACCCGAACGCGTTCGAGTCCGCGCTCAACAGGCACATCTCCGTCGAAGTGCAGGTCGGGCGCTCTGTGATCATTTGAGCGTCGGCTGCGCTGAGGCCCAGGGCACATGGTGCACGGAGCAGAACGAGAAAAGCCTCGCCAGGGTCGCGAGCGGTGCCGCGCATGCTTTTGCACATACGTGTCTGACAAGCTGCGTCTGAGCGATATATAGTCCCGCGGGCGATGCGGCTGCCGCCTGCGCACGGCCGCGAGCGTGCGGAACGGGCACGCGAGCGGTCGAGCTCCGCCCAGCGGACCGATGGTGGTCTGTGCCAGCGGGCGATCGCAGCCTGCACCCCCGACCGAGATGAGCACATGCCAGTGAGTGATAGGAGTCGTTGCCTGTGACCTACGTGATCAGCGAGCCGTGCATAGGCGTGAAGGACGCGAGCTGCACGGATGTCTGCCCCGTCGACTGCATCCACCCGACGCGCGAGGAGCCTGACTTCCAGGAGGCGGAGCAGCTCTACATAGACCCAGAGGAGTGCATCGACTGCGATGCATGCGTCGAGGCGTGCCCTGTTGACGCGATCACCGCCGAGGATCAGGTGCCAGAGGAGTGGCAGAAGTTCATCATCGAGAACGCGGAGTACTTCAGCAGGGCACGTTCCTGAGGAGGTGCGCTCAGCGGCTGCTCGAACGCAAGAGCTGTGGCTGATCGAACGCTGTCTTGCCTTCAGGCAGCGGCGAGCGCCTCAGGTGCCGGCACGACCGGCCAGGCGCCCTGAACCAGCTCCATGCGCCCCTGCTGCCGGAAGTGCGCCTGCAGCGACGCAGCCTGCGCCGCGGCCCAGCTGACCTGGTCGGCATGCAGCTGCTCGATGTCGAGGCCGGCGAGCTCCGGCGCGAGCGTGCCGATGCGGTAGGCGACCCGTGCCGCGGCAAGCGCATCAGCACCGGCCTGGTGGGCTGATCCAAGCGGCACCCCATAGTGCGCGCACACGGCATCAAGCGTCCGCTTGCCAGGACGGTAGCGGTCGATCTGCTTGTCGAGCACGTAAGGATCGATGACGAGCAGCGAATCAGCTGCACCACTGCGCTCGACGAGGGGCACGACGCCGTGGCGTCGTGCCTCTCTATCGAGGATCGTGAGATCGAACCGGGCGTTGAACGCGACGATGGGGACGCGAGCCCGAACCTCGGCGGCGAGCAGCTCGGTGATCTCAGCGACCGCCTGCTGAGGGCTGACGCCCTCACTGCGCGCCCGCTGAGTGGTGACCCCATGCACAGCCGTCGCCGCGGCAGGTATCTCGACGCCAGGATCGACGATCCAGAAGTGATGCACGCCGGCGAGCCCAACGCCAACGATGCTGAGCGCGGCCGTGACGATACGATCGGCCTCAGGATCGGTCCCTGTGGTCTCGACATCGAATGCGGCGAGTCGACCGAGGTGCCAGGACATGTGCTTGACGGTAGCGCGAACGCCGGACGGCTTTCAGCGCGGGGCGTCCGCGAGGGAACTGGAGATGTGCGGCAGATACACGAACAGAGCGGCCCCCGAAGAGCTGAGCGAGCACTTCGGTCTGCCGATCCGATCTCCCGCGGGCACAGGCCGCTTCAACATCGCGCCAACCGAGAAGGTCCTGTGTATAGTCGCCCCAAGCGGCGAACGAGAGGCGCGGATGCTGCGATGGGGGCTCGTCCCGCAATGGGCGAAGGATCTGAGAACGGGCCCGTTGATGATCAACGCCCGCCTGGAGACCGTCTCGTCGAAGCCGGCCTTCAGGGCGCTGTTGCCACACGCTCGCCGCAGGGCGCTGCAGATTGCCGACGGCTACTTCGAGTGGCTGAAACCAGAGCGCAAGGGACAGCGCCCACAGCCCTTCCTGTTCGAGGTCGACGGCGGTGCGCCGTTCGCCTTCGCGTCGCTGTGGACGCAGGCCCACATCGGAGGCGAGGATGTGGAGAGCGTCGTGATGCTGACCCGCGATGCGAGCGCAAACCCTTTGGCGGCCGCGATCCACGACCGAATGCCCGTGATCCTCGCCGACGCTGAGGCTCAGCGCGCCTGGCTCGATCCGGCACTTGACGCCGAGGCGGCACTGTCGCTGTGCGACCCGCTGCCTGACAGCCGTCTGTGCGCGCGACCAGTGAACAGGGCGCTGAACCGCAGAGGCGTTCGAGAGGACAGGCAGCTGCTGGACCCTGAAGGCAGAGCCGCAGGGGGGGTGGATGCACCTGCCGCCCCGCCTGGGTTCGATGCGCCTGGCACCCCGCCTGGAGTGGATCCACCTGCCGCCCCGCCTGGGTTGGATGCACACCACCCTCCGCGCCCGTGAGACGCTGATGCGCCCACACCGACCGTGGAGGCGCCCGCCCGCACAGTGGCAGCCGAGACGCCGATTCGCGGGTGGTGCACGGAGGGGGTGATCCGCAGGTACATCGATGGCTTCACAGCAGATGTGGACAGCACGGCGGCTGCGAGCAGCGAGGGGGCGATCATCGACGAGGTGCGCATTGCCCTCGAGAAGTGGTCGCGGGGCCGGGCGGCTGCACTGAGATCGGCTGCACGGTATATGAATACCCGCTCGCGCGAGGATGACTCGCATGGCAACCGCACGGAGATGTGGGAGGCCGCTGAATACCCGCTCGCGCGAGGATGACTCACTGCTCCTGCGAAGCCGGAGTCGCGATTCCTCGGCGCCGAGCCGTCGCCTGCCGACGAGCAGCGGCGCTGCGGACCGCACCGGCGCTGCCGAGATCATGCCGTCCGCAGCCGCGCTGTGCGCAGACCTCAGAGCAGGCGCCGAGGAGCCCTTCTGGCTGGCTGCCGAGAGATCTCAGTTATTGTCAGGTCCCATGAGAGCACGATGCCCAACGAGCGCAGGGGCGGCGCTGCTGGCAGGGGCGGCGCTGCTGGCAGGGGCAGCGGCGATCGGCGCGATCGCGCCTGCGGCCTCCGCGCAAGGCGCGAAACCGCACGGTTCGAGCGCACAGCCTGCGACCCGACGCACGAAGACAGCGATCCTCGCGATGCCAAGCGGGGAGGTCCGCAACGGAACCGAAGCGATCGTCGTGAAGCTGAACGGCGTGCCCGCCCCACACACCGCGCACCCGGCGCTTTCGCCGAAGGTTTCAGGCAGGTGGACCATCACCGGGCACGAGGAGGTCTTCAGGTCGGCGTCGACCCTGCAGCCATGCGGCTCATACACTCTGACGGTCCCGAAGAGCACGACTGCGATCGGTGATCGAGAGCTCGGGAAGCGCAGCAGCGAGCGCCTGCAGGTCGCCTGTCCGCCGGTGCGTGGTCTGCAGCTGGCACTAGCGCACCTCGGCTACCTGCCCGACTCGTTCGAGGCAGCGAGCCCAGCTGCGAGCCTGCGCCGACGGATGACTCGGAGGCTCGCCGCTCACCTGATCTACAGCCCCCCGCGCGGCAGCCTGAGACCTGACCTCACCTCAGCTCCGGCGCTGAGCTGGGGGAGCTTCGAAAACGTGACGAAGGGCGCCGTGATGGTGTTCGAGGAAGACCATCACCTCGAAGCCAACGGCGTTCCGAGCGAACAGATGTGGGCAAAGCTGCTGGCCGCAGTCGTGCACAAATACCGTGACCCCTCCCCATACACGTTCGTGACGGTCAGCGAGGCTCTGCCAGAGACCCTGGAAGTGCACGAGGGAGACAGGGTCGCGCTGCGAAGCCTGACGAACACCGGCGTCCCCGGCGCTGAAACTGAAAAGGGAGCCTTCCCGATATACGCACGCTACGTCGCGACGACGATGGTCGGAACGGACCCGAACGGCGTGAAATACGACGACCCTGGCGTCCCCTGGGTGAACTACTTCAACGGCGGGGATGCCGTGCACGGCTTCGTCCGCCCTGGATACGGCTATCCGCAGTCCAACGGATGTGTTGAGCTGCCAGTCGAAACGGCGCGCGTGGTCTTCGGCATGCTGCATCTCGGCGACATCGTCGTAGTCAGCTGAGCGCGAGTGGACAGAGCCTCGCGCGCTTTCCTCGCCGGGTGCCTCGCAGCAATCGCAGCGGCGATTGCGATGACCTTCCTGCTGTCATCAACGCCGGCGCCAAAACGAACGGCGGCGCGACTGAGCACGGCTTCTGAAGCAACCCGCAGCGCGCGCCTTCGCAGCACCGCCCCTCCACGCGGCAGAAGAGCACTGCTTCAGGTGAGCGCAAAGCGAGAAGGCCCACTCGTGGGCATCAACCACCTGGGGCTCGCCCTGAGCGGAGGGGCGGCAGCGAGCCTTCTCGCCGACCTGACGGCAGGCTTCTCCCACACGGTGACGCTGCTGCGCTCGATGGGAGTCGGGCAGCTCGAGATCCAAGCCGCCGCCTTCGAATCCGCCGAAGGCGAGGGGATCAGCGGCGGGGCCAGCGGGCAGACGAGCGGCGGAGCGCGCGGGCAGACGAGCGGCGGGGCGAGCGGCTCGTCCACGTCGAGAGCAGCGGCGCGACTGAGGAGCCTCGCAGCGCTTGCGAGCCGCTCAGGGTGGAACGTGCTTCTGAGCCTCGATCTGGCCCATCTGCGTCCGACTGCCGCCGCCCTCAGCGTGGCGGCCGCGCGAGGTGTGCTGCGCAGGAGGCTGAGCGGGGTGCAGATCGGCCGTGAACCCAACCGCTTCACGAGCGATGGGCTTCGCCCGAAGGGCTTCGGACCGGCAGCCTACGCTGCAGAGCTGGCCGAATACGAGCGCGACCTCACAGCGGCGGCGCCAGGCGTGCCGATGCTCGCGCCAGACGTGGCACTGAGCTTTCCTGGGGCGAGCCGATGGCTGCGGGCCGCAGCGGGCGCTCGCCCTGCAGAGCTGAGCGCGATGCTCGCACAGGGAGGCGACTGCACACATCCGCTGCAGGCGGTCCTGACCGAAGCACACGACGACGAAGCGCTGATCGAGCATTTCGCCTCGCTGGCACGCGAGCTCCACCTGTCGGGCCAGCTGGAGCTGCAGGGCCGCAGCTGCGGCGCGAGTGGGAGAGCCGCAGAGGCCCTGTGGGCGACCTCCCTGATCGGGCAGGCGCTGCACGCCGGCATCGCTCACGTTCTGTTGGCAGGTCCGGTTGTGGCCGGGCAGCCGACGGGCCCGCTGATCCGGGGACGGGAAGCGCACTCACCCGCGGCGGCCGACGTGCAGCCGGGTGCTGAGTGGTACGCGATGCTGTTGACGAGCCGCTTGGCCGGCGAGTGGCCGCTGCACGCGAGCCTGCACAGCACTGGAGACGGCGAACACCAGATCCATGCGCAGGCGTTCGAAGGGCGAAGCGGCGCGGTTCACCTCCTGCTCGAGGATGAGGAAAAGCCCGGCAGCAGGCCGTTCGCCGTCCGAATCGTGATCCCAAGGCAGTATCGCAAAGGCGCGATCCTGCGTTTGACCGGCGACGCGCGCAGCTCGAGCGGCGTGGCGCTCGGCGGTGCAGAGGTCTCCCGCTCAGGGCGCTGGCGAGCGCACCTGCCACTGCCCGCCGTCTACGGACCGCCATCCGCGCTGTCAGTGGAGATGACCCCCTCGAGCGCGGCCCTGGTGACGCTGACGCCCACCCAGCCCTGAGGCAGGCGAACGATCAGATCACGGGCAGCGCTCCGGGGAGAGCGGCACGCAGGGGCGGGTGCGGCGAGGCCGCAGCGACCGCGTCAGAACGAGCGCCCCGAGGAGAGCGGCACGCAGCAGGGGCGGGCGCCGTCAGGCGCGCAGCGCCCGCAGGGACTGCTTGAGGGAGCGGGTCGTCTCGAGCACGGCCGTCGGCTCATACCCGCAGTGGGCCATGCAGTTCTCGCACCGTGGGTCCCTCCCACGTCCGTACCTGCTCCAGTCGGTCGTCTCGATCAGCTCGCGGTAGGTCTCCACGTAGCCGTCCGACATGAGGTAGCAGGGTCGCTGCCACCCGAACAGCGAGTAGCTCGGGATCCCCCAAGCTGTGCACTCGAAGTCGACCCTGCCTTCGAGGAAGTCGAGAAACAGCGGGCTGTGGTTGAGCCGCCAACGCCTGCGAGCGCCGTTCGCGAACGCCTCAGCGAAGAGCTTCTGCGTCTGCTGCACGCCGAGGAAATGCTCCTGATCCGGCGCCTTCTCGTAGGCGTAGGCGGGCGAGATCATCATCTCGTCCACCTGAAGCTCATCGTTGAGAAAGTCGAGCACCTCTCGGATGGTCTTCGGCGAGTCGTGCGTGAAGAAGGTGGTGTTCGTCGTCACCCGGAATCCAGCCGACTTCGCGGCCTTGATCGCCGAGACCGCCTTCTCGAACACACCCTCCCGTTCAACCGAGGCGTCGTGGCGCTCCTTCAGCCCATCGATGTGGATCGCCCACGAGAAGTAGGGACTCGGCTTGAAGTTTGCGAGCTTGCGCTCCAGCAGCAGCGCGTTGGTGCAGAGGTAGACGAACTTCCTGCGCTCGAGAAGCTCAGCGGCGATGATATGGATCTCCGGGTGCACGAGAGGCTCGCCGCCGGCAATCGACACCATCGGCGCCCCCGATTCCTCGATCGCCCGCACCGCCTGCTCGACGGGCATGCGCCTGCGCAGAACATGCTCAGGATGCTGGATCTTGCCGCACCCGGCGCAGGCGAGGTTGCACTGGAACAGCGGCTCGAGCTCGACTATGAGCGGGAACTTCTCGCGTTTGGCGATGCGCTGGCCAAGCAGGTACCAAGCCATGCGCATGCTCTGTCTAGTCGTGATGGCCATGCCCTACCGCACCTCTCTCTCGGCGCCCCGCAGGCGCCCGGTTGCACCGGCGGATACGCCAGCTGCGAACAGTGTAGGCAACCCGAGGCGCTCTGCCGCCTCCTCGATCGAGCGCGCGACCCTGCGAAGCACATCGCCAGCTCGAATCGCTGCGGGGATCATCCGCGCCCGCAGCAGCTCCTGCTCAGGGGTGTCGAGCACGACCCGCACGACGGCGAAGGGCCGGCCACCCGCTCCTGCCGCAAGCCAGGCGGACTCCATGTCGACGGCGCTGGCGCCGTCGCGGTGCAGCTCTTCGCGCCGGCCCCCAAGCGCGAGCTTCGCGACCGAGACGATCGGCCCGACATCGACGGCGAACCCGTCCTCGCGCAGGGCCCGGACCACGCCCTCGCAGCGCCCGCAGGCCACCTCGGTGTGCCGGTGGCCTTCGTCCTGGGCTGTGTACACGCGATCGGCAACGACAACCTGCCCTGGTCTGAGACCAGAGTGAAGCGCGCCGCAGAAGCCGACTACGAAGAGCGCCTCACCCGGCAGCGCCGCAAGCTGCTGCGCAGCCTGCATCGCGTTGCGCGGCCCCATGCCCGTGCGGTGGACCTCGCTTCTGCGCGCGCCAGATGAGACGAGGCGCGCCTCGATGCGCATCGGCGCGGCGAGCAGCAGGCCGGAGCTCGGCCGCCGCCACGTCACTGAAGCCCCCTGCGCCGGCTCGTCGCTCACCTGGACGCCCCCACCACCCTCGGCGCACGCCCCAGGCTGCTGTGCGGCGCGTCTGCGAGGGAGCGCAGATGGGCGATCACCGCGTCGGCGGCAGTCTCTCCACTGCGCACGGCCCCCTCCATCGTCGCAGGCCAACCAGTCGCCGTCCAGGCGCCGGCGAGCATGAGGCCCGGCACCGGCGTCAGCGGCCCTGGCCGACGCCCGCCGCTGCCTGGGCTCGCCCTGAACGTTGCGGCATGCTCGCGCGTGACGATGAACTCGAGCACCTGAGCGCCCGCCGCAGCCGGCAGCAGCCTTGCGATCTCAGGCAGGAAGCGCTCCCGCAGCTGCGGGGCGGTGAGCGCCATCTCCTGCTCTGCGCCTGAGAGCGATACGGCGAGATACTGGGTCCCCGCGGGCGCGCCCCCAGCGAGCGTGCGATCGAAGATGTACTGGACGGGGCTGCGAATCCCCGCCGCAAACGGCAGCTCAGTCACCCTGCGGTCATAGAGCACGTGGAGGTTTACGATCGGCGAGACGCCGATGCCTGCGATCCGCTGTGCGAGCGTCGCCGCCTCCCGCTCGAGCAGCGCCGCAGCGCGCAGATGCGGCAGCGCGAGGATCGCCGCATCCGCCTGAAGCGTCTGCTGCCCTGCACTCGATCGGCCGCGCACCTCTATGCCGTCCGCGTGGCGGCCCACCTCGCTCACCCGCCAGCCGCAGTGCACCTCGACGCCGCTGCGTCTGAGCTCCTGCAGGGCCGGCTCTCCGATGGTCTGCTGCAGCGGAGCGAGGTGGAAGCCGATGTCGCCCGCCTCTGCGCTGTCGAGCAGACCCTGCTGGAAGACGAACGCGCACACGGCGAGCGAGGCATGCTCTGAGCGCAGGTTGACGGTCGGAAGCACGAACAGGTCCCAGAGCGCAGAGACCGACGCCTGATCCTGGCGATGAGCTGAAAGCCAGTCGCGGAAGGACACCTCGTCGAGAGCAGGGTCGGCTTGATCGAGTCGCTGCAGAGCTGCAGCCGCGATGCCCGCGCGCACTCGCTGCAGGCCCGTGAGCTCCGGGAAGCGCATGAGCGCCGAGGCGAGGTGCAGCGGCGCAGGCAGACGGCTGCGCCTGAGCAGGAAAGGCGGCTGCCCACAGCGCAGCAACGGGATCTCGAGGCGCTCCTGGAGACGCACCCTGCTTTCGCTGCCAATCCGTGCAAGCAGGGCTCTGTATGCGGTGCAGCAGCGCAGGAACACGTGCTGTCCGTTGTCGATCGTGAGGCCGTTCTTGGACACCGAGTAGGCGGCGCCGCCAAGCCGTGGGCGCACCTCGAGCAGCACGACGGCGAGCCCAGCGTCGGCGCACCTCAGAGCGGCAGCGATGCCCGCAAGCCCGCCGCCGATCACGGCGATCGTGCGACCCCGCTCCCCCAAGCTCAGAGCATCCTTTCAGGGATCGCGCGCACAGGCACGTCGTGGTGCCCGAGCACGCTCGTGAGCGCAACCCACGCCTTCGCACGGGTCGGGACCGACAGACGGCGCTCGAGCGCCTGATCAGGATGGTCCTGGATCTCGGTGAGCAGGCGTCTGTAGATGCCCGTCATCGCCATCACACAGGCGGCGCTGCGCCTGTCGAGCAGCGGCACGAGCCCAAGCCCGCGCCCGAACCACGCATGGGCGCGCAGCGCGCAGAAGCGCATGAGAGCGAAGAGCTGACCGACGTCGCCGCCGCCGAAGCCAGCGACGACGCGCTCCTGCGCGGCGGCGCCCTCGATAGCGAGCCTGACCATCTCCGCCGCTCCCATCGCCCCTGAATCGTGGAGGTGATAGCGCACGAGATCCTCGCTGGGAATGTAGACGCGCCCTCTTTCACCATCCTCGCGCAGGTCTCGGAGGATGTTCGTGAGCTGCATCGCAACGCCGAGGTCATCCGCAAGCGCTGTGGCGAGAGGCATTTGAGCGCTGCCGAAGATCGAGAGCGAAAGCCTGCCGATCGAGCCCGCAACCCGTCGGCAGTAGAGCACGAGGTCCTCGAAGGTCTCGTATCTCACCTCGAGGACGTCCATCCGCACGCCCTCTATGAGGTCCTCGAGCGCATCGAGGGGCAGGCCAAACCGTCTGTGGGCGTCGGCGATCGCGATGAGCACCGGGTCATCGCCTGCCGGTGAGAGCTCGCGCAGCATGGAGCGCTCCACGTCGAGCAGCTGGAGCTTGCGCTCACGCGGGAGCACACCGTCGCCGATGTCGTCGATTCGCCGCGCATGGGCGTAGACAGCACACATCGCGTTGCGCTTGCCGGCCGGCAGCAGCGCGATCCCATAGTAGAAGTTGGCCGCGGCACGCTTGGTGACCTCTGCGCACCGGATGTGGGCACGTTCGACTCGGCTTCGACGGCGAGCGCCGATGAGCCCGCCGGAGCGGGCCTGCAGGACAGCGGGGCCTGCCGAGGTGTCTCGATGGCCAACGGAGCGGACGGGAGGGCGCAGCGACGAGGTCGCGCCGGCGGCCGTCCCGAGCATCGGCACCCCGCGGCCGTCAGGCGCCGCTGGAGCGCCGTCATGCCGCGGCACGGTGCCATCGGCGCGCCCATCACGCAGCAGCAGCGACCCAAAGCTGATCGCGAGCGCGCCCCTGCCGGCTCTTGGGGGGCCTGCGAGCACGTCGCAGCCGGCATCTTCGATCGCCTGCAGCGCAGCGGAGCCTCCGGCGATGAAGCCCGTGAGTGCAAGCCGCGGCCTGCCTCGAACGGTTCCAAGCAGAGGCCTGCCCTCCCGAAGCAGCGTCCGCGCACGCTGCACCTGGAAGGCGATGAGCTGGCGCAGCTCAGGACCAGCG
>JAJYUP010000227.1 GCA_021792455.1 Actinomycetes bacterium | reverse complement strand
GGACATCGACGAGGACGACGTCTGGCCGATCGGCGAGCAGGCGAGGCAGGCCAGCGCCGTCTGAGCTGTGCCCGATGTAGTGGATATCTGGCTCGAGCTGTGCACCAGCCTGCACGGCCCGCCACACGACTGGGTGGTCGTCGAGGACCCCGACTCTGATCATCGGTTCACCGGCACTTCGACATGAACGGAGAAGCCTCCCATGGAGGGCTTCTCGAACCACAGGCGCCCCTCGACGTCGGCGACGCGCCGATGCATCCCCGCGAGGCCGTAGTGCCTTGCGCTCGATTCACCCGCGGCGACAAATCCATGGCCCTGGTCGTGGACTACGAGCCTCGCCTCCACCTCGGAGGCATCGAGGGTGACTCTGACCTCCTGCCCGCCTGAGTGCAGTTCGGCGTTCGCGATCGCCTCCTTGGCGACGAGCAGCAGGCATTCGCCGATCGGAGCGGATAGCTGTCGATCCTCGCCATGGATCTCGATCGTGCGGCGCACTCTGCCGAGCTGGCGCACCGCGCGCAGCGCTGCACCTATCGCATGCAGGCTCGATGCCATGCCTACCGACCTCACCTCCTGTTGTCGGCTGTTGAGCGCTGCGCGCAGCAGCTCGAGACTCTCCCTCGCGTTGCCAGCGATCGTGACGAGGGAACGCTCGACATCCTCATGCATGATCTTCGCCGTTTCGGCTTCGAGCGCGATCTCCAGCATAGAGCGCAGCACGGTGTCATGGAGCTCATAGGCGAGCCGCTCCCGCTCCTGCGCGCGGACAAGCGCCTGGGAGCTCTCCCGCTCGGCGACACACTGCAACGCGCTCGCCACATGACGGCCAAGCAAACGCAACAGCTCGACATCATCCTCAGAAAGCGCCCTGTCTCCTCTGTTGGCCACATATAGGCAGCCGAGCACGTCCCCCTCCGCGATGAGCGGCGTACTCGCCGCCACTTTGAAGCCCTCCTTAAGGGTCGCTTCGATCGGAGGGTTCTTCAGGCGCCGGTCGGCTCCATAGTCGAGCACCAACACCGGCTTGCGGCGCGCGCGGGCGAGACCGCCGAGCCCCTCGCCATAGGCGACGTCGAGCCGGCGAAAGTCTGTCGTGTGAACGTTGTCGAACACAGCCATCTGGAAAGACTCGCGAGCCGCGATGAGCGGCAGGGACACGTAGGCCGCGTCGGTCCCGAGCAGATCCCTCGCCGTCGCGACGGCGAGATGAAGCATCGACTGCCACCCGCTGCCCGCCCCGATAGCGTGGAAGAGCCGCGCTGCGCCGCGACTGACCTCCCGGTAGATGTCACGCTCGCGCCGCAGACGCTCCACCTCGTATATGCGCCGGAGCTCCTCAGGGTCTCCGACCGACTCGACTGAGGCGGGCAGCGTACCCGCGGCGAACACTCCCACAATCAGCCAACCTCGCATGCCGCGCACGCCTTCGAGCGTCAGCGGGATAATCAAAGCGGACCCGAGTCTGAGCATCTCGCCTCGCGGCACAGCCGTGATCGTGAGATCGTGGTGGGCCGTCGGGGCGCGCGCCAGCGCTGCCCGCGGAGACACACTCACCTGGTCGTGCCTACGCCAAGAGCTGATGACTCCGGGCCCCTCCGCCGCGATCAGCCGGGTGCCCGGACCGGCTCGCGCCGCCTCAACGACGATGGCGAGGTCTGCCCCGCAGTCCTCACGTACCGCCGCCAGATGCTCTCGGAGATTCATGGCCCGCGATATCATCTGAGTTCACTGGTCCGGGAAGTATAATCGCGCACCGCCTTCGGCGAACAGCTCGCTAGGCGACCCGCATCCCAAGCGTCTTGCGCTGGCGACCCGGCGGGGGTGGCGCCACCCCCGCCGCGGCCAGTGGATAACCGTCAGAGTGATACGCGATCAACGGAACCCTGAACCGACTGGCGCCTCTTCCACGCCACGCACATCGTCGAGTTCCTGCAGACGCTGATCGTCATCATCGTCGACCCACGCGTCGCGGATATCACCGCACGTGGCGAACCACACGCCGTCCTTGCTCGCGATGTAGTCCACCAGCCGCTCGTACCACATGATGTGATGGGCCTGGCCGATGATCTGCGGGTGGACCGCCGGCGCGTAGCAGGCACCGTCCACGCGCTGGTAGCCGTAGTCGAAGATGTCCCTCCATCTGCGGAAGATCGTCTCGGTGTCCTGCATCCCCGGCTGCAAACCACCGACGTACGCCAGTGGCGGGAAATCGTCGAGGTACCAGTTCACTGGTATCTCGAGCACACTGGAGGCCCTGCCCGCGACGCATCCGCGCTCCCAGTGCACCTTCCAACGCCGCGGCCTGTATGGCACGAGATCGCGTGCCATCAGGCTCGAGTCGTACTCGAAGCCGAATTCCTCGACGAGGTCAAGCGTGCTCTCGCTGTAATCCCAGTATGGCGAGCGGTATCCACGGGGGCGGATCCCGAGTTGCCGGTCGAAGCTCTCCAGCGCAAGCTCGATCAGCCTGCGCTCGGTCTCGCGCTCGATCTTCGTCGGGTTCTCGTGGTAGTAGCCGTGATGCCCGAATTCGTGCCCTGCGCTTTGGATCTCCCGACAAGCGTCAGTGAACGTGTCGATCGTGTGACCCGGCACGAAGAATGTCGTCTTCACGTCGTAGCGGGCGTAAAGGTCGAGCAGTCGCGGCACTCCGACGGCGGCGCCGAACTCTCCGCGAGCCATCATCGCAGGAGACGGCATGTTGAATGCGCCCAGCCAGAGGCTCTGAGCGTCGAAGTCAACTCCAAGGTTGACAGCAATCTTCTTGCCTTCTGGCAATACGAGTTTGCCCATCATTTGTCCTTTCCGTTCTATCGCTGTGTCTGAACTTCACGACCGTTAGCCTGGAATGCCGGGACGGGGGTTCGTCCGGGTTGAGGTGAGCTGATCGGGCAGGGCGGGGCTGCGTGTCGCTTGATTTCGCTGTGTTCTGGCGGCGGCAGGAGGGCGGT
>JAJYUP010000062.1 GCA_021792455.1 Actinomycetes bacterium | reverse complement strand
CGCTGCGTCGCTCTCTGTATCCGTCGATGTTCTTCTGCCTGGCTCTCGCCACCGCGAGCGCTCCTTCGGGGACGTCCTCGGTGATGACGGAGCCAGCGCCTGTGTATGCGCCGGCGCCGACCTCGACCGGTGCGACGAAGGCAGTGTGCACGCCACCCTTGACGTCTGCGCCGATCCTCGTGCGGTGCTTCTCCTGCCCGTCGTAGTTGGCGGTGATCGTCCCAGCGCCGAGATTGGTGCGTTCGCCGATGTCAGCGTCGCCGATGTAGGAGAGGTGTGGAACCTTCGCACCGCTGGCGATGAGTGAGTTCTTGATCTCGACGAACGCCCCAGCCTTCGCGCTCTCGCCTACGCTCGTGCCAGGACGAAGAAACGTGAACGGCCCGACGGTCGCGCCGTCGCGCACGGTCGCGGCGTCAAGCCAGGACATCCTGACGGTGCAATGAGCCCCGATCTGAGATTCCGTCACGATCGTGTGCGGGCCGATGGTCGTGTGCTCCCCGACGGATGTGCCTCGGCGCAGCTGCGTCCCAGGCTCTATGCGTGCGTCGGCGCCGATCGTGACGTCGACATCTATCCACGTGCTGTGAGGGTCGACGATGGTGACGCCAGCCCGCATGTGCCGCTCGAGGATCGCCCGCTGCGCGATTGCCGAGACCGTCGCGAGCGAGACCCTGTCGTTGACGCCAAGCGCCTGCGAAGGATCCGCGAGGCGATGGACGGTGACCCTGTGGCGAGCTTCGCGGAGCAGCGGCAGCGCCTGGGTGAGGTACAGCTCGCCCTGGGCGTTTTCCGCGTCGAGTCGCGGCAGCACGTCGAGCAGCGCTCCGCCGTCGAAGGCGTAGACGCCTGCGTTGACCTCATCTATGTGGAGCTGATCAGCGCTGGCGTCACCCCGAACCTTCGTCTCGACGATCCTCAGCAGCTCCCCGCCGCCGTCGCGCACGATGCGCCCATAGCCAGCGGGGTCCGGCGGCACGATGCTGAGCACGGTCGCGCTGCACCCGCCCTCGAGGTGCGCCTGCAGCAGAGAGCGGATCGTCTGTGCACTGAGCAGCGGCACGTCGCCGCTGAGGATGATGACCGGGCGGTCACGGCGAAGGAGCGGCGCGGCCGCGGCGGTGGCCCCGCCAGTCCCATTCGCTGTCCGTTGGACTGCGATCTCGACTGTGCCTGGCAGCACCGACGCAAGCTCGCGGCGAGGGGCATCGACGACGATCACCTGATCAGCCCCTGCTTCGATCGCTGCGCACACCGGCCAGAGAATCATCGGACGGCCGCAGATCTCATGCAGCGCCTTGGGCCGCTCGGAGCGCATCCGCGTGCCGCGCCCAGCCGCGAGGACGATGACAGTGAACGCGTTCACCGCGAAGACTGTAGCCCTCTGAGCCGATGAAGCGCGCGAGGTTGGGGCTGGAGCTCGCGGTGCGTCGTGGAGGCGGAGGCAGGGCGAGCTGGGGGGCAGGGATTCGAACCCTGATTCTCAGGACCAAAACCTGATGTCCTGCCATTGGACGACCCCCCAAGTGGCACCGCAATCCTCGCACGGTTGCCGAGAGCGTGACGCAGGGCGCTGGGCGCGCGATGTTCTTCGCTGCGAGCGGGAATGAGCGCGCGGCGCGCTGCGCCTGCTGGTCGCATCTGCAAGGATGCCGCGACTCGACGAAGGGCAGGTGGGAGATGATGGGCAGACGCCGGCTCGCGACGCTTCTCGTGATGTTCACGTTGAGCTCGCCAGCCTCAGCGCTCGCAGCGAGTCACCGTGACTGTCGTGACGCGCACGTGCGGCCGAAGCGCTCGAATACGCATGCGATCGCGGCTTCGACGCTCTGCCTGATCAACAGCATGCGACGGGCACATGGGCTGCCTGTGCTGAGGTCGAGTCGGATACTGGAGTCGATAGCGATCGGGCAGACACATGACATGCTGCTCGGCCACTACTTCGGCGACAACAGCCTCTCCGGTCTGAGTCCATTCGCGCGCGTGCTCGCTTCGAGGTACGGTCGGGGCGGGCGTCGCCGTGGTCTGCTCGTCGCTCAGAACATCGCATGGGCGACGGGCCGCGAAGCGACGCCCGCGAACATCGTCCGCCTGTGGATGCAGTCCCCGCCCCATCGGGCGATCCTGCTGACCAAGCGGCTTCGCAGCATCGGAGTTGGCGTCGAGGTGGGGTCGCCAGAGGGGAGAAGGACGTCCTTCGCGGGTGTCTACACCGTTGAGCTCGCGGCGCCCTGAACGCACTCGCCTGAGCGGTGCATGTGAGGGGGCCTGCTCTGCCGAAGGTGACTGCGGTCTCTGATCACGGCGCCGAGGAGGGACTCTGAGGTGCGCAGAGTGTCGGGGCCTCCCGAAGGGGTCGGTGGGCTCCGCGAAGGGGTCGGTTGGCCTCCCGAAGGGGTCGGTTGGCTCCGCGACGGGGTCGGTTGGCTCCGCGACGGGGCCCGTCAGCTACGCCGGGACGCGGATGTTGGAGGGACTCTTCCACCCTCAGTGCCAGCCTCAGAGGCTGGGCCTGCAGGCGAGGAGAGGCCGAGCACTCGCATCGCCTTGAGGCCGAGGCTGAGCTTCTCCCTCCCGTCGGTGGAGTTGACATCGAGGCTGGTGATGTCGCGAATGCGCTCGAGGCGGTAGTAGATCGTGTGCCGGTGGGTGAACATTCGCTGCGCTGTGCGGGCGACGTTGCCGTCAGCCTCGAGGAACGTGTGGAGAGTCTCGAGCAGGTCGGTCTCATACTGCTCGTCGTATGCGATCAGAGGCTCGACGGTCTCTGCAAAGAACCGTCGCAGCTCGAGGGGGTTCTCGCTCATCGTCGAGAGCAGGAGCCTGTAGGCGCCCGTCTGCTCGAACGCGAGCGAGACACCGCTGCCGTCATCTGCGACGTTTGCAGCGAGCAGCGCCTCGCTTGCAGCCCGTGGCAGGTCTGCGGCGTCATCGGCGATGCGGCTGCGGCCAAGCGCAAGCGTGCAGCCGGGCAATGCAGCTTGCATCTCCGTCATGACAGCGTCAGCCGCCCGTGCTGCGACCTGCTCTTCGCCTGTGGGCAAGAGCATCAGGACCTCGGCCGCGGCGACTCCGTCGCGCTCGGCGAGAGCTGCGATCGCACCTCTGCATGCGACTAGCGCGCCACGCTGGGCTACGGTCCGCACTCTTTCCCGCCAACCCTCTTCAGGCTGCGCCTGGGGATGGGCTCGCACGACGAGCATGCTCGCCCCCTCCCGCAGGTCGATCGCGAGCTCAGTCGCCTTCTCGTGCAACTGCTCGCGTGTGTCGATCTCTTTTGCGAACAGCGCGCGCAGAAAGTCGCCCGCCGCGCTTTCAAAGGCCTTCCCCGGGGCGTGTACGCGCTCGACCTCAGCGGCGATGAGGGTCGTGGTGATCCGCAGAAGCGCAGGCCTCGGCTGCGAGCGAACGCGCATGTGGATCGTGCCGAGGAGCGTCTCTGCACGTCGGAGCGGCAGGCTGGTGACGCCTTTGCCCTTCGAGAGCAGGTCGCGCTCCTCCGCTGGGGAGCGGGCGGCGACGGCGAGCACCGAGCCAGAGGCGTCGGAAACCGCGAGGCTTGCGTCGAGCGCGTTTGCGGCCGCCCGCACGACACCAGGCAATCCGACGCCATTCTCGATCGCCGCCGACACCGCGTCGAGGTGATCGAGGTCGGCCGCAGGCTCAGACACTCAGCCCCAGAAGTAGACGGCAGCGAGGCCGCCTATCACGCCGATGCCGATGAAGACGGCGAGGACATAGAGCGACAGAAACGCCGCGGCAATGCGCTCGAGCAGCCGCCCATACGAGGTCCAAGCGGGTCGGAGGATCAGCGCTATGTAGACACCGAGCCCGATGACGACTGCGCCGGCTGTCACGAGGTAGGTGATGTCGTTCTTGCTCACAGCTGCATTGTAAGTGGGGCGTTCGACCACTCCCGCCGAGCATGGGCCCGGCGCGCGCGTGCCCTCGTGCTTCTGTGCCATCCCCATGGAAGTCGCAGAGGTCCGTCGTGGTCGCGCGCCTGGCCTCGTGGGGATCGCGACTCTCCGTGATCGGAGAGGTGCTCTGCAGGGGCGCGCAATCACTGATCCAAGCGGGATGGAGCACCAAAGGCCGCATCGACGGTGAGGGCGCAGACCGCCGCTGGAGTCCGGCCGCTGAGCCTGCGTGCCGCGGTCTGTGCACGTGTCAGGGCCTGCCCGCCAGCGAACAGGCCGACGACCGTCGGCCCGGAGCCGCTGAGCAGCGCGACGTCCGCGCCTGCTCGCGTCGCTTCTGACAGCGCCTGACCGATCGATGGACAGAGCCTGCGTGCCGCTCGCTGCAGGTCGTTGTGCAACAGGTGCGGCGCAGGCAGCGGGGCGCCATCCTGCAGCACTGCGGCAAGCTCCTGTTCGAGGCGCTCGAGCTGTGCGGCATCACGCGAGACCCCGATCTCCTCGAAGGCCGCGTAGACAGCCGCGGTGGAGAGCGTTGCCTGAGAAGGGAGCACGAGTACGCCAAGCGGCTGACTCGGTGCAGGGAGGTGCTTCAACACCTCTCCGGCGCCGCTGGCAAGCCACCGCCCAGGCTGAACTTGAGCGGGAACGTCCGCGCCGAGAGTGACGGCGATCCTGTGCAGCATCGCCGCATCGCCGGACTGCGATGCGGCAGCGGCCAGACGCAGGGCGGCGCCTGCGTCCCCAGATCCCCCTCCGAGACCGCCAGCGATGGGCACGCGCTTCTCGACCGACAGTCGCTTCGGCGGTGCTGACCACCTGCTCTGCGCGCGGAACGCGACCAGAGCGCGCAGCGCGAGGTTGTCCGTAGGCGGTCCCTCCACGCCTGGGCAGTGAAGCTCGTCATCGGCGAGCTGACCCTGTGCATCGCTCAGCGTCAACTCATCGGCGAGCGAGATCGACTGCATGACCGTTACGAGCTGATGTCTTCCGTCGGTGCGCACCGGCCCGACGAACAGACCGAGGTTGATCTTCGCGGGGGCGAGCGCGCGCCAAACCGTCACTCCTCCGCCGCTCCTTCGTCGGTGAGCAGGTGTGCGAGGCGACAGAACTGCGCCGGCGTGAGTCTCTCCGCGCGCACATCGTGAGGGAGGCGAAGCTGTGCAAGCGCCTTGGCGAGGTTCTCCCGTACCAGTCGGGGATCATCCCCTGAGGCGATCGAGACGGACTTCGAGAGCGACTTTCGGCGGTGGGCGAACGCTGCCCTCACGAGCTTTGAGAGCGCGGGTGACGCCGCTGGGCCGGCCCGGACCATCGAGACGAGCACCGAGTCGACGTTTGGCACGGGATGGAAAACCGTGCGCGATATCGGCCTGATGATGTGGACCTCACACGAGCTCTGGGCGATGACGGAGCTGATGCCATACAGGCCGCTCCCAGGTGGTGCGGCAAGACGTTCGCCGACCTCTCGCTGCACCATCGCGACCCAGCAGCGCATCTGAACGAGGTCTTGCACAGTGCGCAGCAGCACGCCTGCGGCGATCCCATACGGCAGGTTCGCGACGAGCTTCGATGGGGTGGGACGCAGTGCGGCGAGGTCGATCCGCATGGCGTCGCCCCAATGCAGCGCGACGTTCCCGAACGGAGCGAGGGCCTCGGTGAGGGGCTCCTCGAGGCGGCGGTCGATCTCAACTACGTGCAGATGGGCGACCTGAGGGGCGAGGTGCTCAGAGAGGGTCCCGAGGCCACCACCGATCTCGAGCACGACATCGGCGGCGTTCAGGTTCGCTGCCGCAGCGACCACCCGAATGATGTTCGAGTCGATGAGGAAGCTCTGACCGAGGTCGCGGTCCGGGCGCACACCGTAGCGGCGGATGCGCCTGATCGTCGGCTGCGTCGGCTCTCCCTCGCGCTCGTCGACGCTGAGCGCGCGCTTCCCCGTCGTTGGCAGGTCACTCACCAGGCGAACACGCGCGCAGCGTTGCGGTCGATGATCTCCCCGAGCTCCGGCAGGCCGCAGTTGCGCAGCCGCGCGACGAACGCAGCTGTGTGCACGACGAACGCAGGCCGGTTCGCCTGCCCCCTCATGTCCTGCGGTGGGAGGTATGGGGCGTCAGTCTCGACGAGCAGCAGATCGTCTGGCACGAGCGTTGCGGATCGTGCGAGCTCGGTTGCGCTGGGATACGTGACGTTACCGGCGAACGAGATGGCGTACCCCCGCTCCACGCACGTGCCGAGGTGCTCCGGCATCGAGAAGCAGTGCACGACGACGCTCACCCCGTCAGCTTCAGAGGCGAGCTGTGCGAGCACATCCTCCGCTGCCGCTCTGCAGTGGATGATGAGCGGCTTGTCCACCTCGCGCGCAAGCGCTATGTGCGCCGCGAAGGCACGCTGCTGGTCAAGCCGTGAGGCGCTGTCCCTGTAGTAGTCGAGCCCGCTCTCGCCGACAGCAGCGCACCGGCTGTGGCTCGCGAGCGCCTTCAGCTCTGCGAGGTCTGCGTCGCCGAACCCCGTCGCCTCGTTCGGGTGTCGACCAACCGCCGCATGCACCTGCGGGAACGACTCCGCAGATGCAAGCGCGGCTCTGGAGGAGATCCCGTCCGTGCCGACGGTGAGGAGCTTCTCGACGCCCGCCCGCCCAGCCTCTGCGACGAGCTCGGCGGCGGGCGCCGCGCAGAGATGCAGGTGCGTGTGGCTGTCGACCATCGCCGGCTTCAGGTGATTCTCGGGAACAACGGCCCTATGATGCCGATCTCCGCAGGCAGGCCAACTCGAGGGCTTGCGCTCTGCAGCGAGAGATCGTCTACGCCGAGCGCGCGAAGGAGCTCAGCTGTCGCATTCGGCAGATAGGGATGCAACAGGACGCTGACGGTGCGAAGCCCCGTCACGAGGGAGCCGAGGACGATGTCGAGCTCGCCCTGGCCGCTGGGATCCCCCGCGAGCTTCCAGGGCGCGCGCTCCTCGACGTAGCGATTGAGCCTGCGTACGCGTGTCCAGATCACGTCGAGCGCCTGGGTGAGCTCGATTTCGTCGATGAGGGCGCTGACCTCGCCCGCCGCGCCGTCGAGGTCCGCTGCGAGTGCTGGATCGAGCGGCGCCGGCGCGAGTCTGCCTTCGCGGTAGCGGTGGACCATCGCAGCGACCCTGCTGGCGAGGTTTCCGTACTCGTTTGCGAGCTCGCTCTGGTAGCGCTGCTCGAAGGCCGCGGTTGAGACGGAGCCGTCCTGCCCGAAGGAGACATCTCTCATGAGGTAGAAGCGCAGCGCGTCGCTCCCGAACGCGTCGATGACCGCGAACGGGTCGAGCACGTTCCCAAGCGACTTGCTCATCTTCTCCCCCTCCATGAGCAGGTACCCATGCACGAAGATCCGCTTCGGCACCGGCAGCTCCGCGGCGATGAGCAGTGCGGGCCAGTAGATGGCGTGGAAGCGTAGGATGTCCTTCGCGATGAGATGGCAGTCCGCGGGCCAGATCCGGCGCAGATCCTCGCCTGGCTTCGCGTAGGTCAACGCGGAGTAGTAGTTGAGCAGCGCATCGAACCACACGTAGAACACCTGGGACGGATCCCAGGGGACAGGCACGCCCCACCGCAGCCGGGCGCGTGTGAGCGGGACGTCGCGCAGGCCGGACCGAATGAACGACAGCGCCTCGTTTCTGCGGCTCACAGGCGCGACGAGCTCTGGTTGTGCCTCGTAGAGCTCTTCCAGGGGTCCCTGGAAGGCGGAGAGCGCGAAGAAGTAGTTCTCCTCCTGCTCCCAGACGAGCTGGACGTGATGGATCGGGCACAGGTGATCGCCTGTGGTCTCGCTGTCAGCCTTGAAGTCCGCACACTTCGGGCAGTACCAGCCCTCGTAGAGGCCCCGATGTACGAAGCCGTTCTCACGGACCCTGCTGAGAACCTCCTGCACGACGGCGACGTGCTGAGCATCGGTGGTGCGAATGAAGAAGTCGTTGGAGGCGTCGATCCTCGGCGCGAGCGCCCTGAAACGCTCTGAGTTGCGGTCGGCGAGCTCTTGGGGCTCGATGCCGAGCGCGCGGGCTGCATCGGCGACGGGCTCGCCATGCTCGTCCGTGCCGGTGAGGAAGAAGACCTCCTCGCCTCTCTGTCTGTGGTGACGGGCGAGCACGTCGGCGGCGATTGTCGTGTATGCGTGGCCGAGATGTGGCGCCGCGTTGACGTAGTAGATGGGGGTGGTGACGTAGAACGACAAGGCGCCGAAGGCTATCGCCCGGCCGCGTTCTTGCCGGCGGCGAGGCGATAGAGCTCGTTCGCGCTGAGGCCTGAGAGATCGGCGACTACTCGTGCTGCGACCCGTGGCTTCGCCCCCGCCTGCGCAAGCGCTTCAACGGCGCGCACAGCCTCCCGCGAGTCGCCGGCGGACGGCTCAGCACCCGCGACGACGAGAACGATCTCGCCGCGCAGGTGCGTGGCAGAGGGCAAGCGGGCGGCGAGCTCGATGGCGCTGCCGCGGAGAACCTCCTCATGGATCTTGGTGAGCTCTCGGCAGACAGCGATCTGACGGTCGGGGCTGATCCCGGCAAGCAGGGCGAGCGTGCTCGGGAGGCGCTTGGCAGACTCGAAGGCGACGAGCGTCTCCTCGCTGCTGGAGAGCGCCTGCTCGATCGCCGCTCGCGACCTGGGCAGGAAGCCGACGAAGCGAAACTGATCGCACGGCAGGCCAGAAGCGACGAGCGCGACTATGGGGGCCGACGGCCCCGGCAAGACCTCGACGCTCAGTCCGGCATCGATCGTCTCGCGCATGAGAATGAATCCAGGGTCGGATATGAGCGGGGTTCCGGCATCTGATACGAGGGCGACGAGGGCGCCTGCGCGCATGCTGTCGAGAAGCTGCGCGGAACGCTCTCTTTCGTTGTGCTGATGGATGCTCAGAATTCGCGGTCGACCGCTCAGCAGCCGATGATGCTCGAGCAGGATTCTCGTCCTGCGCGTGTCCTCACAGGCAATGATGTCTGCGCTGCGAAGCGCCTGCACAGTTCTGAGCGTGATGTCCGCAAGATTGCCGAGCGGCGTCGGGCACACGACGAGCCGCCCTGCTGCCGCCCGATCGCTGTCCATGTCCCAACGATATTCGCTCCTGGTGCTTTCCCCTGTGCGGGGTGCTCTCGTGCGGCGCGAGCGCTGCCCTCGCGTCTCGCGCGAGACGCCTCTGGCTGCAGGCTGGCCGCAGAGCACTGCTGCGATGCGGGCGGTTGCGACGCTCAGGAGACCGCTGCAGGCTCCCGTTTGCGGTTGCGACGCTCAGGAGACCGCTGCAGGCTCCCGTTTGCGGTTGCGACGCTCAGGAGACCGCTGCAGGCTCCCGTTTGCTCTTCGCGGTTGAGTCCGACTTCGGTGCGGGCTTGGAGACGCCGTCCGTCGCTCCGCCTGAAGCCTTGGACTCTCCTGGTCCGTCAGAGCCTCCGCGCTCGTTGCCGCCGGGCGCGACGGAGCTGTCCGGCCCACCTGACTCGGCTGCGTTCTCCCGCTGCCGGCGCCTGGTGCCATAGTCGGTGTTGTAGAAGCCGGAGCCCTTGAAGTGGACCGCAGGAGCATGAAGCACACGCCTCACCTCGACGCCTGTCTGAGGATCGTGGGTGAGCGGCGGATCTGTGAACGACTGGAGCACCTCAAACGTGCTGCCATCCGGCCGTCTGTACTCGTATATCGGCATTGGCACTCTCATTATAGGAGTGCCGATCCGGTTGATCAAGCAACGATCATCCGACGCGGCGTGAACCTCTGCCGGCAAACGGGCGTCGTGGTCGCCGCGTGGAGCTCACGCCGCGAGCAGGGCCGTCCCGCCGTCGGGTCGGTGTCAGCCGGCAACTGGAACGTCGCCGCCGGAGAGAGATGACCCTCAGTCGACGAGCAGGGCCCTCGCACATGCGATCCCAGCCCGCACCGTTGCGCTGAAATCGCGCTGAGGCTCCGCGAGCATCCGGAGTGCAAACCCATCGCCGAGCGAGAACAGGATCTCTGCGACTGCCTCTGGGTCGGCATGGAGGTGCAGGACTCCGTTGCTCTGTGCCTCCGCGAGCATGCCTCCGAGGTGCTCGCGCATCCTGCGCTGAAGCGCTGCGTACTCTGCTGCGATCTCTCGATTGCGCCGCGCGAGCGTGAACAACTCGAACACGAGCGTGACGAAGTCCGGTTCTCGCTGCAGCGTCCGTTCGAGGCTGAGCGCCATGAGGTCGATGAAATCGTCGGCCGTACGTGCGTCTGCGAGCTGGCGCTCGAGACGCTGCAGGCGCAGCTCGCAGTCGTGGCGGACCGTTTCAACGAGCAGGTGCTCCTTCGTCCCGAAGTAGTAGTGGAGCAGTCCTTTCGAGACACCAGCCTCGCTCGCGACCCTGTCGAACGTGGAGCCGACCGAGCCCCTTCGTGCGACGCTGGAACGCATCGCCTCAATGATGCGAAGCGCCTTCTGGCTCGCGAGCGGGCGCTGCGCAGAGGTGCCGCTTGACGCGCGCGCGCTCATCATGCGGCACTCGGCGCCGAGTCTGCGATCAGGCGGTCTGGCTGGCGGTTCCCTGCGATGACTGTGGATCCGATGACTCAGACGTGGACTCCTGAGCAGCAGAAGCCCCAGAGCCCGACTGCTGAGCATCAGGCGTCTGAGGACCGGGCTGTGACGAGCTCGAAGGCGACGCTGTCGGCACAGGCTCGACAGGAGTCGTCGTCGAGCTGTATTCGAACTCCTCCTCGGCACCGAACAGCAGGTCGAGCACCTTCGAGCGCAGCTTCTCGCTGAACACGAGGCTGAGCACGCCCCCGGTGAGCGCGAGCAGAACCATTCTCGCCGGACCGAATCTGCGGCGCCTTCTCGGCTTCTCTGACAGGGACTCCGACGCCGCCCTCAGCGCGCTGAGGGCGGCGGCGAGTTCGCGCTGAAGCTTGCGATCGTGAAGCAGGGCTCTGCTCGGAGCCTTGCCGTTCCGCATGCGCCCGTACGCCCCCCGTACAGCGCCATATGCGGTGAGCAGGCTGCGACGCACGTCCTCGTCCTCGATGAGACGCTGAACGTAGCGGTTGCGCCGAGCTGCCCGCGCAGCTGCGCCAGCCTTGCCGATGCTTTGCTTTGCTCCCATCTGCCCACCACCTTCGATGCTCGCGGTGCATTGTCGTTCTACGGTCGTTCCACGCCATAGCTTTGCAGGTTCCATCGTAGACGTGAGAAGCTCAGAGCGTGACCTCGTTCGCCACAAGCGTCGCGGTGCTCGGCATCGTGCTGATCATCGGTGCGCTCGCGTCCGGCCTCGCTGACAGGTCCCTGCTCTCGCTTGCTGCACTGTTCGTGGTCGCCGGATTCATCGTCGGCAGGGGCGGGCTCGGGTGGATCCAGATGCGTGCGAGGTCTGGCTTCGTCATCGACCTCGCGTTCGTTGCCCTGATCGTGATCTTGCTGCGAGATGGTCTGGAGGTGGACGGTGAGATGCTGCAGCGTGCCTGGCGGCTGCCGCTGCGGAAGCTTGTGCTCGCGATGCCACTGACCGTGGCCGCGATCGCGCTCACGGCGCGAGTGCTGCTCACCTTCTCCTGGACAGACGCGCTGCTGATCGGCGCGCTGCTGTCACCGACAGACCCCGTGCTCACCTCGAGCGTCGTGACGAACCCGCGCGTGCCAAGGGTCGTGCGCCACTCGCTGAACCTGGAGTCAGGTCTGAACGACGGGCTCGCGCTGCCCGCAGTGCTTACCTTCGCCGCTGCCGCGGGCGACAACGGAGGGGACTTCGTGTGGTGGCACTTCGTGTTGCAGGATCTGGGCCTGGGGCTTCTGTTCGGGCTCTGCTGCGGGTGGCTTGCCTCAGTGCTCCTGCCAGGCGGGGCGGAAGGTCCTTCCCGTGGGCCGATCCGCCCGCTCGTCCTCGCGCTGCGGCGGAGGCGGGCTGCGCGACCTCGACGCTCGATGGCCGCACACCAGATCCGCCCGCTCGTCCTCGCGCTGCGGCGGAGGCGGGCTGCGCGACCTCGACGCTCGATGGCCGCACACCAGAAGTCCCTCTACCTGCTGGGTGCTGCCTTTGCCACCTATGGCCTGACAGCCCTCTCTCCAGAAGGAAACGGGTTCATAGCGGTGTTCGTCGCCGCGATCGTCCTGGGGCTGCGACGACGAGATCTCGCTGTGAGCTTCGCACAGCGCGGTGGCGAGACCGTTGAGCTGGTGAAGGTGGGGATCTTCATCGTGGTCGGGTCGCTTTTGAGTCTCGAGGCGCTCGCGCGCGAGGGGTGGCTGACGGTTCCGTTCGTTGCGATCGTGTTTGTGCTCGCACGTCCAGGCGCGGTGTGGCTGGCGCTGATCGGCACGCGCACGGATCACGCCTCGCGACTGTTCATGGGCTGGTTTGGCCCGAAGGGCGTTGCGACGGTCACCTTCTCGCTGCTCGTCCTCAGCAGGCGCCTGGCCTCCGGGGGCCGCATCTTCGACCTGACGGCGACGGTCGTGCTCTGCTCGATCCTGCTCCACGGTGCGACTGACACCCACGGAGCCGAGTGGATGGCGAACCGGACGAGTCAACCTGCGCCTCAGCGGCGCCAGGGGCGCGGTCTCGCGTGACTGAGCGCGGAAGCCGCAGCTGGGCGGCAGTTGCGTCGTGTCCGGCGATTTGGTCGAGGCGGCCGCTTCGATCTGCCTGAGAACCGATGAGGATGCGCGGCGGCCGCGCTGAGCGCGTGCGGTCGAAGCGCTCTCACGCGCGCCCCACATCACCGCTGGCGCGAAGGCGCTGAGCGCGTGCGGTCGACGCGGTGAATGCGTGAGCAGTGCACGCGCCGCGCATGTGCGGTAGGCGCGATCAGGCGTGCAGAGCGGCCTGCTGCTCTGCGGAGGGGAACGTCCAGGCCGCCTGCGAGCGGCGCTCGTGGCGAAAGACGAGTCGCATCTGGGCAGGGGGCCTCAGGTTCGCCTCCTTCGGTCGGAACGTCGCGCACGGCTGTTCGAGCTCGAGCGCGCACAGCATGTTCGCCTTGAAATAACAGTCCTCGCAGCGCACCTTGCCCCTGCCTGCCGGTCCTCTGCCATGTCGCATATGCGCGTCCGCTCCCCCTTCGCCTTTTTTCTCGCAGCCGCCGCCCTGACGTGAGCGGTTGTGCCGCCTCCACTTCGAGCGACGTGGACAGGAACGAGTCCGGCGTCGCAGCGCGGCCTCTGTCCGTCCCTGGTCGGGTGCCCTGAATCGCCGCAAGACGGCGGACAGGGCGGGCGCGATGCATCAAAGCAGCAGTGCAACCGCGCCTGCGCCCGAGAGGCTCCGCGATCTCGCAAATCGCAGAGAAAATCCTGAGATGGCTCGGAGACGGAGACTGAGACGTCTCAGAGACCGAGACGATCTCCAGTCGTCGCCGATCGCTCGACCCGCAGGGCTGGCGCCGGGATCGCGCCGTCGCGGCACGGAGAGGATCGCGAGTCGTCGCCGATGGCTCGACGGCCGTGCCCTGCCGGCGTCGCCACGACTCTCGCTCTCCCATCGTCGTCATGATGAGACGATGCGCATCCTCGTCACAGGCGCGAGCGGCTTCATCGGGTCTGCCCTGATCCCGCGCCTGGCGGCGGAAGGACACGAGCTGCGTGCGCTCAGCCGCGACCCGGCAAAGGTGCGAAGTGGCGAGGCAGAGGTGCTGCGGGGAGACCTTCTGACCGCAGACGGTCTGGCAGAGGCGGTCGATGGGATCGAGGTCGCCTACTACCTCGTGCATTCGATGGAGCGCGGTGAAGGTGGCGGATCCAGCGCCGCGGCCGCCTCGTTCGCCGCGAGGGAGAGGCTCTCCGCCGCAAACTTCGCAAGCGCGGCGAGGTGCGCCGGTGTCCGGCGGATCGTCTACCTCGGTGGGCCACTGCCGAGGCGAGGAGCGCCCTCCGCGCATCTGTGCAGTCGTGCGGGGGTGGAGCGGGTGCTGCTGGAGGCCGTGCCCGAGTCGGTCGCTCTGCGGGCCTCGATAGTGATCGGCGCACGGTCCCGGTCGTTTCGCCTCCTGGTGCGCCTCGTCGAGCGTCTGCCTGTGCTTGCACTGCCTGCCTGGCGGACCAACAGGACGAGGCCGATCGACGGCCGCGATGTGATCGAGATGCTCGCGCTCGCTGGATCTGCCCCCGGGCTCGCAGGGCTCTCCCTCGACGTCTTCGGCCCAGATGAGCTCACCTACGAGCAGATGCTGGGAAGGATCGCCGAGATCATGCTGGTGCGCCGCCCCGTGCTGAGGCTGGGGATGAGCATGACACCGCTGACGGGTCGCATAGTCGCGGCGATCACCGAGGAGGACCCCGAGCTCGTCGTCCCCCTGATGGAGAGCCTGCAGAGTGACCTGCTCCCCGTCGACGAAAGGGCGTTGAGCCTGCTGCCGGTCGCTTTGCACAGCTTCGGTGCGGCGGTCGAGCACGCGCTCGCCGAATGGGAGCGTTCCGAGCCTCTTGCAGCACGCTGACAGGCAGGCGACCAAGGGCGAGCCGCCAGGCTACGGTTCCGAGAAGCGATGAGCGTCGTCACTGCTTCAGTTCATTTGGATGCGCCGCCAGCGATCGTCTGGGAAGTTGTGATGGACCCGGCGAGGCTTGGCGAGTGGGTCACTATTCACCGTCGTCTGCGCAGCGCCGACGAGGGAGCTCCCCGTGTCGGCTACCAGATGGTGCAGCAGCTGTACCTGAGAGGCGTGAGCATCGACGTTCACTGGCGCCTCGTTGGTCTGACGCCGCTGCAGCAGGTGGTCTGGGAGGGGCGTGGTCCCGCGCGGTCCCGCGCACGTACTGAGTACACGCTGACGCGTGAGGGAGAGGCGGCGACGCGTTTCGATTACCGGAACGAGTTTCACGTGCCGCTGGGACCGATCGGCGCGCTCGCAAGCCGAGCGATCGTGGGGGGGATGCCGGAGCGCGAGGCAAGCTTGACACTGAAGCGTCTGAAGGACCTGGTCGAGCGCGTGCCCGCGCGCTAGCACGCGGGCGTCGCCGCTGGTGCGGTCGCGCTTTCACTGCGTGCGGGCTGCGGCTCGCTCTGCGCAGGCCGACCCGCTGTCGTTCCC
>JAJYUP010000226.1 GCA_021792455.1 Actinomycetes bacterium | reverse complement strand
GCTCGTCTCGCCGAAGCACGAGCAGATCGAGCGCTTCGCGGCAACCCCAAGCGTTCGCGCGCGCATCGAGCAGCTGCGCTCAGGAGGGATCGAGCGGGGCAGCCGCGACGCAGAGGCGATCCCGATCGTGCACACCGGCCGCTTCGTCACCTCCGCAGGCGGCGATGCACAGCTGCCGCTGCTGATCTCCCCAGCCGTCGACGGGCGCTTTGGTGCGACAGCCGCCCTCGGCATCCCCGACCGCGACCCAGTCGACGCGATGATCGCGCGCCGGCTGCTCGCCGAGGGCAGCTTCGAGAAGGGGGCGGTTGGACAACCGCCTGCAGGCGCGGGTGAGGTGCCCCTCGCGGCGCAGATCAGGCATGCCTCCCGCTACAAGGCGGGTGACTTCTCGATCTCGCGACAGCGATCGTGGGGCACGCCGATCCCGATTGTCTACTGCGAGCGGTGCGGCACCGTGAAGGTGCCCCCAGAGGACCTCCCAGTGCTGCTGCCAGCCGACCTGAAGCCGACTGGCACTGGCAACCCGCTCGCGGAGCTCGAGGAGTTCGTCTCCGTCAGCTGCCCATCCTGCGGTGGCCCCGCTCGCCGGGAGACGGACACGCTCGACTGCCACTTCGACGCGCTGTGGCTGTGGGTGCCGGCATGCGTGCCGCCGTCTGAGCGGCACCGTCCACTGCCGGAGATCCTCGCGCTCGAGGACCTTCGCGTCTGGCTTCCCTCAGAGCGCGTCGTCGCAGGCTCCGACAGCGGAAGCTTCGTCTTCGACCAGCGCATCGTGACGAAGGCGCTGAGAGACATCGGCCCGCTCCAGTTCCTCGCAGACGGTGAGCCCTTCGCGGGCTGCCTGTTCCACGAGATGGTGATGCGGGACGGGCGCAAGATGAGCAAGCACCTCGGCAACGTCGTCGACCCTGACGCGCTCGTCAGCGCCTACGGCGCCGACACGATGAGACTCGCCGTCCTCTACGCGGCGCGACCCCAGAAGGCGCTGAACTGGACTGACAGCGCCGTGCAGCACTGCGAGCGGTTCCTCGTGGACCTGTGGCAGTACTGCAGGAGGCACTTCGAGATCGATGCGCAGCGGCAGGAGCTTCCATCGGCGGAGCTCGACGTGGGCACGCAGCGTACAGAGCACCTGCGCAAGCGGCTCTCGCAGTGGTGCGAGACCGCCCTCGAGCGCATGAGCGCCGACATGGCGGCGCTGCAGATGCACAGCGCAGTCCGCAACGTGATGAGGCTGTTCGAGCGCATGAAGGACTTCGAGGGGCGCGTGCTCGAGCGCAGGGGCACACTGAGCAGGCAGGACAGCGAGAGCCTGATCGCAGCTATCGTCCTGCTGGTGCAGATGCTCTTCCCCCTCGCCCCCCACATCTCCGAGCAGCTGTGGATCGACTCCGGTTCAGGCGCGGAGGGCGAGCATCCGCGCTGGCCGACACCTGCAGCACACGGGCGAGACGGCGCAGCAGCAACCGCGCCGGCGGCCCCTCCGCCGGCGCCGACAGACCAATCGACTCAGCGGGCAGGACCTGCGAATGGGCGCGCCGCCGCGCCAACTGAAAAGGCAACGAGGACAGGGTGACGCGGATGAGCGCGAGATGCGAAGCAGCTGATGGACAAAGCGGGGCACAGACGCGCTCCTGCGCGACGGCATTCTGCTGCCGCACCTGCGGGCAGAGCTTCCCCCTCAGCGAGTCGGTCTTCACCTGCGAGCGCTGCGGCAGGGCCCTCGACATCGACTACGACTACGAGCTCGCGCGCAGACGGCTCGCAGAGCTCGATCTCGCAGTGCGCCCAGCAAACATCTGGCGCTTCGAGGAGCTTCTGCCAATCCGCGAGAGCGCCGCTGCGCGGCGGGTCGGCCAGCACTCAGGCTGCACCCCCTTGATCAGAGCCGACCGTCTCGGCGCGGAGCTCGGCCTTCGCAACCTCTACCTGAAGGACGACTCGACTTCGAGGCCAAGCCTCTCATACAAGGACAGAGTCGTCTCGATGGCGCTCGCCCGGCTGCTCGAGCTCGGCGGGAGCGAGATAGGGTGCGTCTCGACGGGCAACGTCGGCACCGCCGTCGCAGCGTTCGCGGCGAAGGCGGCGGTGACCCCATACGTGTTCTACCCAAACCGGCTGGAGCACATGAAGGCGCAGGCCTGCAGAGCGCTTGGCGCGAAGGTCTGCCAGGTCGAAGGAAACTACGACGAAGCGAACCGCGAGTGCCGCGCCCTCGCGCTGGAGAGCGGGATGGAGTTCGCGAACATCACGCTGCGCCCCTTCTACGCGGAGGGCGCAAAGACGGTGACGTTCGAGATCGTGGAGCAGCTGGCCTGGCAGGCGCCGGCGCACATCGTGACGCCTGCGGCAGGCGGCACCCTCTCCTCGCGGATCGACAAGGGGTTGGGAGAGCTCTTGCAGCTTGGACTCGCAGAGACGGACCAGACGAGGATCCACATCGCCCAACCAGAGGGCTGCGCCCCGATCGCGAGCGCGATCCTGGACGGGGACGCCGACATCCACGCCTGCACGCCGACGACGATGGCCCACTCGCTTGCGATCGGCTCGCCAGGAGACGGCTACCTCGTGATCGACGCGGTGAACCGACGGGGCGGCACGGCGAGATCCGTCGACGACGAGGAGATCTTCGCAGGCGTCGACCTGCTCGCGAGCACGGAGGGCATCTTGACTGAGCCGGCAGGCGGAACGACGGTTGCGGTGCTCAGCAGGCTGGCTTCCGAAGGCGTCGTTCGAGACGACGAGGTGGTCGTCGCGATCATCACAGGCAACGGCTTGAAGACACTGGAGGACCATCCAAGCAAGCCCTGGCGCTCGAAGGTGAGCTGCAACTCGAGCGCGATGCTGTCCGTCCTCGACGAGCTGAGAGCAGAGACGGCGGCGGCGACAGGCTGACGCTCGCAAGCGGCTGCAGGCGACCTCCACCGGCGCGTGAAC
Organism: Actinomycetes bacterium; assembly: GCA_021792455.1. Taxonomy (GTDB): domain Bacteria; phylum Actinomycetota; class Thermoleophilia; order Solirubrobacterales; family Solirubrobacteraceae; genus Palsa-744. The sequence continues at coordinate 26 of JAJYUP010000226.1, read as the reverse complement.
GGGGCGGCAGGCTGACGCTTGCAAGC
>JAJYUP010000225.1 GCA_021792455.1 Actinomycetes bacterium | reverse complement strand
GTGCAGGCAGCACAGCAGCGGCAGCGGCCAGCAGCGCTGCGTCTCAGCAACGTCTCCAAGACGTTCCCTGGCACGCGCGCGCTCGATCACGTCGACCTTCAGGCCGACCACGGCAGGATCCTCGCGCTGCTTGGGCACAACGGATCTGGCAAGTCGACGCTCATCAAGATCCTCGCCGGGTTCCACCAGCCTGACGCCGGATCCAAGGGATGGGTCGACGGTCAGCCTCTGCTGCTCGGCTCCTCTGAGGACGCGCGCCGTCATGGGCTGCGATTCGTCCACCAGGACCTCGGCCTCATCCGCGAGCTCAACGCCGTCGACAACGTCGCGCTCGCGATCGGGTACTCCAGGACGCGCTCGGGCCAGATCCATCAAGGCCGTCAGATCGCCCGCACGAAGGAGCTGCTCGCCCGGTTCGGTGTCGAGCTCGACGTCACCCGGCCACTTGGCGACGCCTCGCCAGTCGAGCGCACCGTCGTCGCAATCGCCCGGGCTCTCTGGGACTGGGAGGAGGGGCAGAGGATCCTCGTGCTCGACGAGCCGACGGCCTCTCTGCCGTCTCGGGAGGTCAGCCGCCTCTTCGAAGCGGTGCGCGAGGTCAAGGCCGCAGGCCACGCGGTGCTCTACGTCTCCCACCGCATGGAGGAGATCTTCGAGCTCGCCGACGAGCTCATCGTGCTCCGCGCCGGCAGGGTCGTCGGCGCGGGCGCAGTCGCCGACCAGACCCCACAGCAGCTCGCATCGCTCATCGCGGGCAAGGCGATGACGGAGGCGGAAGCCCAGCACAATGGATCCGCAAAGCCTGACGTCGTGCTGCAGATCAGCGGACTCACGGCGCGCTACCTCGACGGCATCGACCTCGAGCTCCACCGCGGCGAAGTGCTCGGCGTCGCCGGCCTGCTCGGATCTGGAAGGGATGAGCTGCCGTACGTGCTCGCGGGGGCGTCCCCCTCCAGGAGCGACGGTCCGTGGCTTCTGAACGGCCGAACGATTGGGGCGCCGAGCAGCGGCTCGGCGCCTGGGCTTGGGATCGCGTTCGTGCCTGCAGAACGGGCCCGCCAGGGCCTCATCGCCGAGTTCACCGTCGGCGAGAACCTCACGCTTGGCGCGCTGCCGCAGCTCGGCGCCAGAGGCGTGCTCTCCAGCCGCCGGACACGTGCCCAGGCTCGACGCTGGCTCCAGGAGATCGACGTCGACGTCAACACGGTCGACCGTCCCGTCTCAACCCTAAGCGGCGGCAACCAGCAGCGGATCCTGCTCGCGCGCTGCCTCTACACCAACCCTTCGATCCTCGTGCTCGCGGAGCCGACAGCGGGCGTCGATGTCGGTGCGCGCCAGGCCCTCTACGCGCTGCTGCGAGAGCGGGCGCAGCAGACGGGCCTCAGCATCCTCATAGCCTCCTCCGACGTCGAGGATCTCATCAGCGTCTGCGACCGCGTGATCGTGCTCGTCGGGGGCAGGGTGGCAGCGGAGATGAGCGGGGCGGAGATCGACGCAGAAAGGATCGTGTCCGTCATGGAGAACATCGCATGAGCCCATCACCCGTCGTGGAGAAGATCCATCCAGGAGAAGATCACATGAGCCTGCCATCCGTCGTGGAGAGAATCCCATGAGCGGCGTCACAGAGGCCAGGCCGACTGGGCCGCCACCGCAGGCCCAGCGCAGGGGGCGCGGGTACGGAGCAGTTCTCGGGCAGGCGCTGCGGGCCACGCGCGTGCAGAAGATCGGCGCCGTCTACGTGCTCGCCGCGATCATCATCCTCTTCAGCCTCTGGAAGCCGGCGCTGTTCCCCACCGTCGCCACCCTCAAATCGGTCCTCAACGAGAACTCGATCGCAGCGCTTGCGGCGCTCGCGCTCGTCGTTCCGCTCGCCACAGGGGTCTTCGACCTCTCCATCGGCTACGTGATGGCGCTTGCAAGCGTGCTGCTCGCCTCGATGATCGTCGAACATCACATGGCGGTCGCGCTCGCCGTCGTCATCTCCCTCGCGGTCTCGCTGCTCGTCGGGCTCACCAACGCGTTCTTCGTCGTCGTCGTTGGCATCGACTCGTTCATCGCCACGCTCGGCACAGGGTCCCTGCTTGCGGCCTTCAGCCTGCTCATCAGCAAAGACGAGACGGTCACGAGCGCCGCGATGAACACGCAGCTCGGCAAGATCGCGACGAGCGAAGTGATCGGCCTGCAGGTGCCGGTGTTCGTCGCGCTCGGGGTCGCGATCCTCATCTGGTTCCTGCTCGAGCGAACCGTCACCGGCCGACGTCTGTATGCGACCGGATTCAACGAGGAGGCCGCGCGGCTCGCCGGTGTGCGCACGAGGCGCCTCCGCTTCGCCGGCCTCACCACCTCCGCGTTCGTCGCCGGCATCGCCGGGCTGCTGCTCACGGCACAGATCGGCGCTGGGGACCCCGAAATCGGGCCCGCCTACCTGCTCGACGCGTTCGCCGCCGCATTCCTCGGCGCCACGCAGATCCGCAGCGGGCGTTTCAACGCGGCAGGCACGATCATCGCCGTGCTCGTGCTCGGCACCGGGACTGCGGGCCTCACGATCGTCGGCGCGGAAGCGTGGGCTCTCAACATGTACACGGGCGTCGTGCTGCTCATCGCGCTCGCGCTCACGAAGCTCGAGCGAGGCCAGGTGCGCTCTGGAAAGGCGACGTGAACCCTCCGGGTGACCTGCGATGCCTCCCCGGCAGACGCTTGGCATCGACCTCTCGCTGGGCCGCATCAGCGCGCTGGCCTCGGAGGCTCGGCGGTGATTCGACAACAAAGGCTCACAGAAACACAACCAAGCACTCGATTGCCTCCGACTAGGCGATCGATTAATGTTCAGCCAAAGCAACAGAGGATGCAGACTGAGACGCACCGACTGGCAGGATTCGCAGCACTCGCGCCGCTGCATCGCTGGCACGGGTCGGCGGGGGCTCGGCGCTGTTGAATGGCGCTTCGCCTCCGCGATCGAGCAGGCAACACGAAGAACCG
>JAJYUP010000061.1 GCA_021792455.1 Actinomycetes bacterium | reverse complement strand
TCGCGCCCACCGCCGCTGCCGCAGCGAGCGGCCAGCGGCGCTTCATGCGCGCGGCGCGCGAGGCGACGAGCGGAGAGTCCCCCGCCGCACGCGCGGCGAGCACACGCCCTGCACGGGCGCCGCAGCGCTCCTGGAGAGGTTGGGGGGGAACGCCGCGACGCCCGCGGCGCCCGATGCGGACGAGCCCGCGCCGAGCGCCTCCTGGAATCGCGCGGAGAGGGCTGCGCGACATCCAAGCCAAGCCGATCTTCCAAGTCACCCCGTGCTCCTCTCCTCTGCCTGTTTTCACGTTCTTCGAAGGTGCGACCGCCGCTCCCACCCGTCTGCGGGCAACGCAGCAGGCTCTCCGGCTCACGATCGATGACCGAGGGCCGGCGACCGATCGCGTGGCGGCAGGTTATGCGGGTGCGGCGGCGGCCGTCAATACCGTTAACGCAGGCATTCTCGGGACCCCGCCCGCGCGCGCGGACCGCATCGCAAAGCCAAATCACACCGGCCTTCCGCCGTCGGAGGACGCGTTAAGGCGGGGGATTCGCGAGACAGGCCAAGAGCGGGTGTATGCTCGGGCGGTGGCAAGAGAGCGGGTTCGGGTTCGCGGCGCGCGGGAGGCGGCTGTGCCGCCCGCGCACCGGCGAGGCCACGCCGCGACGACGGGTTCAGGGCGACGAACGGAGGGGAGAGATGTCGGCGAAGCACGCGCTGCTCGGGCTGCTGCTCGAACGGCCCGCCTACCCTTACCAGCTGGCGGAGCAGCTGCAGCAGCGGCTGGGGCCGGCGTGGAAGGTGAACTCTGGGCAGCTCTACCAGACGGTGAGCGCGCTCGAGCGTGAGGGGCTGATCGAGCGCGTCAACGGCACCTCCCGCGCACGGGAGGACCGCCACGTCTTCCAGGTCACCGATGAGGGTGTCAGCGAGTTCGAGCGCTTCTTTGCGGACAGCCCAGAGTCGGCGCGGCTGTCCCGCCGCCCGCTGCTTCTGAAGATCACCTTCGCCGGGCCGGAGCGCCTGCCGCAGGCGCTGCGCAAGCTCGACGCCTACGAGCGCGACTGCGCAGGGCGCCTGAGGGAGATCGTGCAGATGCGCCAGGAGCTGCCGAGCGATGGCCCGCTGCTGCGCGCCGACCGCCTGCTGCTTCGCCTCAGCCTCTCCGCCGACATCTGTCAGCTGGAGGGCGAGCTTCGCTGGGCGCGCCACGCGCGCGAGATGCTCTCCTGGCTTGCCGGCAGCGAGGCGGTCTGGCCTCGCAGGCACGACCGCGACGCGGCGCAGGCGGAGCTTGCGGAGCGCCGGCGCGAGAGCGCGCGCAGGGGCATGTTCAAGCGGATGGCGGAGGAGTGATGCTGCTCCGCCTCGACCAGATCAGCAAGCGCCACGCCGGGCCGCGCGGCCCGCGAGTCGCGCTCGAGGGAGTCTCGCTGCAGGTCGACCGGGGGCAGATCGTCGGGATCTACGGCGCAAGCGGGGCCGGCAAGAGCAGCCTCTTGCGGATCGCAGCGGGGATGCTGATGCCCGACAGCGGCGATGTGATCTACGACGGCCGGCGCCTCTGCGAGCTGCCGGGCCGGGAGCGTGTGCGCCTTCGCCGGCGCGAGATCGCCTGCGTCTGGGAGCGCTGCGAGGAGAGCCGCCTGCGCGTCATCGACCACGTCGCGATGCCGCTGCTGATCGACCGCGTCGAGCACCGCACCGCGCAGCGACGAGCGAAGGAGGCGCTGCTCGCATGCGAGGTCGACCACCTCGCGCCGGTCGAGCTGGATCAGCTCTCAGAGGGAGAGCGCCAGCGGGTGACGATCGCGAGGGCGCTCGTGATCGAGCCGCGGCTGCTGCTCGCCGACAGCCCCGCCTCGCGCCTGTCGATCGTCGAGCAGGAGGCGATCATCTCGCTTCTGCGCGCTCTCTCACACGAAGCAAACGTCGCGGTGCTGATCGCCGAGCGCGACGCGCAGGCGCTGATCGGCGCGGACACGGTGCTCTGCCTGAGCGAAGGGCGCCTGATTCAGGCGCCCGCAGAGCGCGAGGGCAACGTCGTCGCGCTGCCGCTCCGCCCCCGCAGGGCATCCAGCCGGCGGTGAGCATCGGGGCGTGTGGATCAGATCGCCGACAGATCGGGACGGCCCCCGCAGGGCATCGGGCAGGCGGTGAGCGCCGCGGTCGCGGAGATGGAGAGCGACGGGCGGACATGGGAGCTGCTCGAGCTCGAGCACGTGCACAAGCGCTACAGCACCCCAGGCGAGGTGATCCACGCCGTGAGGGACCTCACCCTCACTGTGCGCGAGCGCGAGCTGGTCGCGCTGCTTGGGCCAAGCGGCTCCGGCAAGAGCACGCTGCTGATGCTCGCGGCGGGCCTGCTGCGCGCCGACGAGGGTGCGGTGCGCTTCGAGGGGCGCGATCTGGCCACGCTCGGCCGCAGGGATGCACTCGCCCACCGGCGCACGCAGCTGGGCTTCGTCTTTCAGAGCTTCAACCTCACCGCCGGGCTGACCGCGCAGGAGAACGTCGCGATCCCGCTGCTGATGCGGGGGATCGAGCACAGGCAGGCGCACAGGCGCGCGGCGCAGGCGCTTTGCGAGGTTGGCCTGGCCCACCGCCTCGACCACGTGCCCCAGCGTCTGTCAGGCGGCGAGTGCCAGCGCGTCGCGATCGCGAGGGCGCTCGTCGGGCAGCCGAAGCTGATCCTCGCCGACGAGCCGACAGGCAACCTCGACAGCGAGACCGCGAGCTCCGTGCTCGAGCTGCTCGGAACGCTGCCGGCGAGAGGCGGCGCCGCCGTCATCCTCGTCACCCACGACGAGCGGGCGGCGGCGAGGGCGGATCGGGTGCTCTCGATGCGCGACGGCATGCTGCTCACGCAGGCCCGCGGGGGCGCGCGGTGATCTCGACGCTGCGCACGCTGCTGCTCTTCTACAGGCGCCACCTCCGCGTCCAGCCCCTGCGCGAGCTGATGGCGGTGCTCGGCGTCGGTGCAGGGGTCGCGCTGCTGTTCGCCGTCCAGGTCGCCCAGAGCGGCATCACAGGCGCCTTCGATCAGGTCACACGCGGCGTCGCAGGACGCGCGAGCATCGAACTGGCCGCGCGCGGGCCAGAGGGGTTCAGCGTGCGCAGCGCGCAGGCGCTCGCACGGATGCATGGGGTGCGCGCCTACGCGCCCCTGCTGACGCTGCAGGCGCAGGCGCTTGGGCCAGGCGGCGCAACCGGCGCGCAGCGCCCTCAGGCGATCACGCTCGTCGGCGCAACCGAACAGGTGAGCGCGCTCCATGGCAGGCTCTCAACCGCCTTCGAGCGGGCGGAGCAGCACGCGAAAGCCGGCTTCCTGATCTTGACGAGCTCGCTGGCGCAGCGCCTAGGGGTGCGAGCAGGCGAGAACGTCACCGTCCTGATCGACGGGCGCAGGGAAGAGATCGCGATCGCCGGGACGCTCGGCACAAGGGCGCTTGGCAGCGCCGCGGGCGCGGCGATCGCGGCGGCGCCGCTGCCGATCATCCAGGCCGCTGCGGGGCTTCCCGGCCGCGTCAGCCGCGCGCTGATCGAGCCGCAGCGAGGTCAGGGGGCGAAGGTGCGCGCGGAGCTCGAGCGGCGCTTCGGCGCAAGGCTCGAGGTGCGACCGGTGAGCGCCGAAGGCACGCTGCTCGCGCGCGCCGCCTCCGCCGAAAGCGAGGTGAGCCTGCTCTTCAGCGTGATCAGCCTGCTTGCAGGCGTGATCCTCGCCTACAACGCGCTGCTGCTGGCAAGCGGACAGCGGCGCCGCTTCATCGCCTACCTGATCGAAGCAGGCACCCCCGATTCGATCGTGGTCGCCTCGCTGATCTTCGACGCGCTGATCCTCGGGCTCGCCGGCTGCGCGATCGGGCTCGCAGGCGGGGAGGCGATCTCGGTGGTCGCCTACAGGGGCGCGCCAGGGTACCTCACCGCCGCCTTCCCCGTCTCCGCGCAGCACATCGTGAGCGCGCAGAGCATCCTGATCGCGATTGGGAGTGGTATCGCCGCCGCTTTCGCGGCGGCGGTGCTGCCTGCGATCGGCGCCCTGCGCGGCGGTGTGCTCGCCGTGCCGGATGCGATCGGCGGCTCGCTCTCGCTGACAGGGTCGCTGAGGGCGTCGGAGCGCCTTCTGCTCGGCGGCGGCCTGCTGCTGTCAGGCGGGGCGGTCCTGCTGGCCTCGCTCGCGCCTTCGAGCACGATCGCCGCGCTTCTCGCGCTCGTGCTCGGCATCATGCTGTGCCTGCCGATGCTCGCGAGGGGGCTGCTCTTGCTGGCGGGCAGGGCCGCCCGCAGGGCGAGCGACGCGGCGGCGAAGCTTGCGGTCGCCGAGCTTGCAAGCACGCCTACGAGGCCCGTCGCGCTGCTTGCGACGGGGGTGATCGCAGCTTTCCTGATGGTCGTGATCGGCGGCTCTGTGGCCGACGTGAAGAGCGCGGTGCGAAGCGGAGCGGCGAGCCTGATCACAGGCGACAGCCTGTGGGTGCGCCCCGGCGGCGCGCAGAACGTCTACACGACGCAGCCTTTCGCCTCCGCAGCGGTCGCGGCGAGGCTGGAGAGGCTTCCGCTCGTCGCCTCCGTGCAACCCTGGCGCGACGCCTTCCTGGACCTCGAGAGAAGGCGGGTGTGGGTGCTCGGCGTGCCCTCCGGGGAGAGCGAGCAGATCGTGCCAAGCGAGCTTCTCGAAGGCTCCCTCGCGGTGGCGGATGCGCGCATCAGGGCGGGCGGCTGGGCCGCGCTGAGCGAGACGATCGTGCGCGAAGAGCACCTGCATCTGGGGGAGGCCTTCCGCCTGCCTACGCCGACCGGCGAGGCGCACCTGCGCCTCGCCGCCACGATCTCCAACTACGGGTGGCTCTCCGGAGCGGTTGTGATGAGCGCAGGCGAGGAGGCGAGGCTGTGGGGAAGCCCTGAGGCGAGTGAGCTGCAGGTGAGGCTGCGGCGGGGCGTGCCAGCGGCGGCGGCGAAGCCGGCGATCGCCGCGCTGCTGCGAGGTGATGGTGCGCTGAGCGTGCAGACATCCGCTGAGCGGCGTGCAGAAGCGGGCGCCGTGCTCGGCGGCACGCTCTCACGTCTGAACGACACGACGATCGTCGTCTTGATCACCGCGATCGCCTCCGTGCTGACGCTGATGCTCTCCGCGGTGTGGCAGAGCCGGGCGCGGATCGACTCGCTGATCTCGATCGGGATGAGCTTCACCCAGCTGCTGCGCCTGATCTTCTACGAGTGCGCAGGTGCCCTGCTGACCGGCTGCGCGCTTGGGATCGGGGTCGGGCTGCTCGGCCAGTACCTGATAGACGGCTGGCTTGCGCAGAGCACAGGCTCCCCTGTGCGCTACGCCCCAGCCTGGCAGCTGAGCCTTTCGACGCTCGCGATCGCAGCTGCGATCGCGCTTGCAGGCGCGGCGATCGGAACCGCCCGCGCCGCCTCAACCCAACCGAGGACGGCCTTCGCGACGTGATGAGCCGACCGCCACACCAGACCTCCCCCCTGCCGGGCCGCAGTCCGGCGATCGCCGACGGCAGCACCTTCGCGCCGGCGCTGCGCCTGCTCGAAGAGCCGCTGCGCAGCGATGTCGCAACCCTCTACTCCGTGCTGCGCAGCCTCGACGACCTGGTCGACGAGGAGGACCCGAACGCGCGGCAGCGCGTCGCCGCAGTCGAGCTGTGGGCGCAGGGGCGCCTGCCGAGCGCCGCGCAGGCCCCCGAGGCCCTCGAGACGCGCGACGCCATCGAGACCCCCGAGACGCGCGCCCTGAGACGGCTCGCAAGCCGCCACCCCATCCCCCGTGCCTCGATCCTCCAGTTCTGCGCGGGGATGCGCCACGACATCGCCCACGCGAGCGTGCGGGACGATCGCGAGCTGATGCGCTACTGCCAGCAGGCGGGCGGCTCCGTCGGTGAAGTGCTTGCGAGCATCCTCGGCTCAGCCAAAGACGACGAGGAGGGCAGAAGCGCAGCGCGGGCGGGGATCGCGACGCTTGGGCGGGCGATGCAGGTGACGAACATCCTCCGCGACATCGACGAGGACCTCGAGCACGGGCGCATATACCTGCCACAGAGCGCGATGAAGCGGTTCGGCCTGCGCCGCTCAGGGGAGTGGCAGGCGCGCGAAGGTGGCCGGGAGACGAGCCCAGGAGGCTGGGAGGCGCTGCTTTCCCACTACATCGCCCTCGCCGACGACCTCTATGAGGAGGGCGAGCGGGCGATCGAGCTGCTCGCGCATGGCAGGGATGCGATGTCGCTCGCCGCCGCCCTCTACCGTGAGATCCTGCGGCAGATCGAACGGGATGGCTTCGGCGTGAAGGTTGACGCGAAGGCGGGCAGGACGATGACATCGAGCGAGCGCACACGCGAGCTCCGAGGCAGAGGCGCAGGGAGCGCTGAGGCGGCGAAAGAGGAGAGGAGAGGATGAGCATGAGCATGAGGGGCAACGCAGAGAACGAGCGGAGGGGCGCAGCGATCGCCCACACGACAGGGCGGACCCGCGGATCAGCGCGCACGCACACCCCAGGGCGGACCCGCGGATCAGCGATCGCCCTCGCAGCAGCGCTCGCCTTCGCGCTGCCTCCACTCGCCGCCGCGAACGCAACGCACTCGAGGGCGCACCTCTCAGGCAGGCGCGGTGCACGCCTCGCAGCGACGATCGACGGCAGGGACATCGCCCACCTGCACCTCGTCCGACAGCACGGCAGGCAGCTGTTCGAGGAAGGTGAGGCGAGCGGGGTGATGCCAGGTCACATGAAGGCGACCCTCACCGTCGGCCCGATCTTCAAGGGCAGCTTCACGATCGACACCTCGGCAGGTGCGATCTATGGGCACGGGTCGGCGAGGCCGAAAGGCACAGGGCGCTACCAGAGCTTCGCAGGCACGATGTACGTCAGCGGCGGCAGCGGCCGCTACAGGCGCATAAAAGGGCGAACAGGGCTCTATGGCACATTCGACAGGAGGACCTTCGACGTCATCGTAAAGACGCAGGGGCGCCTGTTCTACTGAGCTCAGCGGCGCAGGCGAGGACGAGCGTTCGGTGGGCGTCGAGGCAGGGGCGATCCAACAGGGAGAGGACGGCAGCAGATGGGGAGGGATGAATGCGCAGGCAGGACTCCCAGGGAGCCTGGGCGGGAGAACGGCGGCGAGGGGCGGGCACGAGGCGGAGCGCATCTGAGCAGGCGAGGGCGAGCGGAGACCTGGACAGGCAGGCTGCCTCCGCCGCTGCCGCTCGCCCTCGCCTGCGCCGCCGCACTGTCGCTCGCAGCGGCTCTCGGCGGCGCTGCTTTCGGCGCGCGGCCGAACGCGGCGGCGAGTCAGGAGGGCAGCCCCCTTGCGATGCGGCGGGCACGCCCGTCGTCGAGGCTCGTGGGCAGCCCCTCAGCGATGCCTCGGGCCCACCCGTCGGTGAGGCTCGCCGAGGCACCTGTGCCGGGCCGGGTGCGGATCAAAGCCTCCCTGCGCCGCCACGACCGAGGGCACGGCAGCACACTCGAGCTCAGCGTGCGCATATCACCGACGAGAGGGGAGCTCCTGCCGCCGCCTCTGCTGTCGGCGAGGCTGCTCTACCCCGAAGCGCTCGACGTGCAGCTGAGCGGCCTCGGGATCGTCGCCTGCCCGATCGAGACCCTGAATCTGCGCGGGCCAGGAGGCTGCCCTCGAGACTCTGTGATGGGCTTTGGCAAAGCGGTCGCAGAGATCGCGATCAAAGGCGAAGTCACGAGAGAAACGGCGAGGCTGCTGCTCGTTCGCGCGGCGGGGAGCTCAGGACACCTCGCACTGACGATCGTCGCCTACGACGAGCCGGCGATAAGCGCCCAGATCCTCCTGCCATCGGTGATCCTGCCGGCTGCAAGGCCCTTCGGCGGCGCGCTTGCGATCAGAGTGCCGCTCGTCGGCACCTTCCCTGAAGGCCCAGACCTCTCGGTGGCCTCGATGAAGCTGACGCTTGGGCCTGCCGGCCTTCGCTACATCGAACGGGCAGGCAAGAGGACGACCCACTACGAACCGGCGGGCATTCCCCTCGCCGGCCCCTGTCCGAAGGGAGGCTACCCATTCGCGGTGAGGCTCTCCTTCCTCGGCGGCGGCGAGGCGAGCGCTGGCACCTTCGTGCGCTGCGAGAGGCGATCGCGATAGGCGGGGCGGTTCGGGCTTGCTCACACCTTGGCGGCTCGAGAGGGAGAAGGCTGCATCTGACGAACTTCATCGGTCATGGATCCGGGGTCGGAGAGCGTGGTCCGTCGATCAGTCGGTGCCCACGAGCTCGAGCGGGTCGAGCGCATCGTGCGTTCGGCGTGGAACAGCCTGCCATCTGCCGACCGGGGAGGCACGGAGATCTTCTAGCTGCGCGGACGCAATGGGCGAACACGGAGGGGGAGGGATTCGAACCCTCGTCGGAGCGAGCCCAGCGCTGCGACTAGGTGCTGCTCGGGGGCGATCAGCTCAGGGCTCTCAGGTGCGGCTGAGCAGGTCGAGGGTGGGGTGCCAGAACTCGAGGCAGATCCGCTGCACGTTCTGATGGTCCGTCAGGGTGTGGGCCGACGGCTTTGCGCGCTCGCTGGGGAGGAAGAGAAGCTCGGTGCCGACGAGGCGCTCCCAACTCTCGCTCAAGTCGCGCAGCTTGCTGGCGTCTGCAAAGGAACGCGCCAGGTCTGCCGGCCGACGAATTCCGATTGCTGTGTAACGCCGGCTGCGTCCCTCGGCCTTGAACTTGCGGCGCACCAGATCGGCGACGTTCGCGCGGTCGATGTGCTCGTGGTGCTCTCGGGCGAGGTAGGCGAGATCGACGAAGTGCTTGGAGAGTGGCTTTGAGCACCAGCCGAGGATCTTCTCGGCGGACAGCTCGTCTCTGGTGAGGCCGTTGACCTCGAACGTGTTGTCGCAGGCGAGGAGCGGGTCGTGGTAGAAGAGCTTCTCAGTTGGTGGGTCCAGGCGCTCGCCTGCGCGGACCGAGACCGTGATCTTCAGCTCTCGGTCCTTGCCTCGCAGCCCGAGGGCGATGCCGTCCATCGAGAATGATGGCTCTCCGTCGAACATCTCGCGATCGAACGAGAAGGCTTCCTCCGGGGCGAGATGGAAGCCGTACTCTCCGTGGATTGTCAGAGCTCGTTCGAGTTCGGGAGCGCGTAGGGTCTGTGGGTCGAGGTAGGTGTAGTCGGCGTCCTTGATCGACTGGCGTGGACTGAGGTAGACGTTTGAGAGAAGCGTCCCGCCCTTGAGCACGAACAGGTCGCGATAGTCCGGATGGCAGGCCAGATGACGGACCGTGGCGCTCTTGGCGACCAACATCAACAGCTGGCCGCGTGCCAGGCCAGTGCGGGCCTCGGCGTCGTCGAGCAGCTCATCTGTGGTGGGTGCTTCCATCACTTGAGTTCCAGGGCGGCGCCTACGACAGCCGGGTCTTCGTAGACGCGCCAGCGCGAGTTCACGGGCTGCGTGCCGGGTGCGGGCTTGAGTCCAGGAGCGAGCGGCACGGCGTAGCCGCGGCCGAGGCGCAGCGCTAGTCGCTCGCTGCCTGGGATACCGTAGAGGTCCATGAAGAAGCCGACGCGCCTGGCCAATGTCGGCCCGTCGAATCGTTCGACGGTGCCGGCGAGGCGCTCGGGGTCGAGCTTGCCGGCACGCCACGCCCTGCGCATCGCGTCGGCGATCACCGGCACCGGAGCAGCGAGCTTCGGCTTATCGAATGAGTCGATGAGCGCCTTCTCAACGGTCGCGACGCGCACGGGCCACTCGTAGTCTTCGGAGGTCTCCCAGCCAAAGAACTTGCGCTCGGCTGCTTGCACGAACCGGACCTCGGCCAGCCCGATCCTCACTGGACGCTTCTCACGCCTGACGGCGACGTAGATGCGTCGTGACTGCTGGTCGATGAGGCCGTGGTGCCAGAGCGCGGAGTGCCAGGAGACGTAGTACTCGACCCCCAGACGCCGCAGGACGGCCTCGGCCACCGGGTCGAAGGCTTGAAGGCGAGGACTGCGAGCCGGTCCACGCTCGCGGCTTGCGACATAGCGCCCGTGCTGCAGGCGATGCAGCATGCCCTTCGCGACGAGCCGTTCGACTGCGCTCACGAAGCTCAAGGACCCGCGTCCCCGCGTGCGTGCGTACTCCCTGAACGGCACCTCGTCGAGGCTGACGTCGAGCGTCCGGTCAGCCTTGTGGTAATAGATGTAGTCGAGCAGCAGACTCTCGACTTCGTTTGGGCGTCCGCCTGGCATTGGTAGTCAGGGGCGCGGTGCCTGGGCGGCCCGTTTCCCCATTCCCCTTTCAATCCGTGCGTGCGGTTTTCCCGCACACGGCTCACCGATGATCTTCATCATGGTCACGACGCGACTGCCTGGTAGCGGATGGTGCCGCGCAGGCGGTGGAGGCCGTGAGCCTCGAACCACTCGCGTGTCCAGACCGCGGTCTGGCCAGGACGCAGGTTGCGGCCGTAGCGCTTGATCATCAGGCGGCGAAGCCGGCCGATGACATACCAGTCGATCTGGTTGAAGCGGATGGCGGCGTTTCCGGTGCGAAAGTAGCTGCCCCAGCCGCGCAGGATCGGGTTGATCCGCGAGATCACCTCGCGGATGTCCATTCCTGAGCGGCCGCGACCGGTCAGAGCCTTGATCTTCTGGCGCACCCGCTTCATCGCCTGCTGTGAGGGCCAGCGCTGCAGTTGGCAGCGGCGGATGCCGCGCTCCAGCAGCCTGCCCGACACGCGAGCGTGGAAGTGGCAGCCAAGGAAATCAAGTCCTTCCCGGCCTTCTGTGAGGTCAACGACCCTCGTCTTGCCCGGATGCAGCTGCAACCTGAGATCGGCCAGCACCTGCCTGGCCAGCTCCTGGGCCTGCCGGGCCTGCGCCTCGCTTTGGCACATCACGACGAAGTCGTCCGCATAGCGGACCAACCGGCCGCGTGTGCCATCAGCGAACGCGAGGTCCAGAGCGTGCAGGTAGATGTTGGCCAGAAGCGGGGAGATCACCCCGCCCTGCGGGGTGCCGGCGATACTGCGCCGGGACGCCCCTTCCTCCATCACACCTGCCCGCAGCCACTGCCTGATCAGCTTGAGCGCCCGCCGATCCGAGATACGCTCCCCCATGAACGCCGGCAGCTTCTGCTGGCCGATCTGCGAGAAGCAGTCGGCAATATCAGCCTCGAAAGCAAAGCGGTACCCGTCGATAAAGCTCCGGCGCAGCACCTCCTTCGCCTGCGTGGCCGACCGGCGCGGGCGGAACCCGAACGAGACCTCGAGAAAATCGGCCTCGAATATCGGCTCAAGCACGATCCGCGCGGCCTGCTGGGCGATCCTGTCCCTGACGGTCGGGATGCCAAGCGGCCGCACACCACCCTTGGGCTTGGGGATCAACACCCGCCGGACCGGCCGCGGACGATAGTGCCCCTGGCGCAGGTCGCGTTGCAGCTCGGCCAACAACCGTTCCGCACCGTACTCCCGCACCTCCGCCAACGTCATCGCATCGACCCCGGCGGCACCCTTGTTCCTCTGCACGCGCCTCCACGCCTCCAACAGGACGTCACTCCTGAAGATCCGGTCAAACAGGGCGTGGAAACGCCTACCCGGCGACCGCTTGGCGGCCACCCACAGCTTGCGCTGAAGCTCTCGCGGATCCCCACCAGTGGCCTCCAACTGCGCCATTTCGCTGCCGGGATCACCGGGCCTATGCCCGGCGGAGTCGATGGGTCGAGCAGACTCGACCATGCCCTACCGCTCACCCTCACCGCTTGCGCGATCAAAGCAGGGGTCCTTCGCTCCCGGCGCGTTTCTCTGCACGCCGATCCGCACTACTACGACCCCCTCGGACTCCCGCTCCCCTCCGCTCGACTTCGCACTCGGCTTGTACGAGCGGTCTTCGCTGACGAGGCTGGAAAGACGGGCCTCCCTTGTTCTGAGATCAGACCTTGCGCGCGTGCAACTTCCCGTACCCCGCAGGGACCCACCGCACCCGATCCGGAACCAGGACTGGCGGACATGGCCTTCGCCGTGACATGAGCGGCTCGGCTCCCCGATTGTTTCTATGACGAGGCTGCAGTCACAGCCCACGCGCTTGCTCCCTCCAAAGAGGCTTTCGACGCCCCGCACAGCCCGCCGCCTCTCGACGACAAGCCGGGGCCTGCTGCCGGGCGCTCCGGCGCTTACCCGGACCGGACTTCCACCGGCCGGCCTGATCCAGCTTGCAAGGCGCAACATGTAGGCCAGTTTAGCGGGAAACGTCCTGCAAAAACTACAGATTGTGCGGGACGTTTTGCGCTAAACCATCGTCTCTGGGTCGAGCAACAGCGAGGCTCTCTAGCTGCTGCTCGAGCCGGGCCGACCCGCTTCCAGAGTGGCACGCCTGCTGCTCGGTGACCAGCCGTATCTCGGATCGCCGCGATAGCCTCATAGCTCATCTCCGGAGGGGTGGCAAAGCGGTTGATCGCGGCAGCCTTGAAAGCTGTTGACGGCGGCAACGTCGTCCGAGGGTTCGAATCCCTCCCCTCCGTCTAGGCTACTTGTCCGCTGACAGCTCGATTGAAATCGCCAGGCCGACAGTGCACGGCCCTCTCGATCCCAATAGCTGTCGGGCATAAACGCCGCGGGTTCCCCAGGGTTCCGCTCGTGTCGAAGCTTCCGCACATTGAGGTTCCCCCATGGTCGTAGAGGCTCCAGCTGTGAGGAGCGACCATGGCAGAGAACAGAAGGAAGTACGACAGGGAGCTCAGGGACGGTGCGGTGCGCATCGTCGAGAAGTCGGGTAAGCCGATCGCGCAGGTGACGCGTGATCTCGGCGCAGACGAGGGCACGCTCGGCAACTGGGTGGCGAGAGCCGGGGCGGCGAGGGAGCCTGGCGCGCTCTCTGGCGATGAGCGCGCCGAGCTCGATCAGTTGCGTGAGGAGAACGCGACGCTGCCCGCGGCGGAGCCGGCGAGATCGAGGGCGTGATCTTCCGCACCGACCGGGGAGCGACCTGCAGTGCGCAGTGGTTCACGAGCGTCACTGCTCGACAAGCTGTTCGCCGCGAGGTTCGAGCTGCTGCAGGCCGAACACGATGACTCCGGTACGCCTACCGGAGCCATCCAGAGGATGGGACTCGGTGACCCCTCATCTGATCCACTCGTCGCGATCCTCGCGACGCGTAACCAAGCGGTCGACGATGCCAGCGATGCGATGCAGCGCCTGCGCGAGACCTACTCGCTGGCGGAGCGAGCCATCGTCAGCTCCACCGTCGACTCATATCAACGGCAGACCAACGGCATCACCGTCGCCGTCCATCCGCTGTCCAGCGCGATCCAACTCGACGAGCTCAACTCCGCGTTCGGTCGCTTGGCGGTGACTTGCACGCGCGCCACCAACGGCCTGCTGGTGGTGACGCGTCCCGGGCTGGACCAGCTGCTGGCCGAGGCTCCCGCGCGGCCGGGCACGCCATTCGGTGAGCCCGGTAACCGGCAGCTGCCGCGCCAGACTCATCAGCGGATCCTTGCCACGATCGCCCGGGGCACCCTGACAGTGGGTCGCTCTGGCCTGTAGTGTAGCCCTCACGCCGCCGGCAGCATCGAGGCCAGTCGAGCTGTGAGGTCCTCAACCTCGGCGGCTTCGAGTGGGCCGGGTCGGGCGGCGAGCTTTGCGACCTGTTCGGGCCCGTCGATGATCGTGCCTTCGATCTCCAGCCGACGGAACATCGGAAGGCCGTCGACGCCGATGAAGCAGAGTGCGCAGCGGACCTCCACTTCCGTCTTTCTGATGGACGCGAGGAGCGAGCGGAGCGCGTCGGCCTGCGCCTGGACGCCGCGGACGAGTGCGGTGCGGTCTCTGCCTGCGACTCGAAGCTGCTTGCGGCGTGGTGAGAACAGGCCGCCGACGCTCTGCACGCGGATCTGCCCGTGCAGCGTCTTGGCGTCGATCACCGTGATCCCGCCCGGGCCGATCGCGATGTGGTCGATGTTCGCGCGCTGCTTGCCGGGCACGCGCCGATCGTGCAATAGATGAACGCCCTTGCCCTCCAGCAGCTCGGCGAGGCGCTTGGCGAGCTTCTCCTCGCCTTCGGCGCCCTGCTTCCACACCCGTGTTGTGCGCGGGTCGCCGCCAGCGCGAACGAGCACGACGCCGAGCGTTCCCAGCTGCTGCCTGGCGTGCTGCGCGCGCGCATCACGGCGGCGCTGATACTCGCGCTTGGCGCTCGCGCCGGCGACCCCAGGCTCCAGCGCAGCCGGCGCCTCCGGAACCGCGGCGGCCGCAGCAGAGTGTTCGTGCTCGGCGATGCGCGCCGCGCAGGCAAGACAGGTGATCGTGCGCCGCGCGCGATCCCAGCACGCACGCTCGCCCACCGCGAGCTTCGTCTCACAGGCGATGCAGCGGTCAGGCCGGCGCAGCGCGATCGTCTTCACATCCTGGACCCCCACGCTCCACTGATCGGCACAGACAGCGAGTCGCTTGACCCGAGCCGGCTCACGGATCTCCACCGGGAAGCGTTTGCCTGTCCTGCTTGTCTTGGTGATCAGCCCATCCTTCCGAGGAAGAGGGTCTCCAAGATTCCCGGGGCGTACCACTGCAACGGAGGGGGAGGGATTCGAACCCTCGTCGGAGGTTGAGACCCCCGAAACGGTTTTCGAGACCGCCGCATTCAACCGCTCTGCCACCCCTCCAAGAGGCCGCGATCAGGCTTGAAGGCTAGTGGATCGAGGCGGCCGAAGCCTGCTGAGCCGCGGCGCCTCCTAGACGAGGCCGCTTGGCAGCCGTCGCAGCTCCGGGCGGGCGATCTGCGGAGGGATGTAGCCGCTGTCAGCCGCCGAGAGCGTAACACCAGGCGCCACGATCTGATCGATCGCATCGAGGATGTCCTTGGAGAGCGTGAGCTCCGCCGCAGGAAGCTGGCTGTGCAGCTGCTCGATCGTGCGCGGCCCGATGATCGGCGCGGTGACGGCAGGGTGGGAGAGGGTGAAGGCGATGGCGAGATGGATGAGGCTGAGGCCCGCCTGCTCCGCGAGCTGCGCGAGCTGCTCTACGGCGTCGAGCTTGCGCTGGTTGCCAGGGATGGACAGGTCATATCTGGCTGGGATCCGCTGGGCGCGCTTGGTCTGCGGCACCTCCTGGCCCTTGCGCCAGCGGCCCGTGAGCCACCCGCCGGCGAG
>JAJYUP010000224.1 GCA_021792455.1 Actinomycetes bacterium | reverse complement strand
CGGCAGGACCTGCACGACAGAGTCACCGACCGAGGCGAGGCCGTAGCTGCGACCGATCACGAGGCCATCTCCGATCCGTCCGCGGATGCGGGGGAAGATGTGCGCGTGCGCGTCCACGCACATCGCGACGACTTCCGCTGCGGCTCTTGACCGTGCCATCGCCATTCCTTGTCAGCGCTTCAGCGCGCGTGCCCGGCGCGCGGCGATTTGAGCGGCGAAGTGATGGCGAGCGGCATCGAGCGATACCGCAAAGAGGATGGCTGCACCTTGAAAGAAGGTATTCCAAAAGGTTGACACGTGGAGAAAGATCAGAGCGTCCGTCACCTCGGCTAGGAATAGGGCGCCAAGGATCGTGCCGACGATGGACACCCGTCCGCCGGACAGGCTGGTGCCCCCGAGGATCGGGGCAGCGAAGGACGGCAGCAGCCAGTCCGCGCCGAGCGTGGGCTGTGCGGCACCAAAACTTGCGGTATAGAAGACGGCCGCCATGGCCGCGAAAAGGCCCGCCAGGGCAAAGCTGACGATGACCACGCGCTGCACCTTAATGCCGCACAGGCGAGCAACGGAAGCGCCGCCGCCAACCGCGAGGTTGCGCAGTCCGTATGCGCTGTGGGCGTACACCGCGAGCACGACTCCCCCCACTGCGAGCATCACGAGCAGGACCCACGGCACGCTTCCGAAGGCGTTGCCGGCAAGCGCGCCCAGACCCGATGGCAGGTTGTAGTAGGGGATGGCCTTGGTCACGCCTAGGGTCACTCCGGTGTAGAAGGTTCCCGAGCCCAGTGTCACGACGAAGGCCGTCGCGGCACTGTATTGCAGTCGGTTGATGAACCAGCCATTCACGAACCCACAGAACAACCCGAACGCCATCGCGAGGGCGATCGAGACCGCGACAGGTAAATGCGCGACGACGAGGGCCCACCCGAGCACAATGCCCGATAACCCACCTATGGCGCCGAGCGAGAGATCCATGCCTCCGGCACCGAGCACGATCATCTGGCCCAGCGCGATCATGGATGTCATCCCGACCTGGTTTCCGAGTGCGCTCAGGTTGTCACCGGAGAGGAAGCGGTGGTGGGTGAGGGCAATCGCGAGGCCGAGCACCACGACGAGGAGGGTGACCCCCGGCACGGCGCTCTCCGAGCCGGACGCTGCGACGCGGGGCTCGCCGAGATCTCCCTGTGGCCTGCGTGCCAGCGGAGTAGTAACGGTGCTCACGCGGCACCGATCTGCAGCTCGTGGTGCCGCCGTAAACGATCGACGGCGAAAGCGAACACGAGAGCGACGCCATAGAAGCTGTCAACCCAGTAAGGGCTCGCGCCTGCGATAACTAGGCCATTCTGCAACACGGTCATCAGGCAGCCCCCGAGGATCGCCCCGACCACCGACACTCGACCGCCCGAGATCGAGGTGCCACCTAGGACTGGACCAGCGAAGGAGATCAGTAGCCAGTCGCCTCCAATGGAGATTTGGGCCGACCCGAGCTGTGCCGCCAGCAGAATTCCAGCCGCTGCGCCGAGGACTCCGCTGGCAGCGTGCGCAGCGACGGTCAGAGACTTCACTTGCACGCCGGATGCGAATGCAGCATTGCGGTCACCGCCCGTGGCGAGCAGACGCGGACCGGCGGCCGTGCCGTGAAAGAGAAACCAGACGAAAACAGCGATCGCCAGAACGATCCACCATTCGTCCGTGACAGAGAACCACAGCACGGTACCGATATTGTCGAATCCTCCGGGGAGGGTGTTGAACGCGACTGCGCCAGTCATGCCAGTTGCCGCGCCCAGGTAGACGCTCGCAAGAGCGAGTGTGACGATGAACGGGTTGAGCGGCGTATAGGCGATGAGGAGGCCCTGGGCAAGGCCGGCTATGAGACCCGCCACGAGTCCAGCCAGGATCGCGAGCGTGATCGGTACCCGGAAGAGCTGCATGAGCGCGGCGGCGCTGACGCCGCCGCATGCACCCATGGCTCCGATCGCCAGGTTGAACTGACCGATCGCGAGCACCATCAGCTGGCCGATCCCGACAAGCACGGCGATGCTCGAGAAGAGCGCCAACGTGTTCAGATTGAACGATGAAAAAAACGCTTCATCGATACTTTCGAATACTGCGCACGCGGCCGCAAGACCAAGCGTGACCGCGACAAGATTGACGAGCTGCGGGTGACGCTCGCCGATGCGGGGCTGTCGCGCGATAGCGCTCATGAGCGAGATCGCCGGTGTGACTTGTGCGTGAGCGAGCTAAGCGCGGCATGCTCAACATCGCGTGCCACTTGCTGCAGATGCTCGTCCATTGCAGCGCGGGCGCCGTCGACATCGTGGTTAACCAGCATCTCGAGAATTACGCGGTGATGCCGCTGGGCTCGTTCCGGAGCCGACGGCACTGTGAAGTACTTCATGCGTTGCGAGCGCAGCAGTTCACCGACGGAGTCGAGAAGCGACCCTACCAGGGGGTTGGCGCTCGCTTCGGCGATGGTCCGGTGGAAGCGCATGTCGGCGTCGATAAATGCCTCGGGGTCCGACCGTCCCGAATCGGCGAGCTGCAGGCAGGTAGCCAGGTCGAGGAGCTGCTCCTCGCTGATGCGCTGAGCGGCGAGGGCACACACGCCCGGCTCCAGCAACTGACGCAGCTCAACAAGGTAAGCGTCACCACCCGAGCCTTGGGCCTCCGCCAGCCACTCCAGGCTGCGCCGCAACGGGCGCTCGCCGAGCCGGGCCACGTAGGTGCCACTGCCAGGTCTCACCACGACGGCGCCCTGCTCGACAAGTGCCTTAATGGCTTCGCGGATCGCTGTACGGCTCACGCCGAAGTGCCGCGCCAGCTCGTTCTCTGAGGGAAGCTTGTCTCCGTCCCGGAGGCGACCGGCAATCACCTCGCCTCGTAGGCGCAGGACGACTTGCTCGTACAGTCGGATCGGAGTCAGGTGCTCAGACATCTTGGGACCGTCGATCTGCTTGGAGTGACACTGTCGCCTGAGGGTTCCGCGGCGTTGTTCAGGCGGTCGGGGCT
>JAJYUP010000223.1 GCA_021792455.1 Actinomycetes bacterium | reverse complement strand
CAGCAGCCACGCGGCCTGTGCCGAGGACGCCGGCCCGCGATGAGCTCACGCGACGATGCCCTACGGCCAGTCGATGCGCTGCGAGACCTCGGCCGCCGAGAGGTCGATCAGGCCGCTCTGCTCGATCGGCTCGTAGGCGCCGTCTTTCAGGCGCAGCCACTCCACGGAGCGCTTGTCAGGGTCCACGATCAGCACCTCATCCACCCCGTGGGCGGCGTAGAAGGGCAGCTTCGCCATCGTCTCATCCCCGGGGGAGAGGATCTCCAGCACAAGCGCTGCGGTCGGGTGCCAGACCTCGGTGCGCCTCTCGCGCTGGAGCACGCCGTCCGGTACGCGGTAGTTCTCGGCCTTGCCGAGGTTGACTCCGCCGATGCGCGGGTGCAGTCCGGCTGCCCGCGCGGGTGGCCCCAGCAGCTCTGCGAGCTGCTGCTGAACGTCCATGTGCGCGCCAGACGGCGTCGGCACCATCCTGTAGACACCCTCCCACATCTCGTCCTGGCGGTCCTGGCCGAGTCGTCGCCTGCGCTCCAGCAGCGCCTCGAACTCCGCGGGCGGTGGGTCCAGCACCAGCGTCGACATGAGGCAAGCGTACCGGCATCCGGCCGCTTCGTGAAGAAAGCGCGCCTTCGGCGAGGCGGCATCCGGCTCGATGCCCTATGGCGAGTCGATCCGCTGCGAGGGCTCGGCGGGCTGGATGGTCGAAGGGCTCATGGCGCGGAAGGCTTCGGCCAGTCGAGGCGCACGACGGGCGCCGCCGGGCTGCCGCTGCGCCTCCCCCCGCTCAGGGCCAGTCGAGGCGCCCTTCGAGCTCGGCGGGACCGAGGGCGATCAGGCTGGAGCGCTCGATCGGTTCATATGAGGCCTGCCGACCCTCGCCGCCTGCCTGCCCCTTCGTGAGGCCGAGCCATCGCACTGAGCGCCCCTCTGGGTCCACGATCAGCACCTCGTCCACCCCGTGGGCGGCGTAGAAGGGGAGCTTCGCCATCGTCTCATCCCCGGGGGAGAGGATCTCCACGACCAGGGCGGCCGTCGGCAACCACGTGCCGCCTGCGCCCGGACGGTGCAGGCCGCCGTCTGGGACGCGGTAGTCGCGCTCTGAATCCCCGATGTTGAACTCGTGCATCGTCGGCCACAGCCCGGCCGCGCGCGCAGGGGGGCCCAGCAGCTCCGCGAGCTGCTGCGCGATCGCTGCGTGACGATATTCAGGGGCGGGCGCCATGTGCAGGACACCATCCCACACCTCGTCGTGGATATCGGCGCCCCAGCGCCGGCGGCGCTCCAAGAGCGCCTGAAGCTCTGCGGGAGGCGGGTCGAGCACCAGCGTTGGCATGGGTCAAGCGTATCGGCATCCGGCCGCTTCGTGAAGGTGGTCTGCCTCGGGCGAGGCTGCATCCGGCTCGATGCCCTATGGCTCGTCGATCCGCTGCGAGGGCTCGGCGGGCTGCCGCTGCGCCTCCCCCGCTCAGGGCCAGTCGAGGCGCCCCTCGAGCTCGGCGGGACCGAGGGCGATCAGGCTGGAGCGCTCGATCGGTTCATATGAGGCCTGCCGACCCTCGCCGCCTGCCTGCCCCTTCGTGAGGCCAAGCCATTGCACTGATCGCCCCTCGGGGTCGACGATCAGCACCTCATCCACATTGTGGGCGGCGTAGAAGGGCAGCTTCGCCATCGTCTCATCCCCGGGGGAGAGGATCTCCACGACCAGGGAGGCGGTCGGCACGTAGAGCTCGTCCGGCCCAGGTGCCAGCAGAGCCCCGTCTGGCACGCGGAAGTCGTTGGCATCGCCGAGGTTGAACTGCGCCACGGCCTCCAGCCCGGCGGCGCGGGCCAGCGGTTCGAGCAGCACCGCGAGCTGCGCCTGCAGTCGGGCGTGGCGGCGAAGTGGGGCGGGAGCCATGTGCAGCACACCATCCCACACCTCGTCGTGGGTGTCGGCGCCCCAGCGCCGGCGGCGCTCCAAGAGCGCCTGAAGCTCTGCGGGAGGCGGGTCGAGCACCAGCGTCGGCATGAGTGAAGCGTATCGGCGCCGAGCTGCGTTGTGAAGGCGCCGCTCTCGGGCGAGGCTCCGCCTCTCCGCGAAGGCGCCCGTCTCGGGCGAGGCTCTCTCGCCCCGCCCCAAGCCGCTCCACAGCCGGCGCACGATTGGTCAAAAACAAGAACATTCGGGACTCTGTCTAGACGCCGCCGCCAAAGCGGTGCATAGTGCGCCATCGATCCATCCAGAGACGGGGCGTCGCATCCACCCGGCGCGCCCCAGGGCAGGAGAGGAGCAGGTGCTCAGATGAGGAGAAGAGAGTTCAGGTTTCCCACCGCAGGCGGCGGTCTGCTCGATGCTCGCCGCGTGCTGCCAGCAGGGGTCGGGCCGCTGCCCGCGAGAGCCGGTTCGCTGCCCGCGCGCGCTGCCGCGCGCGGCGTGATCGCGGGCGTGCTCGCGCTGTTCACCGCCACCCTCGCCTCCGCGCTCTGCCTGCTCGTCCTCGCCGCTCCGGCGGCCTCTGCCGCCGAAGGCACCTGCCCCAACGAAGCGATCCGCATCGAACAGGGCTCGACCTACCTGCCCGAATGCCGGGCGTATGAGATGGTGAGCCCGGTGGGGGAGTCCCCCTACCTGGAAGAGCTTGCCAAAAACGTGACAGGCGCGCACGCCGCCGCCTCCGGCGAAGAGATCGCGTGGTTCTCCTACTACCCGATCGAAGGCTCGCACGGCGGCTTTCAGAACCTCTCCACGCGCACGGCGAGCGGCTGGTCGACTGTGCCGGTCGGCCCGCAGACCTCGACGGACGGCGGCGATCTGTTCGCGTGCACGCCCGCCGTCTACTTCTCTGAAGAATTGAACGAGGCCGTGCTCTCCGACGGCATCGAATCGGAGTCGGTCGAACACGAATACGAAGGCGAACGCGGCTACTGCGGCAAAAACGAACCGCCGCTCGTGGAAGGCGAACCGCAGGGCGCCCAGAACGTCTTTTTGCGCAGCACCGCGACCGGCGCCTACCAGCTGGTCGACGTCACGCCCTCCGGGGTCAGCCCGGCCAACGCGTTCTT
>JAJYUP010000222.1 GCA_021792455.1 Actinomycetes bacterium | reverse complement strand
AGGGCTCCGTTCTCCTACGCCGCTGAGTCCCGCTATCCGATGCAGCGGATCGTGCACGACGCGGGCGCGGAGCTGATCGCTGACAGGCTCGCGTGGGTGGATTCGGGAGCGCAGATACTCCACACGGCGGCAGGGGAGCAGATCCCCTACGACGCTCTTGCGATCGCTGTTGGGGCGCGGCCGCGGCCGCGCTACAAGCACGCACTCACAGTCGACGACAGGCGTCTGGACGAGATCCTGCATGGCCTCATCCAGGATGTGGAGGAAGGGTTCGTGAGCAGGGTCGGCTTCATCGTGCCGCCGCGCATCTCCTGGCCGTTGCCGGCGTACGAGCTCGCGCTGATGACGGCTGCGCGCGCCTACGACATGGACGTCGAGCTGCAGACGACGATCGTGACGCCGGAGAGCGCTCCGCTTGCGATCTTCGGCGCCGGCGTGAGCGAAGCTGTAGCGACGCTCCTGCGCGATGCGGGCATCGAAACCCTCACCTCCTCCTATGCGGAGGTGACGAAGCCAGGCGAGATATCGGTCGACCCCGGCGATCGCCGTCTCGATGTCGACCGCATCGTCGCCCTTCCGGAGCTCTATGGCCCCGCGGTGCGCGGGCTGCCCGCTTCCCATCACGGCTTTCTGCGGGTCGATCGCTTCTGCCAGGTGCCCGAAGTCGGCCCGATCTACGCCGCCGGCGACGCGGTCGACTTCGCGATCAAGCATGGGGGCATCTCTGCGCAGCAGGCGGTCGTGGCCGCGCACGCGATCGCTCGGCTCGCCGGCGCGCCGGTCGAGCTCGAACCGTTCAAGCCGGTGATGAAGGGCGTGCTGCTGACCGGCGAGCGCCCCCGCTATCTGAGCGCTCGCATCGTCGGCGGCCAGGGCTTCAGCTCAGAGATCACCGACACGCCGATGTGGTCGCCTCCGAGCAAGGTCGTCTCGAAGTATCTGAGCCCATACCTCGACAGGCTCGACGTCGAGATCGGTGCGAAGAAGCGCTGAGAACGATGGCCTGCAGCTGCGATCACGCTCGGACCACGAGCACCGCTGCGCCTGTGAAGCGTCCGTTCCGGAGGTCCTCGAGCGCCTCGTTCGCCCTCTCGAGCGGATAGGTGCTCACATGGGTCCTCACCGGCACCTCAGGCGCGAGCGCGAGAAACTGCTCTCCGTCGGCGCGGGTGAGGTTCGCGACCGACCGCAGCGAGCGCTCATGCCAGAGCAGCTCGTATCGGAACGCTGGGATCTCGCTCATGTGTATGCCTGCGCAGACGACGACGCCCCCGGGCCTGATCGCCTGCAGCGCCGCGGGCACGAGCTCGCCCGCGGGCGCGAAGATGATCGCGGCGTCGAGCGGCTCTGGCGGAGGCTCATCGGAGCCCGCCGCCCATGCCGCGCCGAGCTGCCTCGCAAACCGCTGGGCGTCGGCGTCCCCTCGGCGGGTGAAGGCGAGCACGTTCCTGCCTTCGTGCCGTGCGACCTGGATGAGGATGTGGGCGGAGGCGCCAAAGCCGTAGAGCCCGAGGTTCGATTGCGTTCCGGCGGGGCCGAGCGCCTCGGCGCACATCCGCAGCGCCCTTGCGCCGATGAGACCTGCGCACAGAAGTGGTGCCGCCTGTATGTCCTCGCAGCTCTCTGGAATCGGCAGACAGAACCGGCGGTCGGCGACCGTCCACT
The DNA here is from genome assembly GCA_021792455.1 of Actinomycetes bacterium. GTDB lineage: Bacteria > Actinomycetota > Thermoleophilia > Solirubrobacterales > Solirubrobacteraceae > Palsa-744. The sequence goes on along the minus strand of JAJYUP010000222.1, from coordinate 1,387 downwards.
GCGCCATGCCCCCGTCGATGTCCTTGCCGGTGAATCGCGCAGAGGGGCAGAGGTTCTCCTGTCCGCCTCTGCACCAGCGGCACCTGCCGCAGGTCCAGCCGAGCCATGGAATGCCGACCCGTCGGCCTCCAGGCTCAGTCACGCCGACTATCTGGTGGCCAAGCACTCTCGGCGGGTGTGCGATCTGAAGCTCGCCGTCGATGAGGTGCAGGTCGGTCCTGCACACTCCGCATGCGTGCACCTTCACGAGCAGCTGATCAGGGGTCGGCGTCGGGACGGGGAGCTCGACCGCCGCCAGCGGCGCACCGACACGCTCGAAGACCATCGCCTGCATCCAATCCATCGAACTTCCCCATCACGGTAACCGATGGACCGCTGATGAGCATCCGTCCTCTCTACTTCTTGCACGCCAGCTGCCTGGAGCATGACCCAAGGGCGCACATACCGATGCACCCTGATACGCCAGAGCGGCTGGTTGCAATCGAAGCGGAGATGCACAGGCGCGAGTGGCTCGGCTTCGAGCGCCGGTTCGCACCCGCCGCGCAGGAGCGCGAGCTGCGCCTCGTCCACACTGCGGCGCACATCGAGGCGATCAAGAGGCTGTGCCTGTCTGGCGGTGGCGTGATCGACGCTGACACAGCTGTCGGCGAGGCCTCCTTCCGGGCTGCGAGGCATGCCGCTGGAGCGGCGTGCGAGATGACGCGTGCGCTCCTGTCTGGTGAGAGCCGGCTCGCCTTCTGTGGAGTGCGGCCGTCAGGTCACCACGCTGAGCGGGCGCGGGCTATGGGCTTCTGTCTGTTCAACAACGTCGCGATCGCCGCGGAGCTTGCGCTTGCTGAGCTCGGCGCGCGTCGCGTCTTCGTCTTCGATTTCGACGTCCATCACGGCAACGGCACTGCAAACGCCTTCCGTGATCGGTCTGAGGTGCTCTTCGTGAGCATCCACCAGGAGGGCATCTATCCAGGCACGGGGGCGTTGCGCGATGTCGGTACGGGCGGCGGGCTCGGCTCCACGATCAACCTGCCGGTGCCTGCAGGATCGGGCGAGGAGCTGTGGCTTGCGCTGACGGATCGCGTCGTGCTGCCCGCTGCACGCTCATTCACCCCTGACCTCGTGCTCCTCTCCGCCGGCTTCGATGCTCACCTCGACGATCCGCTTGCCGACTGCACTCTGCAGCCTCGCTCCTACGCTCAGCTCGCCTGTCGGATCCGTGACCTCGCCGATGAGGTTGGGGCGCCGCTTGGCGCGGTGCTCGAGGGGGGATACAGCCATCGAGCGACTGCGGAGTCCGCGGCGAGCATGCTTGCTGCGCTCGCGGGCGAAGGAGAAGTGGAGAGCAGCTCGAGCACGCCTTCGCTCGCCTGCTCAGCCGCCTCCTTCTTCCGCC
>JAJYUP010000221.1 GCA_021792455.1 Actinomycetes bacterium | reverse complement strand
TTATCGCACCCGCTGAGAGCGCTATCGCACCCGCTGAGAGCTCGACTTCGCCCGCTGGGAGCTCGATCGCGTCTGCTGGCCGGTTCACTGCGCATGCGATCGCCCAGACGTTGAGGACCACCTCGCTCGGCACGCTCGCACCGGGCCGGCGCGTCAACCTCGAGTTGGCGCTGCGAATCGGAGATCGCCTCGGCGGACACGTGGTTCAGGGTCACGTCGACGGAGTCTGCACGGTCGCTGCGACCCGGCTCGAAGGCAGCTCGAAGGTGCTCGAGCTCGCATGCGACGGCGCGATCTGGCGCCAGCTCGTCGCGAAGGGCTCGGTTGCGCTCGACGGGGTGAGCCTGACGATCAGTGCTCTTCACGATCAGCGCTTCGAGGTCTGCCTGATACCTGAGACGTGCAGGCGCACGACGCTCGGGCAGGCGGAGGTCGGCGACACCCTCAACGTCGAGGTCGATGTTCTCTCCAAGTACGTCGAGCGGCTCCTCAGCGGCGCCGTCGGTGAGCGGTGCGCTCCTGCCGTGTCGGGTGCCGACGCCGGGCGCGCAAGCCCGCCGCAGTAACCTTGCAGGAGTGAGGCGCGCCCCTGAACGGAGCAGCAGCAGATGAGCAGAAGCGGCAGCAGCGTGAAGAGCCCGTTCGCGACGATCGAGGAGGCGCTCGAGGAGATCAGGCAGGGCAAGATGATCGTTGTCTGCGATGACGAGGATCGTGAGAACGAGGGCGACCTCGTGATGGCCGCGCAGTTCGTCACACCAGAGGCGATCAATTTCATGGCGAAGGAGGCGCGCGGCTGGATCTGCCTCGCGCTCACGCCGCAGCGCTGCGAGGAGCTCTCGCTCAACCTGATGACGGCGAAGAACGAGTCCGCGCTGCAGACGCCTTTCACCGTCACGATCGAGGCGAGAGAGGGGGTGACGACTGGCGTCTCTGCGCATGACAGGGCGCACACGATGCAGGTCGCGATCGACCCGAGCACGCGTCCTGGTGACCTCGTGCAGCCTGGGCACGTCAGTCCGCTGAAGGCGAAGGCGGGTGGGGTGCTCGAGCGCACCGGTCACACGGAGGCGAGCGTCGATCTCGCACGGCTCGCGGGCCTCATCCCAGCGGGGGTGATCTGCGAGGTGATGAACGAGGACGGATCGATGGCGCGCGTCGATGATCTCGAAAGCTACTGCGCGAAGCATCGCTTGAAGATGATCACCATTGCGGACCTGATCGCCTACCGCCGGCGCAACGACAGGCTGATCGAGCGCGTCGTCTCGACGCGGCTGCCGACGAGCTTCGGCGAGTTCGAAGCGGTCGGGTACCGCTCGCTCGTCGACGACAAGCACCACGTCGCGCTCGTGAAGGGGGAGGTTGAGGGCAGGCAGGATGTGCTCGTGAGGGTGCACTCCGAGTGCCTGACAGGGGACGTCTTCCACTCGCTGCGCTGCGACTGTGGCGAGCAGCTGTCCTCAGCGCTGTCGATGATCGAGCGGGAGGGGTGCGGGGTGCTGCTCTATCTCTCCCAGGAGGGCAGGGGCATAGGGCTGCTCAACAAGCTGAAGGCGTACAGGCTCCAGGAACGCGGGCTCGACACGATCGAGGCGAACGAGCGCCTCGGGCTGCCCGCAGACCTCCGCGACTACGGGATCGGAGCGCAGATCCTCATCGAGCTTGGGCTCTCCTCGATCAGGATCCTCACGAACAACCCGAAGAAGATCAAGGGGCTCGAGGGCTATGGTCTGTCCGTGAGCGCCCAGGTGCCGATCGAGCATCCGCCGAATGAGCACAACCAGCACTACCTGCGCACGAAGGCGACACGGATGGGGCACACGCTCCATCACCAGGGCCTCAACCTCGACGAAGAGCTGTTGCACAGTGAGCACGAGGCAGCCCGGGCCGGTCTTGCGCAGAGGCAGGGCCCAGATGAGCGCTGAGGCGCCCTACCGCTTCGCGATCGTCGTTGGGCGCTTCTATGAGGAGCTCGCAGATCGCCTGCTCGCAGGTGCGACGTCAGTGCTGAAGCGCGCCGGCGCGCACCATGAGACCTTCCCTGTGCCTGGAGCGTTCGAGCTGCCGCTTGCGGCCTGCTATGCGGCGCGCAGCGGCCGCTTCGACGGGGTGATCTGCCTTGGGGCTGTCATAAGGGGAGAGACCGACCACTACCGCTGCGTCTGTGCAGAGGCGGCCCATGGGATCCAGCAGGTGGCGCTGCAGACCGCCGTGCCCTGCGCGTTCGGCGTACTGACCTGCGAGACGATGGAGCAGGCGCTTGCGCGCGCTGGCGGTGGCAAGCGCGACACTGGCGCGCACGCGGCGGAGGTCGCCCTGCAGATGGCGAGCCTTGCGAGGCGGCTGCCGAGCAGCGCCGCGCTCAGCTAGACTCACGCGACCATGGCAAGGGTTTGTCACAGCTGCGGCAAGGGCCCAGCGTTCGGGCACAGCAGAAGCCATTCGATGGTCGCGAGCAAGCGGCGATTCGAGCCGAACCTGCAGAAGGTGAGGATCGTCGTCGGCAAGGCGCCGCGTCGCGTCTACGTGTGCACTCGCTGCCTGAAGGCTGGCAAGGTCGTGAAGGCTCTCTAGCCGCCTCGCCGTGAGCGACACTGACCTCGCTCGCTTCCGGGCGGCGGTAGCCGGGGGCCTCGCACATCTCGAGTCGCGCAGACAGGAGGTGAACGACCTCAACGTGTTCCCCGTTGCGGACGGGGACACAGGCGACAACATGGCGCTGACGCTGAAGGCCGTCCTCGCCGAGCTCGACAGGCTCCACGAGCGCTACGGCGATCGCCCTATCGACGAGATCGGCAGGACGCAGATCGTCGAGTCCGTCGCGAGGGCGGCTCTGCTCGGCGCGAGGGGGAACTCTGGCGTCATCCTCTCGCAGCTGATAAGGGGAGCGGCGGAGGAGCTCGCCTCCAGGCCAGGGGAGCTCGTCGACGCGACGCTGGTGGCGGCGGCGATCGCGAACGCTGCGGACAAGGCCTACGCCTCTGTGAGAGAGCCGGCAGAGGGCACGATCCTCACGGTCGCCCGCGAGATGGCGCGGATGATCTCGAGTGACGTCGCCCACGCCT
>JAJYUP010000220.1 GCA_021792455.1 Actinomycetes bacterium | reverse complement strand
ATCGAGCGCCCCTGACCAACCAGCTCGACCGCCTCACGCCGGAGATCCTCCGGGTACGGCGGCTTCGATTTCGGCATCCCAGTCCATCCCTCCAGCGACGCTTGCGTCGCAAGTGCTCAGGACTCCGCAAGATCGGGGGAATTCCATAGGACTAAGGGCGTCGGCTCCGCGGTTGCAGCGAGCTCTAGATAGCGCCCCAACTGCCGAAAACGGGACCGCCAAATAAGCTGCCGTCAGGTGTCCGAGCTCGCCGACCGCATCTACGAGCGTGCCCGTCTCACGGGCGAGTTCCGGCTGCGCTCGGGTGCGACGAGCAGCGAATACTTCGACAAGTACCTGTTCGAGTCCGACCCTCGACTGCTGCGCGAGATTGCCGAGGCATTGGTTGGCCTGCTGCCCGTTGCGGTTGAGCTTCTTGCTGGCCTTGAGCTTGGGGGCGTGCCGCTGGCGGTCGTCGCCTCCCAGGTGTCGGGGCTGCCGTGCGTGTTCGTTCGTAAGACGGCGAAGACCTATGGAACCTGCCGTCTGGCCGAGGGTGGCGAGGTTGCCGGGTGCCGGATCGCGGTCATCGAGGACGTGGTGACCTCGGGCGGCCAGGTGATCGAGTCTTGCCGCGAGCTGCGCGACCGCGGAGCGGAGATCGCGGTGGTGTTGTGCGTTATCGACCGCGAGGCCGGCGGCCGGGAGAATCTTGCTGCCGAAGGTCTTGACTTGCGTGCGCTGTTCACGATGGGCCAGCTTCGAGCGAGTCGTGCGACCGATCCCGCTCGCTCGTGAGCACAGTTCATCGCAAGCGCGCTCTGATCCTGCTCGGGGTTGCCACCGTCGCTTTCACGGTGATCCTCGAAGCGATCGACCCTTCGCACGTCTCGCACGGGCCGACGATCCTCGCCTTCGAGTTCGCCGGCAGCCACGCGCGCGCAGTGCAGATCGTCGCTGAATGGGGACCGAAAGGCCGCAGCGCCGCGCACCTCTCGCTGCTGCTCGACTACCGCTACATGCTCTCCTACGGCCTGTTCTTTGCGCTCGCCGGTTTCGCGGTCCGCGATATGGCACGGGCGCGCGACTGGAAGCGCCTAGCCGCCGTCGGGGCCATCGTCCTGTTCTTTGCGCTCGCCGCGGCCAGCTTCGACGCGAGCGAAAACGTCGCGCTGCTGCTCACGCTCGCCAGCCACGGCGGCAGCTTCGCACCCCCGTTCGCCGCCGTCTGCTCGGCGATCAAGTTCACGCTCATCGCCATAGCCATCGTCTACGCGGTGTCTGGCCTCGTGCTCTGGCTCAGGGCGCGCCGGCTACAGCCGAGTGGCGCTGCGTAGGCCGATCGTCGACGCCGTGCGGGCACCGCGGAGAAATATCGAGCTGAAGGCAACCGACCCGGACCCGCCCGCGCCGCTTGAGGTATGTCGGGCGCTTCGGGCCGAGGATCGCGGCACGATCACGCAGCGCGATACCTACCTCGAGGTCACGCGCGGCCGCCTCAAGCTCCGTGAGGAGCAGCCCGGTCGTCCGCACTTGATCCAGTTCGAGCGCGCAAGCGAACCGCAGCAGCGCAAGAGCCGCTACCGGATCGTCGAGGTCAGCGACGGCGCGGCGCTGTGCGCGGCGCTCGCCGCCGCGATCGGCATACGCGGGGTCGTCGCCAAGCGTCGCCATCTGCTGCTGTGGCAGAGCGTGCGCATCCATCTCGATGAGGTCGAGCAGCTTGGGACGTTCATCGAGCTCGAGGCCGTCGCGCCACCCGACTCCAACCTCGCCCACGAGCACCGGCTCGTCGCCGAGCTGCGCGACGCGCTCGGCATCACCGACGAACGCCTCGTCGCCCTCGGCTACGCCGCGCAACTTCTCTGAGCGAACAGCGATACCACCGCAAGCTGACATGGGCGAAGAACCCCGAAGGTCAGCCCAGCCTGCCGCTACCATTCCGCGTATGACGGCGAAGGAGAAGCTACGAGCACAGGTCGAGGACCTGACCGAGCAGGAAGCCGAGGCGACGCTTGAGTTCATCGCCGCTCGCGGCCAGAGCTTCGGAGACTGGCTGGACTCCCGTCCCGAGGACGACGAGCCGCTGAGCCCCGAGGAGCAGGCGGCGCTCGCCGACAGCGATGCGGACATTGCGGCCGGACGAATCGTCTCCTACGCCGAGGTGAAGCAAGCCCTCGACGCCGGGTGAGCGACGAGCGCGCGCTGCGCTTCACGCGCACGGCGGAAAAGGAGTTGCGGCGTCTCGATCCGTCGATCCGGGCGCGGGTCTTGCGGGCTATGGACGGTCTTGGCGCGGATGATCGCTCGCTCGATGTCCGGCGGCTCACGGGCAGCGAGCACTTTCGGCTGCGGGTCGGCGACTGGCGAGTGATCTTCGACTACGACCGTGCCACGCAGACCGTGCTCGTGCGGCACGTCCTCCCGCGAGGCAGGGCACACGAGCGATAGCGGGTGTGGATCGCTATACGCGCGTTCAGGATGGCATACGCCCGGTCTCGACAGCTCGAACCCGGTATGAGGGTGGTCTGGAGCGCTGCAAACGGGATGCCGAAGCCCCGAATCCCCCGTATTCAAGCCAACTCTAACCGTTCGCCCCGATTTTGTTCGTGTCTCCCGACCTAGAAAGGTCGTCTTGGGGGCCGAAACGGAACAAAAATCTTCTGCCAAGTTGGGCTGAGGCGAACGGACGCGAATCCGTGCGAAGCCGGCGATGGTCGCGGGGCTGCGGTCAGCGGCTATGCGGCTGAGGCCGGCACCTCTGAGTGTGAGCCGTAGCGTTCGTGCAGCCAACCCTCGAGCTCTGACCGAAGTTGCGGCTGAAGATCGTCAGTGTTGCCCCTGTTTTTCGGGCTTTTGCGTGGCTGGGGGCTGTCTCGGTCTTGGCTGCGTGAGCTGGGGGACGCGCTCGGTGATCAGCTCGAGCGCGCGTGCTTGCAGCTCGGTGGGGGTGCTCAGCTTGGGGAAGGTCGCCTCGGTGCCCTCGACGCGGATCGTGCAGCCCTTGCGCCGTCGGCGGTGGGCGCCCTGAAGGCCCGCCGCCCGCATCAGCCGCTCCACGCGCCTCTCGCCGAAGCGGATCCCTTCAC
>JAJYUP010000219.1 GCA_021792455.1 Actinomycetes bacterium | reverse complement strand
CGCGGGACTGGGGCTCGCACCGCGCTGCGGCTCATCGGGCTCGGCGGGCAGATGACGTCCCGTCAACAGCTGACCTCCAGATCTTTGTACAGAGAGCACAAAAGCGGCAGAGCAGATAGTCGCACACGTGATGATGAGGCAGCGAAGATCAGCCCTTATGCTCAAAGAGATGAGCCGGCTCGAACGGAACGCAAACATCGCCGCAGTCGTCGTGCCCCTGCTCGGCACGATCGCTGCCGCGGTGCTCTTGTGGCACCGCTTCCTGAACGTCGCCGACATCGCGATCCTCGCCGTCCTCTACCTCGCAACGGCGGCCTCGGTGACCGTCGGCTTCCACAGGCTGCTGACACATCGCGCGTTCGAGACACGCCGCTGGATACGGCTCTCGCTTGCGATCCTGGGCTCGATGTCAGTCCAAGGGCCGGTGATCGACTGGGTCGCCGACCATCGCAAGCACCACACCTACACCGATGAAGAGGGCGACCCCCACAGCCCCCACACCGGCGATCACTCAGGGCTGAAGGGGATCGTCGGCGGACTGTGGCACGCCCACGTGGGCTGGCTGTTCTCGACGCACGGCCAGGCCTCTTCGAAGCGGTTCGCCCCCGACCTGCTCTCCGATCCGTCGATGAGAGCGGTGAACAGGTCCTTCCCGGCGATCGTGCTCGCAAGCCTTGCGATCCCCTTCCTCGCGGGCTTCGCTTTGAGCGGCGGGTCGCTCCTCGCAGCGCTGTCCGCTCTTCTGTGGGGTGGGCTCGTGAGGATCTTCCTGCTGCACCACGTCACTTGGAGCATCAACTCCGTCTGCCACTTCTCAGGCAAACGTCGCTTCCGCACGGATGACCACTCGACGAACGTGTTCTGGCTGGCGCTGCCATCGCTCGGTGAGGCGTGGCACCACAACCACCACGCCTTCCCCCGCTCCGCGTTCCACGGGCTGCGCTGGTGGGAGCTCGACCCCTCCGGATGGGTGATAGCGGCGATGGCGAAGCTCGGTCTCGCGTGGGACGTCGTGAAGGTCGGCGCAGAGACCGAAGCACAGAAGCTCGCAGGCGCGAGCTCGAGCAGCGGAGCGGCGCCGCGCAAGCGGGCAGCGAACGCGCGCGCCTGAGGCCTCGCCGGCACCACCCCTCACAGAAGCGCGCCGGGGAGGCCGTGTCGGCTTGGGCACATTCGAGCGAGCGCACACGAGCGGCAGTGAGGCGCACGCGCATGGCAGGTCCGGCGTCCATGGCGAAGCAGATTGACGTGCAGCTCGAGCTCCTCTGAAGGACGGCAGATCGCAAGCATCTCGTCGTGGAGCTCCTCGAACGGCGCCCCTGGCCGAAGCAGGCGCAGTCGCATCCCGACGCGCGAGACGTGAGTGTCGACAGGGACCTCGCGCATGCCGAGAGCGAACAGGAGCACGCAGGCAGCCGTCTTGCGTCCGACCCCAGGAAGCGAAGTGAGGTGGGCGCGCGCAGACTCGACGCTCTCGCCTGCAAGCCAGCTGAGCGACAGCGGATCGCCGTTCTGGGGCATGCCCCTGTGTAGGTTCTCCTGCGCGACAGCGCGAAGGATCTCCTGAATGCGTGCAGACTTGACCCGCGAGAGCCCACCTGGCCTGATCGCCTCCTCGACCTCAGAGAGGGGCGCCGACAGGACGTCGTGAAATGTGTGAAAGCGCTGCCTGAGGCGCAGGTAGGCGATGTCCCTGTTTCGATCGTTCGTGCTCTGCGAGAGCACGGTGAGCACGAGCTCGGCAAGTGGGTCCGAATGGGGGGCAAGCCTCGGGATCCCATAGATCTCGCGAAGACGATCTCTGATGGCGCGCACCCTGCGCCGCGTTGGGCGAGCCCACTGCGAAGGCGGGACGACCTCGCCTCGCCGTCGAGCGCCCTGCATCATCCGCTTGCCTTCAGCCACAAGCGAAACGGTAACGAGGCCGTCGTCTTTATCCTCAGCACGTGGCAAGCACCCGATACGCCGATCGCGTGAGAGGGCGCCCTTCCCTGCTGGGGCACAGTGCTCTGAGGGACCGCCTGCCGCCACACCTGATCGGCCTGCTGACCGCGGCACTGCTCGCGGCGATCTATCTGATCGTGAGACCGCCAAGCGCCGATCTCGCCGCAGCAGCACACCGCTCGAGCATCTTCAGCACGAGCGGAGCGCTGCTGTGGGACAACAGCTGGTACGCAGGGCAGGCGCTTCCCGCCTACTCGCTGCTCTCTCCTGAGCTCGGCGCATGGATTGGGCTGCGCCCGCTGCTCGCGCTCAGCGCAGTGATCGCGAGCGTCCTGTACGGCCTGATCTCAGCGCGCCTCCTGAGCCCTGGCGCGGCGCGCGCCTCAACGATCGCCTTCGCATTCGGATTCTGCGCGGAGCTGCCATCCGGGCGGGTGCCCTACGACGTCGGTGCCGCGATTGGACTGAGCGCAGTGCTGAGCGCCCTGGAGGGCCGACGGTCGCTCACCTGCGCGCTGTCGGCGCTGACCTCACTGGCAAGCCCAGTCGCAGGCGCTTTCCTCGCGATGTGCGGGCTTGCGCTGTTCGCGACGAGCGTGACCGAACCAGCCTCTCGAACGGCCCTGAGAGGCACATCGCGCACGGCATCGCGAGGCGTGTGGCACACGATGTTGCGGGGGGCATCGCGCAAGCCGTCACGAGGAGGCCCCATCACACCACCGCGAGGGACGCGGCGCACGACTTCGCGAAGAGGCCGTGCAACGCAGGGCCTGGCGATCTGCGCGGCTGGCCTGCTGCCGATCCTGCTGCTCGCCGCGGCGTTCCCAAACGGCGGCTCAGAGCCGTTCGCAGGCGGAGCTTTCTGGCCGGAGCTGCTTGCAGCCCTCGCGGTCGCAGCACTGCTGCCGAGGGGCAGCTTCAGCGCACAGGCCGCGCGCGTCGTGAAGGTCGGCGCCGCGCTGTACGCGATCGCCTTGACCGCCTCTTTTTTGATCGCGACGCCAATGGGCGGCAACGCGGCGCGGATGGGCGAGATGTTCGGCGCCCCACTCGTGATCGCTGCAGTGTGGGGCGCGGGGGCGAGGCGCTTCGGGTCGCGCGCTCGTTCACCGTCGGGGTCTTCCTTGGC
>JAJYUP010000218.1 GCA_021792455.1 Actinomycetes bacterium | reverse complement strand
CCGGCGATGATGAGGCGCCGCGACAGCGCCCTGCAGGCGGCGATCGCGAGGTCGACCCGCTTGTAGGGCACGAGCCTGCCGAGAACGAGGTAGAAGTCCTCAGGCTCGCGGCGCAGATGCAGCACGCTCTCCACCTCAACTGGCGGATGCACGACGGTCGCCTCCCGCCCATAGAACCGCCTGATCCGCTGCGCGACGTGCTGTGAGTTGGCGACATAGAGGTGAGGGCCGCCCGCCCCCTTCAGATCCTCGCGGCGCAGATACGCCATCAGCGCCGGCAGCAGCATCCTCACAGGCGCGCTCACCTGCTCTTCACGCAGAAAACCCGCATCCCAGGCGTAGCGGATCGGCGTGTGGCAGTAGCAGACGTGGAGGCAGCCGGCGGGCGCCTTCACGTTCTTTGCCATCGCGTGGCTGCTCGAGATGACGAGATCGAAGCCTGAGAGGTCGAACGATCTGTAGGCGGCGCCCATGAAGGGCAGCATCCGGCGATAGTGGGACTTCGCCCCAGGAAGCGAGTTGAGAAACGACGCCCTCACCTGCCGCTCTTCGATCTCAGGAGGCCAAGGTCCGCGCTGATGGATCGAGGCGTACAGCGCTGCGTCTGGGAACATCCTCAGCAGCGCGATGAGCACCTGCTCCGATCCGCCGGGGATCGTGAGCCACTCGTGGACGATCGCGACCCTTTTCAGGCGATCTCGCACGAGGGCAAGCGCCGAGCGAGTCCCCTCCGAGGTCATCTCGGCGCCACCGCCTGATGTCCACTCCGCGCCGGTGCGCCCGCCTTCGCCCACGCCTCCCTGCGCGCCCACGCCTCCCTGCGCGCCCACGCCTCCCTGCGCGCCCACGCCTCCCTGCGCGCCCGCGCCTGCCTGCGAGCCCACGCCTCCCTGCGCGCCCACGCGTCCCTCTGCTCCCGCGCCTCCGTCTGCGGCCGCGCCTCCGTCTGCGGCCGCGTCCGCATCTGCTCCTGTGCTCACGATGCCAGCCTAGAGCTGCGGGCAACGGCCGCGAGGAACTCGGGCCAAGGCGCGCTCATCGGGGCGATCAGCGCCAGCAGCTCCTTCAGGGCCTCGAAGGCGTCACGCGTCTCCCACTGCCAATGCAGCGTCAAAGGCACCCACATTCCCGTCTGCGCTTCGATCTGCGCCTTTGCCGCGGGCAGGATCTCCTCCGCCGTTCCGTAGAAGGGCGGGTAGCTTGGCAGATACACCGTGCCGCACAGCCACTGGGGGCTGCTTTGGAACCCCACGGTGCCGATCGACTCCACGCCGCCGCATACGACTGCGAAGCGCTGTGCAAGCAGCGGCAGCTGGTGGGCGTCGAAGCGGTTGTAGGGCGCAACGAACACGCTTGGGCTCAAACCGTGGGCACGAAGCTCGGCCAGGGCCTCATCGAGCAGCGCCTCGGTCTCTTCGAGGCTCAGGCCGCACAGCTCTGAGCGACGGTGAGCGGAGGCGAACCTCGTGCGGTGGTCACGCCCGTGCAGCGCGAGCTCGACGCCGTCGGATGCGAGGCGGGCAAGCATCGCAAGCTCCGATTCAGAGAGCTGCCTGCGCTCGTTGCGCGCGGGGTCCAGGGGGTCGCGACTCACGAACGGCAGCGCCGCCAGCAGGTAGGGGGCAGACGCGCTCATCGTGATCTCGTGGAAGCGTTCGAACGCTCCCACACCGAGCTCGCCGTCTGGATCCCAAGCCCGGAAGTTTGGGAACTCGTCGACCCTTATGAGGAAGCGCGGCGGCGCGGGGGCGTTATCGCCGAGCAGCGCGCGTCGAGCCGCGACGATCGGAGCCTCCACCGACCGCCAACTGAGCGCCCCGAACTCGAAAAGAACGCGCTCGAGCGCCCTCCCCCACAGCTTCGGGACGACGATGTGCCTGAGAGCCGGCTGCACGTGACGAGCGGCGTCAGACGCCGACATTCGCACCGCTCTTCCGGTCGCCACACAAGGGAGAAGACCCCTCTGAATCTCCCGGTCGAGGATGAGCGATGCAGTTGCGGCAACAGCCTGCGACAGCTGTGCAGCGGGACGCTCATCAGGACTCCTCGGCAACACGCGCAGAGGTCACCGTGGGGAGTAAGGAGCGATCAGCTCGTACAGCCTGAAATCAGGACCCCTTGCGCTCCTCTGCCGACACGAGACAAGCTGAAACCGGCCTGTGTTCTCTACCATCTCATACTCGAGGCCAGCGACATACAGCAGCCACAGCCTGCGCGGCCGTCGTTCGAATGACTCGATCAACGCATTGGTGAAGTGTGCGAGGATGTCTCCGGCAAACGAGTTGTAGACGTAGGCGATAGTCACGTCGTCTGGCACTGCATAGCGAGCGGCGTCCGCACTGATGAGCTCTATGTTGTGACATCTGAGGTGTTTTTCGGTCTTGGCGACGTTTGCCTTCGCGACGCCGATCAGCTGCTCAGAGAAGTCAAAGCCGACGATCCTCCTGAACGCGTACAGGCGGGCAGCCTGAACGACCATGCGCCCCTTGCCGCATCCCGCATCCAAGAAAACGTCATCCGGACAGAGACGGTCCCTCGGAAGACATTGATGCAGCAACCGCCACCGAGCACCCTTGTAAAAGCGACTGTGCTCGTCATGCTCAGGAAGGGTGGTGAGTCCTCTGGTGTCGACACCAAACCGGAGCTCGTAGAGCAGATAGTCGATGCTCGCCCCCAGCAGCATCCGCACCTTTGTCGTGATGCTTGTGACCGACGCCACCGCCGCAATCATACCGTCGTAGAGACGAAGCTGTTCCGACAGCACCCGACGGAGGAGCGCGAGCCGCGGCATCAGGGGCATGCGATCATTCGCGCGATGGGCGAGCAGATGTCGCTGGTGCGCAGAGACATCGTCTGCGTCGGCTTCGCCGACTGGGAGACGGAGCTCTGGACCAACCAGCACCACCTCATGCACCGCCTCGCCGCGGACAACGAGGTGCTGTTCGTCGAGTCGCTTGGCCTCAGGCGGCCGACGCTCGCCGCCAGAGATCTCTCCCGCCTTCTGCGCAGGCTTCGCACCGGCCTTCGCCCACCGCGCACGCTCGACGGCGTCCATGTGCTCTCGCCTCTTCTCAT
>JAJYUP010000217.1 GCA_021792455.1 Actinomycetes bacterium | reverse complement strand
CTCCCGTCGGGCGAGTCCTTCCAGAGCCCGTACTTCAAATCCTCGCTTTTCTCCGAGTCAGGCGGTGGCACCACCGTCCAAGTGGGCACGTGTGCCTACGAGGACGTCGTGACAATGACGCTCGTCTATCCCAAGAGGCTCGTCACGATCGACCTGACTGCCTGGGAGTCCGGCAACTGGGTGCAGGACTGGGGTATCCAGATCTACGGCACGAACGGGACCGTGGACGTGGCGGTGGGGGCGGAGCGAGTTCGCCTCGTCCTCCGTGAGGCGCGTGGCGGCTTCTCCGCCGGCGAGACCGTGCTTGACGCCGGTCAGAGCGGCCTTGGCTACATGTACGAGCGACAGCTCGACTCACTGTTGCGTCGGGCGGTCGGCGAGCCGGTCGATGAAGCGGTCGATCTCGCGGCGGGTCTCGGCGTGCTCCAGGTGCTCGCCGCCCTGTACCGATCGGCGAACGCGAGCGGTACGCTCTGCGCTCTTCAACCGGTGTCGGCCGAGCGCCACCACGGTGAGGTCGCGGTCCGGTCATGAGCAGCCCGGCGTCTGCTGTGCCCGGTCCGCTCGCAAGCAACCCAGCCTCTCGGTTGCCGCTTCGGTGGTTGGCAGGACGCGCCGCCCTGAGCGTGCGGGTTCGTGATTCTGCAGAGGCTGTCCTGGCCTGGGAGGCAGCTCGAGGGGCAGTCCTGTGTGCGTTCGAGGCGAGCGGCTTTCCGGACCATATCGCCCTTGCCGACGCTGCGCTGGCGACGCTCGAGGCCCTACCGGTCGTCAGCCTGGCGCTGGGCGGCGGCGATCCTCATCACGCCGATACGGTTCTAACCGCCGCGACGGTGGTGCTTCACCAGTCCCCGAGTGCGGCACTCCATCTCAATCTTCCTGCGCTCTCCCCACAGCAAACCCTCGCGCTGTCAAAGGCGGCGCGGACGTTCTTGACCGAGCCCTGCGTGAACGCTGCAGGAGATCGGGAAGCGGTGCTGCGCTGGTTCGAACTATCCACCGCCACCTGGCACGATACCAGCGTCGAGGATGCCGCAGCGCTCGCTTCGTCGAGCGGGTGCTGGTCGCTCAAAGTCAACCACGCCGCGCGCCTGAACGCGTCAGTATGGCCAACAGTGGCTGGTGCGGCACGTCGTCATGGGCTGGCAGTCGAGCCGGCGGGGGGCGTCGATGGAGGTGTCCTTGCTACGGTCGCGCGGCGCTTGTGCCAACCTGGAACCACAATGCTTGCGCATGTGTTCTCTGCCGCCGAGAGAAGCGGCCGCCTGGACCCTTCCTCCCTCGCCTCCCTGTTCGAGCTGCTCAACGCGAGCTTGAGCGACGACAGAAGAGCGTCATGACACCTCTTGAGGGCGGACGGCCAGCCCGCTCTGCCCCTAGTGCGGCGGCTGCGCGTCCGTCCCCGGAAGAAGGGCAGGCGTCACCGCCCGCACACCTCCTCCGCTCGCGTCGCGGTCAGGTACTTGCCGAGGTGGCGCACAATGAGGCGGACCGGGCCCCGACCGCCGGCAGCGAGCATCCCCCGCCGACCGATGGCGATGCGCGAAAGAGCACAGGCGCGGACGGTAAGGCGACACCGACGGTCGCTCGACTTATCGATGTCGCGCAGCTAGCTGGGGTGGCCAAGGGCACGGCGTCGCGTGTCTTGAGCGGCGACCCGACGCTCGTCACTCGCGAAGAGACCCGTGAGCGAGTGCTGCGGGCGGCCTCGGCGCTCGCTTACCGACCTCATCCGCTAGCACGGGCATTGGCGCGTCGCAGCGCGCAGGCGATCGCTCTGCTGGCACCCTCACTTGGCAATCCGGCTTTCGCCCCCGTCATCCGCGCCGCGCAGCGGCGGGCACACGAACTTGGCTATGTCCTCATGACTGCGGAGGACCCTGACGACCAGCTCGCCGACGATGCCTTCGCTCGCCTGGTCCAGGAGGGGCGCATCGACGGCCTCATCATCGCCTCTGCCAGGCCCGACCACCGCCTTGTCGACGTGCTCGAGCGCAGCGCGGCGATGCTACCCCATGTGTTCCTCTACCGCGAAGTGCCGGGCTCGGATGCCAACGTTCGCCTCGATATCCGCGCCCCGGCCGCGCTCGCGGCCGACCACCTCACCGGGCTTGGGCACCGCGCAATCGCCCACGTCGGCGGCCCCGTTGGCAACTTGCTGTGGGCCGAGCACGCCGCGGCCTTCCAGGCTCGAGCCGAGAGTCACGGCGCTGTCGTCAGCATCGAGCGTGTGGCCTTCGCCGAGCCATCCGGTGAGGAGGCCATGCGGCGGCTGCTGGGGGCTCGGCCCGAGCTGACCGCCGTATACACTAGCTCCCTCCTGCAGGCAATTGGCGTGCTCTTCGCCCTTGGATCAGAAGGCAGGGCAGTGCCCAGCGACGTGTCGGTGCTTGCCTATGACGACTTGCCGCTAGCGGGCTACCTGGTGCCGCCCCTGAGCACCGTGGCGGTGCCGGTCGAGAAGCTCGGAGCGGCAGCGGTCGACGCGATCATCTCGCGCCTGCGCGGCGAACCGCCACGCGATGTTGAGGTGGACTGCGAGCCACATATCGTGGTTCGATCCTCCACGACCAACGCACCGGGCTATGGGCGATGAGCCACGGAGGCGACGGCAGCGGAAAGCCGGGCGGGTCTCCAACGATGAGACAATCAGCGCACCGGCGACGCCCTCGGTCGCTGAGCTTGTCTGTCACGACTGCATGTGCCACCACAGGCGTAACGACCTAAAATCTGAACGACGCAATACACTCCCCGGGTGCAAGCATTCAGGCCCCCGGACGCTGCGCGTAGCGATGAACGTGGGCGCTGAGGGAGTGTGCTCAGCGACTGGCGGATGTGTCGGTCTCGGGTCGTGGTGGGCGGCATCCGGATGTCTCCGCGGACGGTCCCTGCGATGACCTCGATCGCACTTACCTCATGCGTTCTCTCCGTAGCGATGTAGGGGCCGATCGGCGCGTAGTGCTCAGCAGAGTCATCGTTTCGGACACAGTCGGAGATCTTGGCGCCGACGATCGCCCGCACTCTGCCGGGAGGAACGTGCGCCGCTGTGGAAGCGCGCCGACCCCATAGCCACAGCGGA
>JAJYUP010000060.1 GCA_021792455.1 Actinomycetes bacterium | reverse complement strand
ATGCCTGAGTCCCCGGGCCTTTATTCGCGGCTGACGGTCGCTGAGAACCTTCAATGCTTCGCTGACCTCTATGAGGTCGCCCACGCTCCCCGGCGGATCGAGCAGGCACTGCGTGCCGTCGGTCTGCTCGACCGCGCAGATGATGCGTGTGGCGCGCTCTCCAAGGGTCTGCGCCAGCGGGTCGCGCTTGCGAGGGCGCTGCTCAGCGATCCGGAGGTCCTCTTTCTCGACGAGCCGACCGCTGGGCTCGATCCGGCGGCGGCGCGAGATGTCCACGAGCTCATCGCCTCCCTTGGGCGCAGCGGCGTCACGATCTTTCTCACGACGCACCGGCTCGAGGAGGCTGAACGCCTCTGTGACCGCGTCGCGATCCTCAACACGACGCTGCGCACGATCGGCACGCCGGATCAGCTGCGGCGGCAGCTGTTCTCCAGCACGCTGTCGGTGAGGACGGTTTCGCCGCTGCCTGCGCCTGAGCGCGTCTTCGGCGGCATCGAAGCGGTTGACGGTTGGCATCAGGAAGCTCCTGGCGCCTATGTGCTCGAGGTCTCCGATCCGGCGCGCGCCGCGCCTGCGGTGACTCGCGCGCTCGTCGCGGCGGATGCCGATGTCCTCGAGATCGCAGAGTCTCAGCATTCGCTGGAGGAGGTCTACCTCGAGCTCGTGGACGAGCAGCGGCTCTCGCCTCTCACGCAGCAGAGCCCCCGAGGCGCTTCGCAGCAGCCGAGCTCCCCTGAGGCAGCCCAGCCGCAGGGCCTCAGCGCCGTCTCCCAGGCTCGCTCTCGCGAAGCTCGGGGCGGGGGGCCCAGTTGAGCCGCCGGCGGGTGCAGGCGATCGCCCGCAAGGAGCTGCGGGAGTACAGGCGCAGCGGCTCGATCGTGTGGACGATGGCGATCATCCCGCTCATCTTCACCGTCGTGCCGCTCATAAACGTGTTTGCCCTTCGTGGGGGCGCGGCAAGGGTCATAAGCAGGGAGAACCTTCTCATCTACATGCTCGCGATCCCCGCGCTCGTGCCAGCCGTCGTCGCTGCGTATGCGATCGTCGGCGAGCGCGTGCAGGGCACGCTCGAGCCGGTGCTCACGACGCCGATCGGCCGCCGCGAGCTGCTCGCTGGCAAGGCTGCCGCCGCTGCCGTGCCGTCGCTGATCGTCTCATACGGCGTCTACGCTGTCGCTGTCGTCTGCATCGAGCTGTTCGCGAACCCTCAGGTCGCATCGGCGCTCGTGCGCGGGGAAGAGGTGATCGCCCAGGTGATCTTCACGCCGCTGATCGCGGGATGGTCGATATGGCTTGGCATCGCGATCTCGACGCGCGCGAGTGAGATCAGGGTCGCCCAGCAGCTCGGGATGCTTGCGAGCGTGCCCACGGTTGTCGTCACCTCGCTCATCGCCTACAACGTCATCCAAGCGACCCTCCCCCTCGCGCTCGCCTTTGGGGTCGGCCTGCTCGTCGCCAACAGGCTGGCCTGGCGGCTCGTCGCGCTCATCGTCGACCGCGAGCGCCTCATCATCGGCACGAGGTGAGCGGCGTCTCGCACTCGGCCCCTCGCCTCGGCGCCTCGCACTCGCCCTGACCTCGGACTCGTGGGGTGGAGTAGAGTGCTCGCTGCGTGGGTAACCTCCCTGGGCAGAGGACACGAACAGAGGAGCGTCGATGGCGGCAGGGAACTTGATCGGCTCGGAGGTGGCCCTCGTAGCTGCCGGGACGGCTGCGGTGTTCTCCCCGCAGGTCAGGGAGGTTGCGCGCAAGGGCGTCGTGTATGGGGTCGCTGGCGGGATCTTCGCAGGCAAGGTGATCGTAGGCGCGGCGCGCGGTGCGGGCAGAGGTGTCGGTGCTGCGGTCGCAGGTGCGAGCGGCGCCTCTGATCGCGGCGCATCGCCGGTTGCGGCAGAGGCGGAGGTCGGCGGAGGGGAGAGCGCGCGCTCGGTGAGCGCTGAGGGTGCGGGGGCAGGCTCGCGCAGGGCCGCTCGTGCTCAGCCGAGGTCCCGCTCGCGCGCGAGCGCTCAGCCGAGCAGCGGTTAGGCGGCTCCCATGCGATTCGACGATCAGCGGGCGGAGGAGGTTGTCGGCGAGGTCGAACGGGTTGTCTCTGACGCCGCAAAGCGGGCTTCGACGTTCCTCATCCGCCTTGGTGCGCGAGCGAAGGAGGAGGCGGAGGACATCTGGGCGGAGGCGAAGAGCATGAGTGAGAGGCGCAGCTAGGCTGATCTGCAGCGAGCCACGCATCCTGCGCAGCTCGGCTGGGCGGCTTCGACTGCACCTCGAGGAATGGCCGGAAGGCGGCTGCCGCGCCCTCGAGCGCGCGATTCGGCACAGTCGCGGCGTTCTCGCGGTCCAGGCGAGCGCGCTGACGGGCAACGTCCTCGTCCGCTACGACGAAGGGTCGCTGCAGCAGCACGAGCTGCTGCGGGCGGTGCGGGCCGCCCTTCGCGAATCGCATCAGATGGAGCCGACAGCGGCCGCTGCGGCCCAGAAGCCCACAGCGACTGCGCGAAGGAACCCCGTCGAGGCGGGTCAGAGCGGGCGCGTGCAGGCGAAGCCCTCAGAGAAGGGCCTGCGCCGCACAGCCGCGGCGCTCATTCGCAGGGCAGGGGTGGTTGAGGAGCGCGCGGGCGCGCTGCGCCGCGCGCGGGTTGGTGTGCCCGGTCTCGACCGAGACGACGCGTTCGCGCAGCGTGTCGTCGACGCCCTGCGCGCGCGCAGGGGCGTCGCGGCGGTCAGCGCGAGCAGGATCACTGGGCGGGTGCTCGTCGAGTTCAACGAGCATCAGACGGACGTCGAGGATCTGCTCTCCGCGATCGCGGGAATCGAGCTTCCTGATCTGCCTGGAGAGGACCTCGCACAGCACCCGCTCGACCCTCTCCCTCTCATCCAGAGCGCCGCTCGCACGCTTGGCGCGTCTCTTGGACTCGGACTGCTCGGGGTCAGGAGGCTCGCTGGCTCGAGCGCACCGCCGAGCGCCGGCAGCGTGCCTGCTGCCGCCGCCGCGGCCGTCGGCATCCTCGAGGGACTGCCGCCGCTTCGTCGGGGAAGCAGGCGGATGCTCGGACGTGACCGCGCGCAGCTCGCGATCGCCGCAGTGCAGGTCGTCAGCCTCACATTCACCGGCTCTGCGCTTGGGCTCGCGCTCACAGGCGCCGGCGGCCTCAGGCTGTACCTCGCGGTTCGTGCGCGGCGGTCGGCCTGGCGCACCTATGAGGAGAGCCTCGGGGAGGGCGGAGAAGCGCTGCCGGGGGAGACGATCCGTCTGCGGGCGGGGGAGAGGTGCCCGTTGGCAGGCACCGTGATCGAGGGGTTTGGCACGATGATCGGGCGCGACGGGCTGCCGCATCCGCTTCATCCAGACCTCGAGGTGAGCGCGGGTGCGCGACTCCATGGCGGACCGTTCGCGATCGAGCTGCACGGAGCCGAGAGCTTCCAGCCGCCGGTGAGACCGGTCCCGCCGCCGCAGACCCCACTCGACCGCTATCTGTCGCTGCTCAGCCCGGCGTCGATCGGCTTCGCTGCGATCACCGCGGTGCTCACGCGCTCGCCGCAGCGAACTGCGGCGGCGCTGCTGCTCGTCAACGCCCGTCCTGCGCTCATCGGCGCGGAGTCGGCGGACGCCGCTGCATCGGCACGGCTTGCTCGCTGCGGTGTCACCGTCGTCGCTGAGCGCTCAGGGCAGAGGACCTTTGCCGTCCCTGACGTGCTGCTCATCGATGGCGCGCGGGTGCTCACAGGTGGACGGCTGCAGGTCGGCGGGGTGCTCAGCCTCAGCGCCGGCCTCGAGGAGTCCGAGGTCCTCTCGATCGCATCTGGCATCGCCGCTGAGAGCGGATCCCCGTGGGGCCCCTCCTTCCCGCCCGCCGGACGGGCTGCGGTCGGCGAGGCGAAGTTCGACGGAGCGGTTGCGAGCGGCACCGTCGCTGGCAGGCTCATCACGCTCGGCGGCGGCGATCTCGCGGAGCTGCCGCCTGCGGCAGCGGAGCTCAGGCGCCAAGGCAGCGAGGTGCTGCTGGTCGAGCGGGCCGGCGAGCAGGGGCCGCTTGGAATCGTCGCCCTGCGCCCGAGGCTCGCACCTTCGGCGCGGGCGCTGCTCGAGCTGTGCAGGCGGCGCGGTATCGCCGTGAAGCTCCTCGCAGAGCAGGAAGCCGCGGTCCCTCAGATGCTTGGCGAGAGGCTGTCGGTCGAGGTGCTTCACTGCTCGAGCCTCCAGGCGATCGAGCGCCATCAGCGGGCGGGAAAGCTCGTCGCCCTGCTCTCTGACAGCGCTGGCGCTGCGGAGGCGCTCGCCGCCTCAGACATCGCGATCGCCCTGTGCGGCAGCTCCAAGGACGGCTTCCCCGCGCGCGCAGAGCTGCTCGCGCGCGATCTCGACGGAGTCGCGGAGATCCTCAGGACATCCTCCCGGCGACGGGCGGCGGTCAACGACGCGATCGCTCTGTCTGCGCTCTCGAACGTCGTGGGCGCGGTCGTCGGGGTGCGTGCAGGGCTTGGTTGGAGGCTCGGCTCCGAGCCGACTCACCTCGCTGCGCTCGCGGCTGTCGGGGCCGTCAGCATCCGTCTCGCCGGCGGCCGGCCGTCGGCGGCCTCGACGCGGCGTCTCGCCGACCCTCAGCCGGAGAGGTGGGGATCACCGCCGCTCGATCAGGTGCTCGCGAGGCTTCAGAGCTCGACGGAGGGGCTCTCGCAGCAGGAGGTGCAGCGTCGCCGCGTGCAGATTCAGGCCAAGCGGCCGAAGAGCCCGGTGATGATCGCCCTCGCAGACCAGGTGCGATCGCCGTTGAACGGAGCGCTCGCCGCCGGTGCCGCGATCTCACTCGCCTTCGGTGCGATCGCGGACGTCGCGCTGATCGCAGCGGTCCTCGCCGGCAACACCGCGATCGCCGTTTGGCAGGAGCACGAGGCGATCCTCGCGGGCGAGCTTCTCGCGCGCGAATCCCGCACCCGCGTGCGCGTCAGGCGCGCGGGGCAGACGATTGAGGTGAGCGCGGAGGAGATCGTCGTCGGCGACGTCATCACGCTCGGCTCTGGCGACCGAGTGCCCGCAGACGCAAGGCTGATCGAGTCGGACTCCTTCGAGGTCGACGAGGCCGCGCTGACGGGGGAGTCGCTGCCCGTCTCCAAGGACGCCCACCATCGCAGCGACGCCTCGAGGGTGATCCTCGAGGGCAGCGATGTCACCGTCGGCAGTGCGGCCGCCGTCGTGTTCGCCGTCGGGCAGCAGACGAGGCTTGGCGCGACGCGCGCGGCTCTCGAGGCGATTCAGCCGGAGCGGGGCGTGCTCGAGCGGCGGCTGATGCGCACGACCCGCCGGAGCCTGCCCGTCATCGCCGGTGGGGCCGCGCTCATCCTGCTCTTCAGCGTGCTCAGAGGCAGGCCGCTTCGCCCCCAGCTCGCTCTTGCCGGAAGCATCGCGACCGCGGTCGTGCCTGAGGGGCTGCCGCTGCTCGCCGGCGTCGGGGAGGCGGCGGTCGCGCGCCGGCTCGCGGGTCGAAACGCGCTCGTGCGGCGGATAGCGGCGGTCGAGGCGCTCGGCAGGGTCGACGTCGCCTGCGCCGACAAGACGGGAACCCTCACCGCCGGGCGGCTCGAGCTGACCGCGATCGACACGTTTGGAAGCCTGCCCGAGCGAGAGGCTCTGCTTGCAGCGGCGCTTGCAAGCCCGCACCCTGATGCGCAGGACGCCGGCTCCCATCCGACTGACCGTGCCGTCATCGAGGCGGCCGAGCGGAGGGGGCTTCGTGAAGAGATCCGTGTGCGGCGCCTCGAGGAGGCGCGGTTCGAGCCCGCTCGTGCCTTCCACGCCTCGCGAGTCGACGGCCGCGTTCTCGTCAAGGGTGCTGCGGAGGCACTCGTTCAGCGTTGCGGCTCTGTCTCGGTCAGGGGTGAACTGCAGCCGCTCGATGCCGGAGGTCAGAGGGCGCTGCTTCAGGCCGCAGAGGAGATGGCGAGCAGGGGGCTGCGGGTGCTGATCGTCTGCGAAGGCGGGGAGGGAGCCTCGACCGAGGATCCGATCGACCTCACGGCAATCGGGCTGATCGGCATCTCAGATCCGCTCAGGCCTGGCGTTCCTCGTGCGATCGAGCGGTGCAGGCAGGCAGGCGTGAGGGTGGTGATGCTCACCGGCGATCATCCCCTCACCGCGATCGCCATCGCGCAGGAGGCTGGGCTCGCCCCCGGCGAGGGCAACGTGCTCACCGGCGCTGAGATCTCATCTCTCGACGATGCCGAGCTCGACTGTCGGCTCCGTGATGCGAGCGTGATCGCGCGGATCACACCGCTCGACAAGCTGCGGATCGTCGAACGGCTCCAGGCCGCAGGCCACACGGTCGCGATGACGGGCGATGGCGTCAACGACGCGCCTGCGCTCCGACTCGCCGACGTCGGCGTTGCGATGGGCCTGCATGGAACGGAGGTCGCAAGGGAGGCGAGCGATGTCGTGCTCGCCGACGACGACTTCTCGACGCTTGTCGAGACCCTCGTCGAGGGACGCAACTTCTGGCGCAACCTGCGCCGTGCCCTCGCGCTGCTGCTTGGCGGAAACCTCGGTGAGCTCGGCTTGATCGTCGGCGCGAGCGCAGTCGGGCTCGGCGCCCCGCTCAGCACGCGCCAGGTGCTCGCGGTCAACCTCATAACGGACGTGCTGCCAGCGGTCGCGGTCGCAGCGCAGCAGCCTGAGCACCGCTCACTGCACGCGCTCCGGCGCGAGGGCGGGGGCGAGGGCGACCGGCTGCTGCGGCGGGAGGTGCTGCGCCGCGGCGTCGCGACGGCGGCCCCGACGCTGATCGCATACGCCGCAGCCGCGTCGCGGCAGCCGCCGGAGCGTGCGCGCTCCGTCGCGTTCGGCGGCATCGTCGCGACCCAGCTCTCGCAGACGGTGATGCTTGGACGTGCGGAGGGACGGCTCACCCGCCCGGTGCTCGTCGCGATCCTCGGCTCAGGCGGCTTTGCGCTTGCGGCGGTGACGGTTGCGCCGCTGCGGTCGTTCCTCGGGCTGCTCGCGCCGAGCCCCTTTGGAGTGCTGCTCACAGTGCTTGCGAGCGCGACCTCGGTCAGGCTCGCGCGCAGCGAGTGAGCGCCGACGCCGAGCTCCCCATCAGGCAGAATGAATCGGTGAGCGACTATTCCAAGCCGCTGCTCGAGCAGGACGTCGACCCTGATCCTCTCATTCAGTTCGGCCGCTGGTGGGGTGACGCCCGCGCCTCGGCAATCAGGCTGCCGGAAGCGGCGGCGATCGCGACGGCAACGCGTGACGGCACCCCGTCGGTGCGGATGGTGCTCGTGAAGGGCTTCGATGATCGCGGGTTCGTGTTCTTCACCAACTACGCCTCTCGCAAGGGCAGGGAGCTCTCAGAAAATCCGCGTGCCGCTCTGCTGTTCCATTGGGATGAGCTCGGGCGGCAGGTGAGGGTCGAGGGCGAGGTGCTGCGCGTCAGCGAGCGAGAGACCGCCGAATACGTGCGCAGCCGCCCCCGCGCGAGCCAGCTCAGCGCGCTCGCCTCCCCCCAGAGCGAGCCGATCGCAGGCAGGGCGCAGCTCGAGCGACGCGTTGGCGAGCTCGCGGAGCGTTTCGAAGGCGCTGAGCTGCCGCTGCCCGTGGACTGGGGTGGGTTTCGTCTGCGACCAGGCAGCTGGGAGTTCTGGCAGCAGCGGGATGACCGCCTGCACGACCGCCTGCGCTACGAGCGGGTGGGCGGGTCGCGCTGGCGGCTGGTCAGGCTCGCGCCATAGCCGCCGCTCTCCCCCCGGCCTTTCCGCCGTCTTCGACGTGCTTTGTGCTGTCCCGGCATCGACTGCGAGTCGGCCCGCCCAGCTCGCGCCCGTCTGCCATCTTCGACGTGGTCTGTGCAGATGAGCTGTAGGGCTCCGTCCCGATCAGAGACCCGTCTTTTACCCCGAAGACAGAGCGCTCTGGGCCCGTGGGCGCCGAACGCGATCCCGCTGCTCCCAGGCAGGCATCCTCGCTGCGTGCGAGCAGGCGCTGCGCTGTCGATCTGAGCACAGGGGCGCCGGGTTCAGGCCGCTCACGCCTCTGCCTCGAGGAGGGCGGAGGGCGCCTGGGAGGGTGCCTTCGATGGTGGTGCAGGTGGGTGCTCGGCAAGGCGGGCGGCCTGTTCGCCCCGTCGCTTTGGGCGCCAGACCCGCAGATACTGGGCGCCGAAGTAGGAGCCGAGCACGAGGGTGAGCGCGATCGCCTGACCAGCGAAGGTCTGCCAGTTCGAAAACAGGCTGAACCACGTTCCCATCCAGCCGGGGATGTGAAGCCCTTCGATCGGCGTGCTGGCGATCCATCCGGCGAGCTGCATCTCGTTCACCTCCTCGCCGACTGAGACGAGCAGCACGAACAGCAGCATCACTCCCGTGATGATCAGCAGCCGCTTGTATGGCAGTCGCTGGTGGAGCGCGAACGTCAGCACCCCAGCGGCTGTCGTGAACAGCAGCCCGATCACCACCCCCTCGAGGACGACGTTCGAGCCGTAGATCTCGCGCAGCTGCTGCAGGAAGACGACGATCTCGAAGCACTCCCTGTAGACGGAGGTGAACCCGAGAAGCCCGAAGCCGAGCAGCAGCCGGCGCCCGCCTGAGCCGGGCGCTCGCGTCCCGGCGGACAGCAGGCTGCGCCGTCGCTTGTGGTGGTGGGCGATCCAGCCTGTCCAATACGCTTTGTGGAAGAACCAGTTCATCACCGTCAGCAGCACGATCAGCGCCGGCAGGCCGGTGGCGGCCTGCACGTCGAGCTCGCCGCCGTGGAACTGGCCGATCAGCCAGATGACGAGAAACCAGGTTCCGATCCCGGCGAGCAGCGCAAGCGCTCCGCCCGCTGCGACGGGGCGTCTGTAGACGCGGTTCGCGCCGAGGAAGCTCGCGGTGATCGCGGCGAGCACGAGGATCGTCTCGAGGCCCTCCCTGAAGACGAGGATCGCGCTGTCGAGCACGACGGTCGTGTGGCTGAGACGGTGGCCGGGCGGCAGCGTCTGTGGTTCTCGGATGCCGCCGCTCGAATGCCACCCCAGCACGACCACGGTCACCGCGATCCCAAGCAGGATCGCGGTCCAGACATAGAAGCTGACGCGCTCGCCACGAGGCGTGCGGCGGGCGCCTGCGCGCGGCTCACCGGCCTCCCGCCGCACGCTCAGGAGATCTCCCCGCATATCCTACTTCTGCACTCGGTCATGCAGGCGCGAGCCTACCACAAGTTAGGGCACCCTAACTCCTTGCCGAAGAACTCGTCAGCGTCATCACCATCGAAGAACGCAGGCGCCTCGTCACCGTTGAGCGGCGCCTGCGCGCCGTCACTCCGGAGGGCGGAGGTGCTCGCTCGCGCCGCCGAAGCGCGCGCGTCTGCTCAGATGCTCGCGCTGCTTCGAGGCCGCTGCTCAGGGCGTGTGCGGTCGTCGGACAGCGGCCCTGGCTCCTTTGAGGCTCGCGTTCTTCGCGCCGGCAGCTGCGCTTCCACCGTCGTGCCGCGCCCGGGTGTCGAGTCGATCAGCAGCTCGCCGGCGAGCAGCTGAACGCGCTCGCGCATGCCGTGAAGCCCGAAGCCCTCGTGGTTGGCGGCAGGGTCGAATCCGATGCCGTCGTCTTCGATCGTCAGGTGGATCGTCTCCGCGCGCTCGCAGATCTCGATGCGGGCGCGGCTTGCGTTGCCGTGCTTCGCGGTGTTCGTCAGCGCCTCCTGGGCGATCCGGTAGATCGCGGCCTCGAGCTCGTCGCTGTGGCGGTGGTGCGAGTCGGTGAGGTCGATCTTCGCATGCACATCGATGCCGTGCCGGCCCATGCGTTCGGCGAGCGCCTCGATTGCCGCTTCGATTCCGAGCTCGTCGAGCGCCGCTGGCCGCAGGTCGGTGATCAGCGCGCGCAGGTTCGCGATGCTCTCCTGCAGGAGGCTGATCGTCTGCGCTGCGGCGGCTTCGAGCAGCCTCGGATCGTTCGCCTGCGTTGCGCTCGACAGCCCTATCTGCATCGCGCCGAGGCTCTGCAGCGTCTCGTCGTGCAGCTCCCTCGCCCACCGCCGGCGCTCCTGCTCCGCGGCGGCGAGCCGCTGCCGCTGTGCGCTCGTCGCGACCGACTGGGCGGTTGCGACGGCTGTCGCGGCGCTTGCGGCGAAGGCCTCGAGCAGTCGTTCGTCCTCGGCGGTGAACGCCGGGCCGCGCCTGATCCGATCGAGCGCAAGCAGCACGCCACAGGTCTGCGCCTTGAAGATCAAAGGCACGGCGAGACCGCCCTCTGCCGTGACGCCGAGCCGGCCAAGCCCCCGCGATTCGAATCGGCTGCGGCTCAGCTCGTCGTCCAAGCGGTGCACGCAGCGGGTGCGCATCGCGTGCGCGGCGAGCGTTCCAGCGAGCTCGATGCGTCTGCCGAGCAGCTCCCGCCGAAGCTCACCTGCGCCGGCGGCGATCAGCAGCTCTCCGTTGTCGACGAGCTCGATGATCACTGTGCGGGCTTCGACGAGCGCACGGCCGCGCTTTGCGATCAGCTCGAGGATCAGATCGAGGTCGGTCTCACCGGCAAGCACGGCCGCGATCTCCGTCGTCGCCTGAAGCGCCGCGACTGTCCGCTGCAGCTCATCGCGCTGGCTGCGCGTATCGGTGTAGCGCCGCGCGTGGTCGATCGCCAGTCCTGCGAGCGCCGCGAGCATCACCACGGCCTGCTCGTCCTGCTCTGAGAACTCCGCGCCGTCGCGCTTCTCTGCGAGGTACAGATTGCCGAACGGCTCCCCTGAGACGAGCACTGGCGCGCCGAGGAACGAGCGCATCGGTGGATGGCCCGCAGGAAAGCCAAAGGAGCGCGGGTGCAGTCCGATGTCCGCAAGCCGGATCGGTCTCGGCTGCTCGATCAACACTCCAAGCACCCCCCGTCCGCGCGGCAGCGCTCCGATGCTGCGCCGCGTCTGCTCATCGACTCCGCGCGTGATGAACCGCTCGAGCTCGCTCTTGGTGTCGTTCAGCACCCCGAGCGCTGCGTACCGGGCTCCCGTCAACCCTTGGGCAGAGTCGAGCACGCGCTCGAGCACGGCATCGAGGTCGAGCTCGGACAGCAGCCCCTGCGCGACATCGAGAACAGTCTGCATCCTCTCATCCACCGCGTCACCCCACACCGGCTTCGATCACCGGACCTGCCGCGCGGCGGGGGGCGCCGGGCTCCAAGGGGGCCTCCAGCGGTTCTGCTGAGCGACACGAAGGACTCGATCGCATGTCCTGGCTCCTCCACCTCCGCGAGCATGCTCGCCGTCTCGTCTCCGACGCGCAGTCGAGCTCGCTGTTTCCTCAACTGAGAATAGTGCCAGGTCTCCGCGCCCGCTGGGAGGTGAGCCCCGCCGGCGCGGCAGCGCGCTGAGGGCGCGATGATCGCCTCAGGCGCCTGCGCCCCCAGCGTGCCAGCCCGGCGCCTGGCTGCCCGCTCTCGCCCACACGGGCGCGCTTGCGCTCAGCTTCCGAGGTGGGCGGGTCGTGCCTGTGAACCGGCGAGGTGGCGCTCGAGGCGGTCGATGAAGGCGCGTTGAGCGCGCAGCAGCTTCTTTCGTGCCGTCTCGACGTCGAACCACGCGGCCTCGTCGATCTCCGGAAACCGCTGCCGCCTCCCGGAGCGAGGCGGCCACTCCATCTCGAAGGTGTTGCTTTGCATCGTGCTCACGTCGATCTCGGCCTCGATCGCCCAGGCGTGCACACGCTTCGCCTGAGACTGCGTCACCTCGCCCAGGTCGATCGGCGTCCCTGTGGCAGGAGGCTTCCGCCCCAGCTCCTCGACGAACTCTCTGTGGGCGGCGCTCAGCAGATCCTCGCCCTGCTCCGCCTCGCCCTTCGGGATCGACCAGACCCCCTCATCTCTGGCAGCCCAGAGCGGCCCGCCAGGATGCACGAGCAGCACTTCGACGGTGCCCCCCACGATCCGCCTGAAGAGCAGCAGGCCTGCGCTCATCTTCACCTTCGTCTCCACTCTCAGCAGTTCAGCTGCACCGTCGCGCTAGAAGCGCCTGCGCAGTATGCCCCGCAGCGCGCTCACGGCCTCATATGCTTCACCAAGCGGCGGCAGCGTCCGCCCTTCCCGCGAGAAGGCCACAGAGCCGCAGCCGTTGTCGTCGATCCGCACCTCCACGAGCGGAGGCGTGCTCACAGCGTGGCTGAACAGCAGCTCGATCACCGGTTCCGTGCCCCTGTCGGCGGGACATGAGGATGCTCCGCCCTCTGGCCGCTGCAGAGCTTCGACCACAGCGATGATCGCCTTCAACCGCTTCGCCCCTGCGATCTGCAGGGTGAACCTCACGCGCTTGCGGGGCTCGCTCACGTGCACGCGCACGGCGTGGACGGAGGAGGGAATGTGCTCCGCCGCCGGCCGCGGCTGCCGCCACACCACGATCGCATCGGCCCTCACAGCGCTGCCGCCCCCCTTGCGGGGCGCGACGCTCACCGACAGCCACACCGTCGCAAGGCGTTCTGCCACCGGCGGGAAGGCGAACGTCAGATCCCACTCGGTCGTGACCGTGTGTTCGCGAACCCAGCGGCGAAGCGCCTGCCCGCGCAACGAGTGGGGAGGGGGCGGGCTCACCTTTCCTGAGGTTCCTCGCGTGATGATCTTTGCGCCTTCGGGAGGGTGCTCCTCGACCCAGGAGACGACGGCTTCCGGTTCTTCGCGCACGCGCCAGAAGTGATGCATGCCGACGAGCTGTGCGGTGTGCTGGGGGCTCGAGGCGGGCCCTGTCAGGTTCGAGCGCACGCTTTCATCGGCGCTCACGCGCTTTGCGCCCGCCGGCAGTCGCACGTCCTCGAGCAGGCGCGCGGCGGTATCGCGCGCGAGTCGCGCGTTTGCGGCGGGGCTTGGCGGTTCCGCCCCAGGGCTCGCACGCCGCCCCCGCGGAGTGCCGGAGGCGGCACCGGAGCCGAGTACGACCGCGCAGGCCACTGCACCCAGCAGCAGCGCCCCGACGAGGGGCCCACGTGACTTCTCTCCCAGGTGGGCCGGAGTGCGCACCCGCTCATCTTTACAGCTGTGGGTGTGTGTCAGGCGCGGTCGTGCGTGCGAGCCCACTGCTCTCGCTGTGATCGCTCACGCACGACTTCGCTCGCGACGATGCGTGCACGACGGCGGCTCCCCAGACGAGGCTCCCCCGCGGCGTGCGAAAGCGGCTCGCCCAGTCAGCGGGCGCGGGGACAGTGAAGGCCCCGCGCCCGCCGCGCGCTCGTCCCGAAGCGGCTGTCCAGACCGTGGGACCCCACCCCGACGCGGGGGGGTTGCATGTGCTGCTGGCCAGTCGACACGCCGGCCGGGGCGTTCGATCAGCGCGTCGTCGAGGAGCGGCGGGACGTTCTCGTCTACACGACGCCAGAGCTCCGAGAGCCGGTCGAGGTGACCGGTCCGGTCACGGCAGTGCTGTACGCGGCAACGAGCGCAGTGGACACGGACTTCACCGCGAAGCTCGTCGATGTGCACCCAGACGGCTTTGCGCAGAACCTGTGCGAGGGGATCGTGCGGGCGCGGTATCGAGATGGGACCGAGCAACCGCGGTTTCTGACCCCCGGAGAGGTCGTTCGCTATGAGATCGACATGTGGGCCACCAGCAACATGTTCGAGGTCGGTCATCGCATCCGCCTCGAGATTGCGAGCGCGAACTTTCCCAAGTACGACCGCAACTTCAATGTGACGACCTCGCCGCTGGAGGCGACGGACGGCGAGCTCGCGCGGCAGACGATCTACCACGAACCTGGCAGAGAATCACATGTATTGCTCCCCGTGATACCACGCTAGGACGCCCACGAGCTCGGCGTCAGCCTCGCGGCGCCCACGTTGAGCTGCGCTCCCTGCGGCGCCGGCGCGAGGAATCAACCTCTGAGGTCAGCGACCACAGGGCCACCCTCCCGCCGGGCGGCAATTGCCCCGCTGTCGGCCCCGGCGCGCTCGAGCTCGGAGATCATCAATCGATGCAGCTCCTCGACGACCTCAGGACGCTCATCGGCGAGGTTCCTCGTGCACCACGGGTCGCGCACCGCGTCGTAGAGCTCTATGGGGTCGCTCCAGCGGGAGAAGAGCATCATCCACTCATCGGTCGTGACGGTGATGGGCTGCCACTCGAGCACCGAACGGGTGACATCGTCGACGAGCGCGACCTCGTCGCCAGGCTCGGAGAGGGGCATGGCGGTGATCGCGAAGCTCCTGCCGTCCTGCTCCCGCAGTACGGAGGCACCCGGCATGTGCGGCTCTGGTCTGATCCCGAAGAAGTCGAGCAGAGTCGGCGCGATGTCGATCGCCGAAACGAGCCGGTCGTCGCGACGGGGCGCATCACCTGGCACACGCAGCATCAGTGGCACGTGCGTGCACTCCGGATACAGGGGAGATCGAATCCAGTGCATCTGGTCGCTTCCGTCTGGGCGGATCATCTTGCCGAGCTGGCCACCTCGCTCGCCAAAGTAGAACCCGTGGTCGGATGTGAACAGAACCGCGGTGCGCTCAGCGATGCCAAGCGACTCGAGGCGCTCGAGCAGCCTGCCTATCCAACGGTCTACCATCGTCAGCTCGCCCCAGTGACAGGCGCGTGCCGTTTGAAAGTCCTCCTCGGTAAGCCCGTGAGCCGCGTATCGGCCATACACCGGTTCGACGACGCGCCCATCGTAGTCAGACTTGTAGCGCTTCACGTACCATGCCGGAGGGTCCCACGGCTCGTGTGGGTCCCACGTGTCGACCCAGAGCAGGAACCGCGTGTCGACCAGCTGCTCGAGGCACATCTCAGCGACGGTCATCGTCCGGGGCGCACAGTAGTCGTACTCGGTGCGCCGAGGCTCGGGGACGAGCACGCTGCGCTTTGGAATTCGGTCGTCTCCGTGTCTTTGGCCCTCGAGGTCCTGGGTCGGCAGGTCGTAGAAGTAATCGAAGCCCTTGTCGTAGTTGTACCCGTTAGCCACGTAGAACGGTGTGTCGACAACCCCGACGGTCGTCACTCCGCTTGCGGAGATGAGCTGTGGGACGGTGACGAGCTCACGTGGTCGCGGGCCCCATCCGATCCGAGCGAGAGCGTAGGTGCCGGTGAGATAGTCGGCGCGTGCCGGCACTGTCGGGAAAGAGGCGGCGTAGGTGCGGGTGAAGAACCGAGATGAACGCGCGAGCGCATCCAGGTTTGGGGTGTGCACCGGGCCGCCGTTCACCCCGAGATAATCGAACCGAACCGTGTCGGCGATGATCACGACGAGGTTCATCGTGTCCCGCTCGTGGGCGCATCTGCTGTCGGCTCTGTCCATGTTGAACTCCTTTCACCGCGCGCGCGCCTGCCGCGTGCACGCGAGGTCGCGCGCAGGGACAGTGTCCGCTTTGAAGCGGATGTCCCTGCGCTGTTTGGGGATGCTCGCGAACGTTTCGAACGCGCGTGTTGGGTCTGCGAAGCCTCCTCGTCACACCTGGGTGGGCGCCTGCCAGCGCAAGAAGAACCTTTCGGCTCGCGCCATGAGGAGGTTGATGAGCGTCGCGACGACGGCGAGCACGATCAGCAGTCCGTAGACCGCTTCGGTGTGGAACAGGCTGGCGCTCGCCTCGAGCAGCTGGCCGATCCCGTTGCGCGAGGCAATCAGCTCGGAGGTGACCACGCCGAGCAGCGAGTAGATGACGCCCAGGCGCAGGCCGCCGAATATCGACGGCACGGCGACTGGCAAGAGGACCTTGAAGAACCGCTGACGCCGGTTCGCACCGAGGACCGTCGCCAGCCGCACGATGTCCTGATCGACCGATCGGACTCCCGCGCGCG
>JAJYUP010000004.1 GCA_021792455.1 Actinomycetes bacterium | reverse complement strand
GGCTGGGGTCCTCGACCGTGTACTCGATCGCGCGGGCGCTCACCCCTTCTTGGCGTTTGCGGTCATCGGAGGCGAAGATCTCGGTGCGCCAGGAGCCGTCCGGGAAGCGCTCGAGCACCGTGCCGGCAACAGCCGCTGAGGCCGCTCGGTGCGACCCGCCTGCGTGACGACACGGTCGACGAGCTCAGGCGGGAACACGCGCGTCAACACCTCGATCGAGACGTGATCGGTCAGGCGCTGATCGCTCGACGGCTTGCGCCAACCAGCCTGAGGCACGCAGCCACTCCAACCGGCCCCCCCGGACGTCTGACTTAGCGGTATTGGGGCTGGGCTCGAGCTGTTAGGCGGGCTGCCGCTTCCCTGTGAGGGGCGGGGCGGGCTGAGGCTCGGCGTGAGCCGCCGGGCGGGTGCCGCTTCGCCGTGGGGGGCGGGGCGGGCCGAGGCTCGCCTCGAGGGCGCTACCGTACCTGCCATGTGCAGCACGAAGGTGAAGATCTGCGGGATCACGAGGCTTGCTGATGCGGAGCTCGCGGTCTCGCTCGGGGCGTGGTCGATCGGGATGGTCTTCTATCGAGGCAGTCCGCGTCGGTGCCCGCTTGTCGAGGCGGGCAGGATCTCGGCTGCGCTGCGGCGCAGGGTGCAGCTCACCGGCGTCTTCGTCAACGCGCCGCTCGAGGAGATCGTTTCGACGGCGGATCAGCTGCAGCTCTCGATCGTCCAGCTGCATGGTGACGAGGGGCCTGCGTTCTGCTCTGAGATCGCGCGCAGGACGGGCGCGAAGGTGAGCAAGGCGATCCAGGTCGCTGATGGCGGCGACATCCGGGAGATCGAGCGCTTTCACGTCGATTACCACCTGCTCGACGCAGGCGGCAGGCAGGAGCGCCGGGGTGCGAGGGCAGACGTCGGGCACGGAGCGATGGCGGAGAACGGCGGCAGGGCGCTCAGAGGCGGCACCGGCGAGACGTTCGACTGGTCGCTGCTCGAGTCGCGCCGCTCGCAGGTGCCGTTGGTGCTCAGCGGCGGTCTCACGCCGGAGAACGTTTGTCAGGCGATAGCTCTCGTGCATCCGTTTGCCGTCGACGCAGCGAGCGGTGTCGAGGCTGCGCCAGGCATCAAGGATCCTCAGCGGATGCGGGCATTCTTCGCCGCCGTCTCGGGCTCCGGCTCGACCGCTCCGTCCGCTCTGGGCGCTCCCTCCGGCCTGGACACCGCACCGGGCTGCGGGCCAGCCACCGCCCGTCTCGCGCGCTCGAACGCCCCGGCTGTGGCCGCCGTCGAGCACCACTATGGACCATATGGGGGCCAGTTCGTGCCGGAGACGCTGATGCCTGCACTCATCGAGCTCGAGCAGGCCTGGGTGCAGGCGCGCGGCGATCACGGTTTCGAGGCAGAGCTCCAGCAGCTGCTGCGCCGCTACGTCGGCAGGCCCACCCCGCTCTACAGAGCGAGCCGCCTCTCCCAGCGACTCCGACGCTCCATCTACCTGAAGCGGGAGGATCTCAACCACACCGGCTCTCACAAGCTCAACAACGCGCTTGGGCAGGCGCTCCTCGCGAAGCGGATGGGCAAGAGCAGGATCATCGCTGAGACGGGTGCTGGGCAGCATGGGGTCGCCACAGCAACCGCGTGCGCGCTGCTCGACCTCGAGTGTGTCGTGTACATGGGCGAGGAGGACGTTCGCAGGCAGCAGCCGAACGTTCAGCGCATGCGCCTGCTTGGCGCGCGCGTGCAGGAGGTCACCACGGGTGCGAGAACGCTGAAGGAGGCGACCTCTGAGGCGATCAGGGACTGGGTCAGCACTGTCGCTCACACCCACTACGTCATCGGCTCCGCTGTTGGGCCTGCCCCCTATCCAGCGATCGTGCGTGAGCTGCAGAGCGTCATCGGAGCCGAGGCGAGGGAGCAGATCCTGCAGGCGGAGGGCCGGCTGCCGAGACGGGTCATCGCCTGCGTCG
Organism: Actinomycetes bacterium; assembly: GCA_021792455.1. Lineage (GTDB taxonomy): Bacteria > Actinomycetota > Thermoleophilia > Solirubrobacterales > Solirubrobacteraceae > Palsa-744. The sequence continues at coordinate 65,629 of JAJYUP010000004.1, read as the reverse complement.
GCGGAGGCTCCAACGCGCTTGGCATCTTCAGCGCGTTTTTGGACGACGGCGAGGTGGAGCTGATCGGGGTCGAGGCGGGGGGAGAGGGGATCGACACGCCGAGGCATGGGGCGCCGCTCACGGTGGGCGGCAGGCCAGGGATCCTTCATGGCGCGCGCTCTGCGGTGATGCAGGACGAGGAGGGGCAGATCCTCGAGGCGCACTCCATCTCCGCTGGTCTCGACTACCCTGGCACCGGCCCTCAGCACGCACACCTCAGGGACACTGGCAGGGCCAGGTACTTCGCCGTCACCGATGCCGAGGCAGTCGACGCGTTCAAGCTGCTCACCCGCCTCGAGGGGATCATCCCTGCGCTCGAGAGCGCGCATGCGCTCGCCTGGGCGCTCGAGCAGCGCGGCGGCGAGCTCGACCTCATCTGCCTGTCTGGGCGCGGTGACAAGGATCTCGCCGAGGTGCTCCGCCTTGGCTGAGATCCCTGGGAGGCACGGGCAGCCCCAGCATCCCCCAGCGCCACTGTCGCCGCTCGACAGCCCTGCTCTGCGAGATGACACGCTCGCGCCAGCGCTCGGAAGGCTCCAGTCCGCGTTCGCTGCGCATCGGAAGGCTGCCGCGCTGATGCCCTATCTGATGGCGGGGTTTCCGAGCCTCCGTGAGTCCATCGAGATCGGGCTCGCCTGCGTGGAGGCTGGGGCGGACGTCATCGAGCTTGGCGTCCCCTACTCAGATCCGCTCGCAGACGGTCCCGTGATACATCAGGCGGCCACGACAGCGCTCGCGGCGGGAATCAGCCTCGCTGGTGCGCTCGAGGTCGCAGGGACGCTTGCGCAGCGGATCCCAGTCGTGCTCATGTGCTACGCGAACATGGTGTTCGCGCCGGGACTCGACGCGTTTCTCGACAGACTTGCGCGCACGCAGGCGAGTGGCCTGATCGTTCCAGATCTGCCGCTCGAGGAGGCTGCGCCCGTCAGGAGGGCCTGCAGGCGCGCTGGGATCGCGCTGGTGCCGCTTCTCGCGCCAACGAGCACTCCTGCGCGGATGGCGCAGATCGGGCAGGTCGCTGAAGGCTTTCTCTATGCCGTCTCCGTCGTCGGCACCACTGGCGAGCGCTCAGCGCTCGCAGAGCGGTTCGAGCAGATCGTCGCCGGCGCCAAGGCGAGCAGCAGCGTGCCCGTCGCGGTTGGCTTCGGCATCGCGACACCTGAGCATGCCGTGCAGGCCGCTTCGGCTGGCGCGGATGGCGTGATCGTCGGCACGCGGCTCGTCAGGGCCGCTGCGGAGTCGAAGGAGCCCGCCCAGGCCGTCGGGGCGCTCGTCGGTGCAATGGCGGCGGCGCTCGCTGACGGTGCGTGAGCAGCGCCCGGCGGCGGGCGACCTCTGAGGCGAGCCGGGGCGCTCCTGGCATCTGAGGTGGGCCGGGGCGCTCCCTGCGCCTGAGGCGGGCACGGCGGCGGCCGCCGACATGCGCAGCGCAGCGAAGTGGCTGCGGCGCCCGCTCGCGCACGATAGGATCTCCGCCGTCATGGGACTGCTTCTCTCAATCGCGCTTGGGCTGGTCGTCTGGATCGTCCTTTGGGCGATCGGCAAGTCGGGGTTCGACGCGGGGCTCATAGGCCTCGCGATCATCCTCATCGGGGCGTCGTTGCGGATCATCACGCGCTACCTTCCAGGTCGTCGCAGCTGAACAGCCGATGAGGGCGCAATCGCTGCTCGCCCTCGCCGTCCTTGCAGCGGCAACAGCGACAGCGCTGGCAGGGTGCGGATCCGCCACTCCCAGCAGCGCTGCTCGTTCACCTGGGAGGGTCCTCACCGTCTACTCGAGCCTGCCCCTCCAGGGGCCGTCCGCGGAAGCTGCTTCCCAGACCCTCATGGGCGAGCGGCTCGCGCTCGCCGATGTCCACCACGTCGTTGACGGCTACGACATCCGGCTCGTCTCGCTCGACGATGCGGGCGCGAGCGGAGTGCCGGAACCTGGGCTCGCGGAAGCGAACGCGAAGAGTGCGGTCGAAAACGAAACCACCGTCGCCTACATCGGTGACTACGACTCCGCCTCCACCGCCGTATCCCTCCCGGTCACGAACAAAGCGGGGGTCCTCCAGGTCAGCACCCGCAGCCCATACGCCGGGCTCACGTCCTCTTTCGACGCGGGTCAAGGCGACCCTGAACGCTTCTACCCAAGCGGCAAGCGCACGTTCATCAGGCTGCTGCCGGGCGACATAGTGCAGGGTGCGGCGCAGATTGCGCTGCTGCAGGCTCTTCACGTCCAGAGGCTGTTCGTACTCAGCGACGGCGAGCCTTTCACAGCGCCGCTCGCGACGATCGTCGCCGAAGGGGCGAAGAGGAATGGGATCGACCTCGTCGGGCAGGAAACCGTCGAAGTGGCGGACGCGGGGAGCAACCCCACCTTCGCCGAACAGGTGAGCAAAGTGCTGCAAAGCGGCGCCGAAGCAGTGTTTGTCAGCGGGCAGGACGACCCTGGGACCGTTGCGCTGTGGCGCGAACTTCACGCGAACGATCCGTCGCTGCACCTGCTTGGCACGAGCGAAATGGCGGAATCCGCCTTCCCCAGCGAACTCGGCTTCGCCGAAGCGGACAGCTACCTCACCTCGCCGGTGCTGCCCCCATCGAGCTATCCGAAGGCCGCGAAGAAGGTGCTGCGCCAGTTCAGAGCGCGCTTCCACACGCCAGGGAGCTCATATGCGCTTTACGGGTATGAGGCGATGACGCTCGTTCTCGACGCGATCAGGTCAGCGGCGAAGCGTCCGATCAGCAGGGAAGCAGTCGTTGCGGCGGCGTTCCACCTGCGGCGGCTGCGGTCCGTGCTCGGCCCATACGAAGTGCTTCCTGATGGCGAAACGACGATCGTCAGGTACGGGGCCGACGTCCTCCGCAACGGGAAGGCGGTCTTCTGGCGTGAGCTTCCGATCAGCGGCCCCCACGTTCCATAGCGAGCGAGCACGCGGTCTGCAGGTGGCCTGGCGCGGCGTGCGCCCGTCTGCAGCGGTCCTGCCGCTGCGCCTCTTCGTAACTCAAGAGAGCGCGGAGCGCAACGCCTCTGCGAGGCTCGGGTGCTCGAACTCGCAGCCGAGGATCAGTGCCTTCGCCGGGAGCACGCGCTGGCCCGTCGTGACGATCTCCGCCATCTGCCCGTAGAGCAGGCGGAGAGCGAGCGCTGGGACGGGCAGCACAGCCGGCCGGTGGAGCACCGCTGCCAGTGCCTTCGAGAGCTCCCCGTTGGTCACAGGGTTCGGGGCGGTCCCGTTCACCGGCCCGCTCCAGCGCTCGTCTGCGACGGCGCTCACGATCATCCTCGCGAGGTCGCTGAGGTGAATCCAGGAGACGTACTGTCGCCCGCCGGCGACAGGGCCGCCGAGTCCCATCTCGAATGGAGGGAGCATCTTCGCGAGCGCGCCGCCAGCGGCGCTGAGCACGACGCCTGTGCGCATGCACACCACCCTCAGACCAAGCTCGCTCGCCTTCATCGCCTCCTGCTCCCAGGCGATGCACGTCTCCGCGAGGAAGCCCTCGCCAAGAGGTGAATCCTCGTCGAGAGGTTCGTCGGCCCGAGGCCCATAGATGCCCACCGCCGAAGAGCTGACGAGCACGCTGGGAGCAGGTCGTGCCTGCCCAAGCCCCGTGATGAGGTTTGCCGTCCCTCGCACCCTCGTCTCCCTGATCAGGCGCTTGACCTCACCAGACCAGCGCTGCGCGATCGGCTCGCCCGCGAGGTGGATCACCGCATCCGCTCCGGATAGAGCCTCCGCTGGTGCCGGCTCCTCCATCGGCGACCAGCTGACGGCCTCGACAGGCAGGTCTGCGAGCCTGCGCCTCGCCTTGGCAGGGTCTCTCGAGAGGACGGTGACCTCAGCGCCTGTCCTCGTGAGTGAGTTGATGACGGCGCCGCCGATGAGGCCGGTTGCGCCAGTGATCGTCACCCGCATTCAAAGCCCCACGTGGTCAGTCGCTTGGCGATCATCGCGAGGCGGCTGGTCGCACAGCCAGCGTCCCTGCGGCTCGCCACGCAGCTGGCTTGCGCCCTGCTCGTCGCACAGCCAGCGTCCCTGCGGCTCGCCATCTAGCCGCCGCTCGCCTGCTCGGCGTGATGGACCACAGGCGGTGAGGAGAGCGATGTTTCACCTTTCGCGAAGCCGACCTCTGAGCCTGCTCTGGCGAGATGGCTGATGCGTGCCTGCTCAGCGACCGCAGCCGCGACTGCGGGGGCGACGTCCCTGTTGAAGACGGACGGGATGATGTACTCCTCACTGAGCTCGCTCTCATCGACGATGTCCGCGATCGCCTGGGCCGCCGCCATCTTCATCTCCTCCGTGATCGCGCTTGCGCGGACGTCCAAGGCGCCGCGGAAGACGCCGGGGAAGCACAGCACGTTGTTGATCTGGTTCGGATAGTCGGAGCGGCCGGTCGCGACGATCCGGACGTACCGCGCCGCCGCCTCAGGATCGACCTCCGGTGTCGGGTTCGCCATCGCGAACAGCACGCCATCAGGTTTCATTCGCGCCAGGGACTCAGCGGGAAGGACCCTTGCGCCGGAGAGCCCGATCACGAGGTCCGCCCCATCGATCACCTCTGCCGGATGCCCTGACAGGCACTGCTCGTTGCTCACCTCCGCGAACCAGCGCTTGCTCACGTGCATGGTGCCGTCGAGGTAGTCCTGCCGCTTTACGTGCAGCGCACCCTTCGAGTCGACGCCGATGAGGTCGCTGACGCCTGCCGCCCTCAAGATCTTCGCGACTGCGATCCCAGCTGCCCCGACGCCGATGATGAGGACCCGCAGGCTCTGAAGGCTGCGGCCCGTCAGCTTCGCAGCGTTCAGCAGCGCAGCCATCGTCACGACGGCGGTGCCGTGCTGGTCGTCGTGGAACACGGGGATGTCGAGGCGCGCCTTCAGGGAGTCCTCGATCTCGAAGCAGCGTGGGGCGGAGATGTCCTCGAGGTTTATGCCGCCGAACGCGGGAGAGATCCGCTCGACGGTGCTCACGATCTCCTCTGGGTCGTTCGTCGTCAGACAGATCGGGAAGGCGTCGACGTCGGCGAACTCCTTGAACAGGCAGCACTTGCCCTCCATCACCGGCATCGCTGCGGCTGGGCCGATGTCGCCGAGCCCAAGCACTGCGCTTCCATCGGAGACGACTGCGACCGTGTTGCGCTTGATCGTGTACTGGAAGGCCCGTTCAGGGGCGTCTGCGATCGCGAGGCAGACCCTTGCAACGCCTGGGGTGTAGACCATCGACAGGTCGTCGCGGCTCTTGAGGGGATGCTTGTTGTGCTGTGCGATCTTGCCGCCGACGTGCATCTGAAACGTTCGATCGATCGTGTCGATCACCTCCGCGCCGTCGAGCGCGGCGATCGCGCTCGTCAGGTCCCGCCAGTGGTGCTCGTCGCTGCCGTCTACGACGATGTCACGGAGGGTGCCCTCCTGGCCGCCTTCGACGAGGTCGACTGCGGAGATGACTCCGCCCGCCTCGGTGATCGCGTTCGTGACCTCGCCCAGCAGGCCCTCAGCATCGGCGAGCTTGACGCGGATCGTCAGTCGGTACTGGGCGCTTGGCGTTGCGGCCACATCATCTCCTCAGTCGGATCGGCAGAGCAGGCATCTTATTGTGTGCGCTTCGCGCTCACCAGGCGCCTGTCCTCCGGCTGCCTGCCGTGAGGAGGGGAGGAGCCCAGCGCGCAGGCGTCATCGGCGACCGTGCTCAGGCGCGCGGCGGCCGGCCTGGGAGGAGCCCAGCGCGCAGGCGTCGTAGAGTGCGGCTGCGATGGCAGCAGAGGGCAGAGGCGGCGGCGATAGGGAGCGCAAGGGGGCGCGTCTGTATCTGATAGACGGCCCGAGCCTCGTCTACAGGGCCTTCTATGCGCTGCCAGAGTCGATCGCGACGTCGACCGGGATGCCGACGAACGCGATCTTCGGGTTCGCCTCGATGCTCGTGAAGCTGATCTCTGAGCGTGGGGCTGCTCCCGCGATCGTCGTCTGGGACGCAGGCACCTCAGGGCGCACCGAGCTCTATCCGGAGTACAAGGCGCAGAGGATCGCAAGGCCCGATCTGCTGAAGATGCAGTGGCCAGCGTGCGAGGAGCTCGTCACGGCCTTCGGCTATCGCAACATCAGCGTCGACGGCTACGAGGCCGACGACGTGATCGGATCTCTCGCGGAGCAGGCGCGAGCCGCCGGCGTGCCGGTGACGATCCTGACGGGAGACAGGGACGTCTTTCAGCTCATCGACGAGGACGGGCTGATCGAGGTGATGGCGACGGCGAGAGGCATGACGGAGACGAAGACCTACGACTGGCAGGCGGTGATCGATCGGTACGGGATCACCCCGAGGTTGATCCCTGACTTCTATGGGCTGAAGGGGGACGCCTCAGACAACATCCCTGGGGTCCCCGGCATCGGGGAGAAGACGGCGAGGGAGCTGCTCGAGCGCTTCGGCAGCATCGACGGGGTGCTTGCGAACGTCGCGCAGGTCGGTGGGAGCAGGCGCCGGCAGAACCTCCTGCAGCACGCCGAGCTGGCGCGGATCTCGAGGGAGCTCGCGCGGATCAGACGGGACGTGCCTGTGCAGTTCGATCCTGAGGCGGAGCTCTCAGCTGAGCCTGACCGCTCGAAGCTGAGGGAGGTGTTCAGGCGCTATGAGCTGCGCGATCCTCTGCGTCGCCTGGAAGAGGCGCTCGGTGAGCAGGCCGCCCCGCGGCAGCGAGGCGAGCGTCGCCTGGAATCGGAGCTCATCCTCGGTGACCCGACGCAGATTCAGACGCTCGGCGACGGGGAGGCTGCCGTTCTCGTGGAGCGCAGCGAGCCGGCGGAGGGCGAGCTGTTCGCAGAGGGCGATCCGTTTCGGTTTGCAGTCGCGACGGCGCAGAAGGTGCTCGTCGGCGGATGCGGAGGGGCAGAGGAGGTGATCAGGCGGCTCGAGGGGTGGCCCGTGATCGCACACGACGCGAAGGCGCTTTCGGTGCTGCCCGCGAAGCTCGCACACGACACGATGATCGGCGCCTACCTGCTCGACCCGGCGCGGCGGGGCTACCCGCTCGAGGAGCTCTGCGAGCAGAATGGGCTCGTCAGCGAGGTGGGCGACCCGCTTGGCGCGCGGGCTGCGTGCATGCTCGCGCTTGCGGCAGGCCAACGCGAGCAGATCGAGAAGCTTGGGCTGCAGCCGCTGCTGAGCGAGATCGAGCTGCCGCTCGTCTCCGTGCTGAAGGAGATGGAGCGGGCGGGGGTGCGGCTGAACCTGGAGCGCCTGGCGCAGATCGCCTCGGACGTGAGGATGGAGATCTCGAGCCTCGAACAGGAGATCTTCGATCTCGCCGGGCAGCAGTTCGTGATCGGCTCTCCCCAGCAGCTGGGGGAGGTGCTGTTCGTGAAGCTCGGACTCTCCCGAAAGCGTCGCGGCAAGACCGGGTTCTCGACCGACGCGAGGGTGCTGCAGGCGATCAGATCCGAGCATCCGATCGTGCAGAGAGTCGAGCGATGGCGGGAGCTCTCGACGCTGCTGAAGACCTACCTCGACGTGCTGCCGCAGATGGTCGACGGGCAGTCCCGTCTGCACACGACGTTCCTGCAGACGGTCGCCCAGACGGGCAGGCTGTCGAGCACGAACCCGAACCTCCAGAACGTGCCGGTGAGGACGCCGCTCGGCAGGCGGATAAGGGGCTGCTTCGAGGCGGAGCAGGGGGCGCTTCTGATCTCCGCCGACTACTCCCAGATCGAGCTGAGGGTGCTCGCGAACCTCGCCGATGAGCCCGTGCTGAAGGAGGTGTTCGCGCGCGGCGAGGACGTTCACAGCGCGACGGCATCGCGAGTGTTCGGGGTGAGCACGGACGAGATCGACGAGGGGATGCGCTCGAAGGCGAAGATGATCAATTACGGCATCGTCTACGGCCTGTCCGACTTTGGGCTCGCGGATCGCCTGAACATTCCGAGAGCGGAGGCGAAGGAGTTCATCGACGCCTACCTCGAGAGGTTCGAGAAGGTTGCGCAGTTCATCGACGAGACGATCAAGCGCGCAGGCGAGCAGGGGTATGTGACGACGGTGTGGGGCAGGCGCCGCCAGATCCCAGAGCTTTTGGCGCGCAACCTCCAGGTGCGAAGCCAGGGAGAGCGGCTTGCCGTCAACACGGTGATCCAGGGGACGGCGGCCGACATCATGAAGCTTGCGATGCTGCGCTGCGACTCTGCTCTGCGGGCGGCGGGATCGCAGGCGAAGCTGATCCTGACGATTCACGACGAGCTCCTGTTCGAGATCCCCTCCGAGCCCGAGCCGAGCGTGAAGGCTGCCTGCGAGCTGATCCGCAGGGAGATGTGCGCGGTGTGGGATGACCGGGAGCCCGCCCTGGTCGTCGACATCGGGGTCGGGGCAGACTGGCTTGCCGCCAAGCAGCACGAGCTCCTCAGCGCGTGACCTGCCTCGAGGCCTCCGAAAGAAGTCTGATGGCGTGGTCGATCGCCGGCTCCGGCAGCGCTCCACATCCGATCAGCACGCACTGGGGCCCATCTGTTGCGAAGCGGTGCAGCTGAAGACCCTCACACCCGAGCCCACGTGAGGCCGCCGCCGCGATGAGGTCTGTCTCCTGGACGCCCGCCGGCAGCTGCAGGAGCTCGAAGATGCCGCTGCCTGCGCTGATGAGGCGGGCGGAGGGCATGTGCCTCGCGAGGGCGCCACGCAGGCGCCTGCGCTTCCGCGAGTAGGCGAGGCGCATCCGGCGCAGATGCCGGTCGAGCTCGCCGCGACGTATGAAGTCGGTGAGGGCGAGCTGGCCGATCACCTCGGCGCCGCCATCCTCTATCGCCTTGCTTTCGCTGAGTGGCCACGCAAGCGAGGACGGCGCAAGCATCCAGCCGATGCGCAGAGCGGGCGCGAGACGCAGCGAGGCTGAGCCGATGTAGAGGACACGCTCTGGCGCGAGCCCCTGCAGGGCGCCGACGGCGGCGGCGTCGTGGCGCAGCTCGCCGTCCCAGTCGTCCTCGATGATGAGGCACTCTTCGCTTTCCGCCCACTGGATGAGCTGCGCTCGGCGCCTCGGGCTGAGCACCGCCCCGGTCGGGAACTGGTGGGCTGGGCTGAGCACGACTGCGGCGGCGTCGCAGTCGGCGAGCACAGAGACGACGATGCCCTCTTCATCGACGGGGATGGGGACGGGAGTGAGCCCTGAGCGTTCGATGATGAGCCGGTGCACGTGTGCGCCTGGATCCTCGATGGCAACCGAGGTGATTCCATGGGAGGCGAGCGCTCTGCACAGAAGCGAGAAGGCCTGCATGAACCCGGTCGTGATGACGGTGTGCTCCGGCTCTGCCGCGGCGCCGCGCACCCGGCCGAGATAGTCGGCGAGGGCCTCCCTGAGCTCCGGCCTGCCTCGGGGGTCTGGGTAGGCGAGGTCGTCGATCCGGGCGAGCGTGAGCGCCGCACGCACCGAGCGCAGCCACTGGTGAGCCGGGAAGGCGGCGAGGTCAGGCAGGCTCGGGCGCATGTCGTACCTGAAGGTGTCGGTGAGCGAGCGCGCCGGTGGACGGGGGCTCTGCCGCCGCACGGTGGCGGCGACCCGCACAGGGGCGCCTCGGCTGATGGAGAGGTATCCCTCCGCGGCGAGCTGGCCGTAGGCCTCAGTGACGACGCCGCGGGAGATGCGAAGCTCAGCTGCGAGCCCTCTGGTGGAGGGAAGCCTCGTTCCTGCGGCAAGGAGCCCGGCCTGTATCTGTGCGCGCAGGGATCCCTCGATCTGCTCGTGCAGCGTGAGCTCACCGCCCCTGTCGATCTCGATGAGCAGGCGAGGTGCAACTGGACCTGTCGAGTTGCTCATCACTGGCACTGTATAGCGGTCCAGTGACCTCTTACGCTGGCGGACATCCACAACTTCTGCGACCGCGGCGGCAGCCGCCCGGTCCGGCGACAGGAGGCGAGAGATGACAACAGAAGTGCACGCGGCAAGCGAGCACCGAAGCGCGAGCTCGACCGGCGCCTCTGTTCACAGCAGGCGCGAGATCACGATCGTGGGCGCCGGCATCGCCGGTCTGTGTGCGGCGATCTGCTGCGCAGAGGCGGGCTTGTCGGTGAGCCTGCTCGAGGCCCACGAGCGCGTCGGCGGCAGGGCACGGAGCACGGATGGTCCGTTCAAGGCGAACCTCGGACCGCATGCGATGTACAGCGATGGCCCTTTCTGGGCTTGGCTTTCGGAGCGGGACCTGCTGCCGCCCCATGCAAGCCCGCGCCTGTCCGCGATCAGGATGAGGATCGACGGCAAGCTGAAGCGCACACCGCCGCTTCAGCTGCTGCCGGCGGTGCTGCGGCTGAGGGGCCGAGAAGCTCCCGTCGAGCTCGACTTCCGCAGCTGGGCGGCCCGCCATGCAGGCGACTCCGTCGCCTGCATGCTCTCCTCGATAGCGGGCGTCTTCACCTACCACCACGATCCAGGATCGCTCTCAGCGGCCTTCGTATGGCCGCGGATGCAGCGCGGGCTGGCGATCCGAACGCCTGTGCGCTATCCAGTGAACGGCTGGAGCTCCCTCGTTGACGAGCTCGAGCGCAGGGCGCGCGGCCTTGGCGTCTGCCTGCAGACGGGCGCGCACGTGCAGCAGCTGCCAGAGGCCCCAGTCATCGTTGCGACCGAGCTCTCAGAGGCTGCGCGGCTGATCGGAGATGGCGGGCTTCGCTGGCCAGGGGGAAAGACGCTGTGCCTCGACCTCGGTCTGCGCCGCGGTGAGGGCGACCCGACGGTCGTCTCAGACTTCGACGAGGCCGGCTGGATCGGCCGCTACTCCGCCGCGAACCGATCAGTCGCCCCAGAGGGGCACGAGCTGATCCAGGCCCAGATGCCGATGAGGCCAAACGAGAGCGCTGAGCAGGCGAGCCTGCGCCTGAGACGTCTGCTCGACATCTCACTGCAGGACTGGCAGGGGCGCGAGACCTGGCGTCGCAGGCAGGTGATGGACAGGCGCTCCGGAGCGATCGAGCTGCCAGGGTTCACCTGGCGCGAGCGGCCCGCGATCGACCAGGGCGGCGGCGTGTTCCTCGCCGGCGACATGGTCGCCGCGCCAGGGATGCTGGCAGAGGTGTCTTGGGCAAGCGCGGTGGAGGCGAGCAGACTTGCGCTCGCGCACGTATCCGCGGCGAAGGGGAGGCTGCTGCGCAAGGCCGCTTGAAGCGGCGCGGGGCAGGTGCTCACTGCTCAGCGCGCGCCCAACGGGCAGGCGCGGTCGTCCTGGAGCGGCGCGGGGCAGGAGCGCTACTCGCTCTGCTCCTCTCCGTCGCCCGGCTGCTTTATCTCGCCGAACTGCTCTTCGTAGTCGGTGAGGTTCTCGTTGATCGAGCGCAGCAGATCGAAGACGATCGTCGGCGGGATTCGCACCCTCGAGACGACCTGGGCGCTCATAGATCCCTCCTCCCCGCCAACGAACGGCTGGATGACGCAGAAGTCGATCGCGAAATCGTGCTGGGTGTGCCAGACGCCGACGAGGTTCGCGTAGTGGCCTGCGACCTGCTCTGGCGGGACGTTTATGCGGAGGTTCGGTCCATCATCCATGACGGCAGTCTCGCAGCATTCGGGCACCGAAGTCGAGCCGCCCGTTTCGCGCACCGGCCGGCGCGGGTCCGCCGTCGCTCAGAGTGGGTCGAGGCGGACGGCCGGCGCTGTTCGCACCCCTGCGCGTGGCGGCTTCTCGCGATCGACGAACGAGGGCGGCGCGATTGCGAGGTAGTGCTGAAAGGCCCAGTGGGCGATGGAGCGGCGGCCCATCGCCTTCGACAGCGCACCGACGAGGGGCGTCGTGTTGAGAGCGCCGATGATGCGCTGGCTGCGCAGGAGCCATCGGTACTTCCAATGATGCGCGTCTGAGAACGCGCCGTAGCGGCGCAGCGCCTCCTCTGGCCTGAGCGTGCCTTCGAGCACCCCGCGCAGCTCTCTGCCGCAGGCGATCCCGAAGTAGAACGCGGTCCTTATGCCCTCCGCCGTGAGCGGGAGGCAGTGCCCAGCGGAGTCTCCCACGAAGAACACGCCCCCTTCGACGGCTGGGCGGAGCTCGTGGGGTATCCAATTGCCTTGGTAGCGCTCCGAGCGCAGGTCGAGATCTCTTGCGAGGCGCACCGTCGGCTCCTTGACGTGGTGAGCCGGCCAGAAGGAGCCGACGCCGACCCGCATCTCATCGCGCGCTGGGAAGCTCCAGCCATAGCCTGCCCTGACGTAGCGGGGGTCGATCCAGAGCTCCATCTGGTCTCCTGAGGATCGCGGATGCACCTCGAGCCCACGCGAGAGAGGGGCATTGGGGGGCTGGATCTCGCTCGATCGCGCAAGCACTCGCCGCCATCCAAGCGCATCGACGACGAGCGGGGCCCTGATCTCCCCACGGTCGGTGTGCACTGTGTGGCTGGCGGCTGGGTCGCGCGCGCGTGTGATGCGATCCACCTTCGCAGTCTCGAAGGAGCTCTCCGGCAGCGTCGCCTGTTCCCACATGAGCGCGCACAGCTCCCTGTAGTCGAAGGTCGAGAACGTCCATGGCAGCGACCAGCGCACGGACGCGGCAGGTGTGTGCACGAGCAGCTCGTCGAAGGTCTGGCGCAGAGAGCTCTGCAGCGAGAGCTTGAACAACCACTGCGTCGGTATGCCGCAGGCAGATGTCTGGCGCTCCCCGATCTCGTAACGGTCGATGAGAAGCACCTCTGCGCCTGAGCCTGAGAGCTGCCGTGCGACCGCGAGCCCCGCGAACGAGGCGCCGCAGATGAGCACGTCGCAGTCGCGGCGCAGTGGCGTGCGCGAGACGCCGCGCTTGGTTGCCCTGACTGGCATCGCGCCATGATACGTCTGCGGGATCGCGCGGGAGTCGCGTCGCCTGCGCAAGAGCGCCTCGCGAGTCCTCACCTCCGCGGCGGCTTCCCCCGCCCGTCGCCTCGCCTGCGCGAGAGCGCCTCGCGAGCCCTCGCCTCCGCGGCGGAGGGTCGCCTCGAGCGCGCCTCCTGGGCTCGCCCCTGCTGCGCTAGGCTTCTGCCTGTGCAAACAGCGACAGAGAGACCTGAAGCGAAGGTCGTCGAGGGCTCGAACGGCCTGCTGCTCGAGATCGACGGCGAGATAGTGCCGAACTACGACGCGACGATGAAGCCGATCGAGGAGGGCGAGGTCGTCACCGGCAACGTCGTTCGGATCGACAAGGACGAGGTTCTCGTCGACATCGGCTACAAGTCGGAGGGCGTGATCCCAGCCTCTGAGCTGTCGATCCGCAAGACGGTCGATCCACACGAAGAGGTTTCGCTCGGCGAGCAGGTGGATGCGCTCGTGCTCGTGAAGGAGGATCAGGACGGGCGCCTGATCATGAGCAAGAAGCGCGCCCGTTTTGAGAAGGCCTGGCGGCGGATCGAGGCGGCGGCGGAGTCTGGAGAACCTGTCGAGGGCACCGTGATCGAGGTGGTGAAGGGCGGCCTGATCATCGACCTCGGCGTGCGCGGCTTTCTGCCGGCGTCTCTCGTGGACATACGACGCGTTCCAAATCTCGACGAATACCTCGGCAGCCAGATCGAGACGAAGGTGATCGAGCTGAATCGCTCGCGCAACAACGTCGTGCTCTCCCGGCGCGCGGTGCTCGAAGAGGAGCGCAAGGAGGTGCGACAGCAGATCCTCGACCGCCTGCAGCCTGGGCTCGTAGTTGAGGGGCAGATATCGAACATCGTCGACTTCGGGGCGTTCGTCGACCTCGATGGGATCGATGGACTGATCCACATCTCCGAGCTCTCCTGGTCTCACGTGAACCACCCAAGCGAGATTCTGAAAATTGGGGACACCGTGCAGGTGAAGGTGCTCGACATCGATCGGGGCCGACAGCGCATCTCCCTCGGCCTGAAGCAGACCCAAGAGGATCCGTGGCAGCGGATCGTCGACACCTACAACATCGGTGACGAGCTCGAGGGCAGGGTGACGAAGGTCGTCACCTTCGGTGCCTTCGTCGAGATCCTCGACGGGGTGGAGGGGCTCGTTCACATCTCTGAGCTCGCCCCACATCACGTCGAGAGCCCCCGCGAGATCGTGCATCCCGGCGACGAGATCAGGGTGAAGATCATCGAGATCGATCCAGCGCGCCGTCGCCTCTCGCTCTCAGCCAAGCGCGTCGAGGATCAGGTCCTTCCGATCAAGCGAGAGCCGGAGGCGGCAGGAAGGCCTGAGGCCGTCGAAGGTCCAGGTGCGGGGGGGAGCGAGCTGCCGATGGTCGATGATGAGCCGGCAGAGGGCGAGGCAGGTGCGCAGGGAGAGGCAGGTGCGCAGGGCGAGGCGGGTGCGCAGGGCGAGGCAGCAGAGCAGGCGCAGGCGGGAGTCGAGGCGCATCCGGCGGGGCACTAGAGCGTTCGCGTCGAGCACGCTGCGATGGATGTGCCGCTCATCGGGCTGACGGGCGGGATGGGCGCAGGCAAGTCGACGGCGCTTGCAGCGCTGGAGCGACTTGGTGCCGCCGTGTGCTCGAGCGATGCGATAGTGCATGAGCTCTACGAGACGGCGGAGGTGAGGGAGGCCGTCCTGAAGCGGTGGGGGGCAGATGTCGCACCGCTCGGGATCGTTGAGAGGGCGAGGATCGCAGGCATCGTCTTCAGCTCCGAAGCGGAGCGGGAATGGCTCGAGAACCTGCTGTGGCCGCTCGTCAGCAAGCGTGTGCAGGAGTGGATGAGGCGTGTTCAGCGGCTGGATCCGCCGCCGCGCGCCGCTGTGCTCGAGGTGCCGCTGCTGTTCGAGGCAGGCTTCGAGAAGCGTTGTGATGCGACCGTCGCGGTCGTTGCGGACCCGGAGACGATCGCGGAAAGGACGCAGCGGCGCGCTCATCTCGGCGTTGCCGCGCGCAACGACAGGCAGCTGACCCAGGAGGAGAAGGCGCAGCTCGCAACCTTCGTCGTCGTGAACGACGGCAGCGAGCAGGAGCTCGAGCAGAAGCTGTCGAACGTTCTTGCAGCGTTGGGCAGATGAGCGGGGCAAGTGTGGCGAGGGCAGGTCGGTGAGCGCGCGCAACGAGACAGGCGGCGAGACACGGGCAGGGGCGTGAGCAGAGCGGCGCGATGAGCAGGCGGCAACAGATGAGAGGGCTGGCGTGACGAGCGGGTGTGAACGCGGAAGGAGCGGCCGGCTGGGCGCCGATCAGAGCGCGAGAGGGCGCGCGAGGCCGCGCAGGCGCAGATCAGGTGCGCCTGGGCGGCTGAAGGGCCTCCTTGTCCTGCTCGCTCTCGCTGGCCTGACAGCGGGGCTCTTGCTGACCGCGAAGGTGAGCCGCGAACTTCGCTTGCCGCTGCGCGACGAGTCGATCATCAGGAGGCAGGCGAAGGCGAAGCATCTCGACCCCGCATTGATCGCTGCCGTGATCGACGCGGAGACGAAATTCCTGCCGCGCGAATCGAGCGCTGGTGCACAGGGGCTGATGCAGATCCTGCCGTCCACTGCGGAGTTTCTCGCGAAGCTGACGGGCGGGTACGCCTTCAGGACAAGCGATCTGAATCAGCCGGCTGTCAACATCGCCTACGGAAGCTGGTACCTTCGCTACCTCCTCGACCACTACGATGGCGACGAGCTCGCGGCGGTTGCCGCCTACAACGCGGGCATGACGAACGTCGAACGTTGGCGGGAGTCCGCGCGATCGCACGGGCGGGCGCTGACGTTGAAGGACATCGCGTTTCCCCAGACGGCGGAATATGTGCGAACGGTCCTCTCCGCTGAGGCCGCCTACAGGCGCCTCTACGCAAAGCAGCTGGGGATCGACTAGAGAGACGCCGCTGGTTGGGGCGCAGAGCCCTTCGGCCCCTGAGGGTGCTTGGCGTCGCGGCCGATGGGGGCGCAGAGCCCTTCGGCGCCTGAGGGTGCTTGGCGTCGCGGCCGATGGGGGCGTCGGGTGGTTCGCTTCCTGGGGCGCTACGGTGGTTGCGCATGCCCCGCTTCCGTCTCGATCCCGCGTTCACGCCGACGGCCGACCAGCCGAAGGCGATCGCCGGGCTTGCTGAGGGCGTGGAGCAGGGAGAGCGCTTCCAGACGCTGCTTGGCGCGACTGGGACGGGGAAGACGATGACGATGGCGGGCGTGATCGAGGCGGTCCAGCGCCCGACGCTCGTCATCGCCCACAACAAGACGCTCGCCGCACAGCTTTGCAACGAGTTCCGGACGTTCTTCCCTGAGAACGCCGTCGAGTACTTCGTCTCCTACTACGACTACTACCAGCCAGAGGCGTACGTGCCGAGCAGGGACCTGTACATCGAGAAGGACTCTGCGATAAACGAGGAGGTCGATCGTCTGCGGCATGCGGCGACGGCAGCGGTCTTTGCGCGCAGGGACGTCATCGTCGTGGCCTCAGTGTCTTGCATCTACGGGCTCGGCTCGCCCGAGGTCTATGAGATGAACGTCCAGATCCTGAAGCGCGGCGAGACGATCGACCGAGACGAGCTGCTGCGCAAGCTCGTCTACATTCAGTACAACCGCAACGATACGGTGCTGTCGAGGGGCACGTTCCGAGTGCGTGGCGAGAGCCTCGAGGTGTTCCCC
Organism: Actinomycetes bacterium; assembly: GCA_021792455.1. Classification (GTDB taxonomy): domain Bacteria; phylum Actinomycetota; class Thermoleophilia; order Solirubrobacterales; family Solirubrobacteraceae; genus Palsa-744. The sequence goes on along the minus strand of JAJYUP010000004.1, from coordinate 49,132 downwards.
GCCTATGCGGAGACGGCCTACAGGGCCAGCTTCTTCGGGGACGAGGTCGAGCGACTGACGGAGTTCGATCCGCTGACGGGGGAGGTGCTTCTCGACGATCTCGAGCATCTCGCGATCTGGCCGGCGACCCATTACAACGTGAGAGAGGGCGCGATAGAGGCAGCCGTCGAGCAGATCGAGCGCGAGTGCAGCGAACGCTGCTCGCAGCTCGAAGGGGAGGGGAAGATGCTCGAGTCCCATCGCCTGCGTCAAAGGACGCAGTACGACATGGAGATGCTCAGGGAGATGGGCTTCTGCTCCGGGATCGAGAACTACTCGCGGATCCTCGACGGTCGAAAGCCAGGGGAGCGGCCGTACTGCCTCATCGACTACTTCCCGAACGATTTCGTCTGCTTCATCGATGAGTCTCACCAAACGGTCCCTCAGCTCGGCGGGATGTATGAGGGAGACCGCTCGCGCAAGCAGACGCTCGTCGATTACGGGTTTCGCCTGCCAAGCGCACTCGACAACAGGCCGCAGACGTTCGCTGAGTTCATCTCGATGACGCCGCAGCTGATCTTCGTCTCCGCGACGCCTGGCGAGTTCGAGCGCACGCGCTCGACGCGCGTGCTCGAGCAGATCGTCCGCCCGACGGGGATCGTCGACCCGATCGTCGAAGTGCGTGAGACCAGGAACCAGGTCGATGACCTGATGAACGAGATCAGGGTGCGTGTCGCACGAGACGAGCGCGTGCTCGTCACCACGCTGACCAAGAAGATGAGCGAGGATCTCTCTCAATACCTGTTGGAGATGGGGTGCAAGTGTCGCTACCTGCACTCAGAAATCGACACGCTGGAGCGGATTCAGATCATCAGGGAGCTGAGGCTTGGGGACTATGACGTGCTGGTCGGCGTCAACCTGCTGCGCGAGGGGCTCGACCTGCCAGAGGTGTCTCTCGTCGCGATCCTCGACGCAGACAAGGAGGGGTTTTTGCGCGGTGAGACCTCGCTGATCCAGACGATCGGCAGGGCGGCGCGCAACGTGAACGGCACGGTGCTGATGTATGCCGACAGGCAGACGGCTGCGATGCGGGCGGCGATCGCTGAGACGGACCGGAGGCGGGCGATCCAGGTCGCCTACAACGAGGCACACGGCATCACGCCAGAGACGATCGTGAAGGGCATATCCGACATCGCAGAGTTCCTCGGAAGCGAGTCGAAGGTTCCGAAGCGCAGGCGTCGGCGTCTCGAGCGCGCCGGGGACCGGCCTCAGGGCGATGAGCTCGAGCGCCTGATCGTCGAGCTCGAGGAGGAGATGGCGGCGGCGGCGGAGGACCTTCGCTTCGAGTACGCCGCCGAGCTCCGAGACGAGATCAGGAGCCTGCGCGCGCAGCTGCGCGAGGCGCAGCGAGCGTGAGAGCGGCCGCCCCGGCTTCGTCAGCCCTTCGTCTGGTCCCAGGTGAGCCAGCTCTGCGGCGTGACCGTGGCGATCGTCCGCGGCTCCGCCCACACTGCGTCGCTGTATAGGGCCCTGTCCGGCCCGATGTAGCGCTCCATCACGCGGTCGGTGATCTGCCTGACGAGCTCCTCGTCCTCCTCGAGCTCGGTGAGCTTCGCGACTCCGAAGCAGACGACAGACCTCGTGCCCGCCGCGAGCCCCTCCGTGAGGCGCGGGTCGACGTCGACGCAGATCGTCACGTTCGGGTTGCGTCTCATGTTCTTCAGGTGACGCCTGCTTGCACCCAGCGTGTGGAAGAACCGGCTGCCATCCCACACGTACCAGAGGGGCGTCAGGTGCCACCAGCCATCACCCCGGTCGGAGGCGAAGTGACAGTCCTGCTTGATCGCTAGAAATTCGTCTCGCTCCCGCTCTGTGAGCGCGTTCTCCCTCGTCGCCGTCGTCTTGTTCAGCAGTGGGTTGCGTGGCATTGCTGCTCTCCTCCGCGTCGTTGTCAGATGTATGCCCTGCTGCTCGCCGCGTCCCCTCGCCGCGGCCGCTTGCAGTTGCCGAGGCGCTCGCCATTCTGCTCAGAGCTCCTCGAAGATGTCGAGCGGCAGGCGGCAGACGACGAGCCCGTTGGGACGATTGACCGCCTCGGCGATGCGCAGGTCCGCAGCTGCGCTCGAGAGCACGTAGGCCTGCTCCCGGCTCAGGCCGCGCTCGTGCTCCAGCCACCTGAGCATCTCGAGCAGCGCCTGGCGCGCGGCGAGCGTCAGATCGAGGTCCGCGTTCTGCCCGTCCTCGCCGACGGGGATGCCCGTCGTCATGAAGTGGGGCCTTGCGATGACGGGCGAGCGCTGCTCTGAGAACTCGAGCGCGGGGAATCGAGGCATCCAGCTGTCCGCGCGGGGCGCTCTCAGAGCGACGCGCACCCTCACACGGGCGGCGACCTCGATCGCGGTGCCGCAGCACTCGCCCTCGCCCTGGGCGAAGTGCGGGTCGCCGATCGAGACCATCGCCCCAGGAACGTGCACCGGCAGCAGGAGCCTGCTCCCCACCCCCAGCTGCGGCACGTCCAGGTTGCCGCCATTCTCGCGGGGCGGGATCGTGCGCAGGCCATGCGAGGCGTAGGGCTCGATGGCGGGCACAGCACCGGCGCTGCTCGGGGCAAGGGCAAAGCCGCCGCGTGCGGCGAGCGCCGCCTCGCGCGAGGTGGCGCGCTGCACCAGCTCGGCGGAGGGTGCGACCACGACGCAGCCGAGGAACGGCTGGGCCGGGATGGCCACCCCGGGCAGCTGTGCCGATCTTGCGACCCCGTCTGCGATCTCCCAGTGAGCGAGGAAGGGCCGCTCGAACAGATCGCCGAGCAGGCCGAACCCGGGGATTACTGCTGTGGCGCCGATGCCGCGCGGCTCTATTGCGAGGATCTCGATCACCGCAATGTCCCCGGGCTGGGCACCGCGGATCTCCACTGGCCCGGTGAGCGGGTGGTTGGTCTGGAGGTCGACTGCGAGCAGCGCCTCCGAGCTGCTCGCTGCGCTCAGCTGGCCGTCCATCCCGTCGCGCACGTCGAGGATGAGCTCCTCGCCAGCCTCCGCCGTCGCGGCAGGCTGGAGGTCAGGCCAAAGGCGGTTGTGGCTGCTCGCCGCGTCTTCGAGGATCGAGCGGCTCCACTCCAGATGCAGCCGCTGCGTCATCTCGCGGGCCCTGGGCGCGCGGGAGCTGGGCGCCTCGAGCCGGCGGGCGGCCCCACATCGAGGATCCGGGCGACGAGGTCAGCGGCCGCCTGGGCGAGCTCTGCCTCCTCTGTGCTCCAGGCCCGTGGGCCCCCGAGCTGGTGCAGGGAGATGATCCCGACCAGCCGGCCCTCGCAGCGCACCGCGGTGACGATCTGCGCGCCGAGGCCGCCATAGAGCTCGAGCATGCGCAGGAACGCGGGGTCCTCGGAGGCTGCCCTGGTGTCCGGCTGGATGACCTGGGCCGCTCCGCCGAGCAGCGCCTCCGCCACCGGCTGGCCTCTGAGGGCGACGCTGCGGTCTCCGATCAGCGATGAGGCGGGGGGTATCGAGCTCTCGTGACGCACCGGGAACAGCTCGCCCTCGTCGTCGAGCCGCAGCGTGCAGCGCTGCACAGCGAAGGCTTCGCGCAGCGCGGCGATGATCGCGTCGAGCGCGGCGCCGCGGATCCGCTGAAGCGAGCGCGCGACTCGCTTCACCTCGGCCGGGGCCGGATCGGTCCGCGCCGCTGCCGCTCCCACATCCGCCTCGCCGCTGCCGCCCGCGACCGCAACCTCATCCGCTCTTGACATCTGGTCCACTCGCTGGTTGGGTGCCGTCATGAGAGCATACGCCGAGCGAGGGGCGGACAGCTCGATGCGAGGAGCAGCGCCGGCTGCTCAGCTTCGATGCCTCCCGCTGCGGGCGCTCGACGCCGCCCCTGACCACCTGCACGACGGCAATCAACGACGATGCTGCACTGATGGGTGCATTGTGTGATGATCTCGCAGGTCAACTGATGGCCGCGGAACCCTACCTACCGGTTGGTGCAGACGAGTCAGCGGCAGCTGTCAACCGCTCCGCTCTCCTGCGGGGATGTGCGGTCCGGGAAGCGGGCTTGCGCTCGATCGGCAGAGTCCCGTGGACAGCGCGAGTCGCGTGGGGCCGGCGTGCTCAGCGGGCCCTGCATGTCGACTGCCGCGAGAGCGTCGAGGGGCGCGCTGAGTGGGCGGGGCGCGCTGAGTGGGCGGGGGGCGCTCAGTGGGTGGGGGGCGCTGAGTGGGCGGGGCGCGCTGAGTGGGCGGGGCGCGCACCTGGGGCTTCGAGGGCGTCGTCGGGGGCGTGAGCGAGCTTCGATGAGTCCGCGGATGGGATCGCGCAGCGGGGCGCAGCTGACTGGACCGAGGTTCTCCCAGTCGCTCGAGACGGGCCTTCTGGTCATGAAGGCGTTCACCCCTGAGCATCCTGTGCAGGGGATCGCGGAGGTCGCGAGCCGGATGCGTGCGAGCCGCAGCACGATCCATCGCTACATGACGACGCTCGTCGGGCTTGGGATGCTCGAGCAGGACCACATCTCGAGGCGTTACCGACTCGGCAGCCTCCCGAACGACCTCGGGGCCGCTGCGCTCGCCTCCCAGCGGGCGGTGCGCGCTCTGGACGGTGAGCTGACGCTGCTGCGCAGGCGGACTGGCTGCACCGCCTGCCTCGCGCTTCTGGTCGGGCGCGATGCGATCATCGCCGCCCAGGAGAGAAGTGCTGCAAAGGGGCAGGGGCTGCTCGGGGTGAGCCTCCGGCGGGGAGCCGCCCTGCCGGCTCACGCGACGGCTCTGGGCAAGGCGCTGCTGAGCGGGCTCGACCGCGGTGAGCTGAAGAAGGTGCTCTCAGAGCAGAGTCTCACGAGATACACGACGCACACGATCACTTCGAAGAGGAGGATGCTGAGCGAGATCGTCTCCGTCGGCGAGCTGGGCTTCGCCGTCGAGAACGAGGAGCATGAGACGGGCGTCGTCGCGATCGCGGTGCCAGTTCGCGACCTTCCAGGCGGCCCAGTCGGGGCTCTTGGGCTGGTTGGCTGTATGCCGGAGGTGGGCAGAGCCTATCTGGAGAGGCATCTTGGGGCGCTGCGTGAAAGCGCTGCCACGGTGGGCGGGCGAGTCGAGCCGGCGGAGCCGCTGCGTCCGCGGCGATGAGGTCCGACCCCGCTGTGCGCTGCGGCTGGGCGAGCTCAGCGGCGGCCGCCGAGCGACGCAGGATGCTTGGTGCTCAGTGGTCTCCGCGCTCGGCGCTGAGAGTGCTGCCTCGCCCCCGCGGTGCATGCGTTCGCGGTCGTGCTGCATCGGCGCAGGTTCTGCGGCGGGGGCGCTGAAGCGCATCGGCGGGCGGCGAGCTGCGCACGACGCGGAGATCGACGCTTGCAAGCTCGCTCTCCCCATACGCTTGGACCTCGAGCGTCCGGCAGTCCTCGAGCCAGGCGAAGCTGTCTCTGTCTGGCGCAAAGTCGGAGACGACCCGCAGCAGCCGCTTTCCGTCGGTGAGGTAGGTGTCGATCGCCAGCTCCCGCCCGTGCGCACCGGAGGCGAGTGGCTGTGGTGAGAGTGCCATGAAGCGGATTTTGCACCACAGAGACTCGAGGTGCATCCGCGCACGCCGCGCGTCCGTCAGCGGATTACTACGCACCTGAGGCACCTCAGCAGCGCGGCAGCGGGGAGAGCTCAGCTCATCCTTGGGGCTGCTGCTCGCCCGCTGCATCAGGGACGTGGGTGGCCTCGACGATGCCTGCCGCTGCGTAGGCTTCGTGCTGCTCGAGCGTCTCGCGCTCGAGCAGGGCGGCTGCGAGCGCGTCGAGCTTGTCGCGGTTTTCGCTGAGCAGCCGTGTGGCCTGCTCGTGGGCGTCCTCGACGAGGTGACGAACCTCTTCGTCGAGCAGCTGCATCGTTGCCGGCGAGACCTGCTCGCCTCCTGGATACATGGGCGGCAGCTGCCCATTCGGGTTGAGCACGACAAGCGGCCCGATCACGTCACTCATGCCCCAGAGCCCCACCATGTTGCGCGCGAGCTGCGTGACCTGCTCGAGGTCGTTCTGGGCGCCGGTGCTCACGTCGTCGAAGACGAGCTCCTCAGCGACCCTGCCGCCGAGAGCGACCTTCATCTTGCCGAGCAGGTAGGAGCGGTCGTAGCTGAAGCGGTCTGCCTCCGGTGCGGAGAGAGTCACGCCAAGCGCGACACCTCGCGGGATGATCGAGACCTTGCGCACCGGGTCCGCTCCCGGAATCAACATCCCGACGAGCGCGTGGCCCGCCTCGTGGTAGGCGGTGCGTCTGCGCTCGGCAGCGCTGAGCAGGATCCTGCGCTCCGTCCCGAGCACGAGCTTCTCGAGCGCATCGTGCATGTCCGCCATCGAGACTCGCGGGTGCCCCCGCCGCGCTGCCATCAGTGCCGCCTCGTTCACGACGTTCGCGAGGTCCGCGCCGACCATGCCCGTCGTCGTCGCCGCGAGTATGTCGAGATCGACGTCATCTGCGAGCGGCACTGAGCGGACGTGCACTTCGAGGATCTTGCGCCGCCCGATCGTGTCCGGCGGCTGGATCGCAACCCTCCTGTCGAAGCGCCCTGGTCGCATCAGCGCCGCGTCGAGGACCTCTGGACGGTTCGTCGCGGACAGCACGATCACGCCGACCGACGGATCGAAGCCGTCCATCTCCGTGAGGATCTGGTTGAGGGTCTGCTCGCGCTCGTCGTGGCCTCCGCCGAACCCGATAGCGCCGGCCCTCGAGCGTCCGATTGCGTCGAGCTCGTCGATGAAGATGATCGCCGGGGCTGCCTGCTTGGCCTGACTGAACAGATCTCGCACGCGCGAGGCACCGACGCCGACGAACATCTCCACGAACTCGGAGGCTGAGATCGAGAAGAACGGAACCTGCGCCTCGCCGGCAAGCGCCCTCGCGAGCAGCGTCTTGCCGGTCCCTGGAGGGCCTGTGAGCAGCACTCCCCTCGGAATCCGGCCTCCAAGCCGCCGGTACTTCTCAGGGTCCCTCAGGAAGTCGACGAGCTCGCTGAGCTCCGCCTTCGCCTCGTCTATTCCTGCGACATCGTTGAAGGTGACGTGCTGCTGGGAAGGCTCGACCCGCTGGGCACGTGAACGGCCAAAGCCGGTGATGCCGCCGCCGAGCCCGCTCGCAGCGCCGCGCATCAGCCATACGAACAGCAGAATGATGAGGATCGCGGGGCCGAAGCTGACGAGCAGCGTGACGAGCAGCGAGGATCCCTGCGAGACCGCCGTCGCGTTCACCTGGACGCCCTTTGCTTCGAGCAGGCTCATCAGCGCTTTTCCGTCTGCGAAGGCGGGAAGCTGGGTGACGAACTGCTTGGTCGGCGTCGCCTTGGTGTTCGGGTAGGTGATCGTGCTTCGCAGCGATCCTTCGATCGTGTCGCCCTTCGTCGCGACGGAGCTCACCTTCCCCGCCTTCAGCTCTTTGAGGAAGACAGGCGAGTAAGGGATGCGCACCCGTGGTTCGGTTTCGGGTTTGAACAGGCTTGCGACGAACACGTTGAGCAGCAGCAGCAGTGCGAAGAGGATGATGAGGCCGCGCCCAAAGCCAAAGCGCGGCTGCGGCTGAGGCGGGGCCCCCCGGCCGTCGGGGGCGGGGCGGATCCTCCAGCCGTCCGGGTGCCGCTCGCCGCGGGGATCGCCGCTCTGCGGCTGGCGCTGTTCAGGGCTCTTCTGGCTGCTTCGCAGCGAAGCACTGAGCGGGTTCAGGGCCATCCTCGCCAGCATACGTCAGGAGTCCGCGTCGCACATCGAGGCTGCACCACGGCCCGGCCGTAGAAACTACGGACGAAGCCTGCGCATGCCGAAGCTGGCGCGCTCGCGGCCGCGATCGCCAGCGCGAAGCCGATGGGTGCGTGAAGCTCTCAGCTCGTCGTCGAGGGCTCCGCGTCGCGGCCGCGCCTGCGCGGGCGCCGCGTACGATGGGCGAGCAGCACCGCGAGCGCGCAGGATGCGACCCGCTCTGCGATGCCATCGGCGCGGCTCGTGAGCGCGATTGGGACGCGGCCGCCCAGGACTATGCCAGCGGCCTGGGAGCCTGCGAGATAGTCGAGCTGCTTGACGAGCATGTTCCCCGTGTCGAGATGCGGCACGACGATCACGTCTGCCCTCCCCGCGACAGGGGATCGGATGCCCTTTCGTTCTGCCGCAGCGGCTGATATCGCGTTGTCGAAGGCGAGCGGCCCATCGACGATGCCGCCGAGGATCTGCCCACGCTCGGCCATCTTCGCGAGCGCGGCTGCATCGAGGGAGGAGGCTATCGCTTCGCTCACCGTCTCGACTGAGGAGAGCACCGCGATCTTTGGCCGGCGCAGGCCAAGAGCATGGGCGAGGTCGATCGCATTCTGGACGATGTCGCGCTTCGCGGTGAGGTCAGGCTCGACGTTGATGGCGGCGTCGGTGATGAGCAGCGGGCGCGGATAGGCGGGCACGTCGACGACGAACACGTGACTCATGCGCCTGTCCGTCGTGAGCCCGCGCTCACGCGAGACGGCCGCGGCCATCAGCTCGTCGGTGTGGATGTCGCCCTTGAGCAGCGCCTCGACGTCGCCGTTTCGGGCGAGGCGCACAGCGCTTGCCGCGGAATCGTGGCTGTGCGCGGTGCCGAGCAGCTCGAAGCGGCTGATGTCTGTCTCGTCAGCCGCCGCGCGGGCCCGAATCCGGTCGGCTGGCCCGACGAGCACGGGCATGATCAGCCCCTCCTCGGCCGCCTGAAACGCTCCGAGCAGCGACTCGCTGTTGACTGGGTGCACGATCGCCGTTCTGACCGGCCCAAGCGGCCGCGCCCTCTCGATGAGCGCGTCGAACAGCATGTGAGGGCGCTGCAGGTGCACCTCTGGAAGCCGAACCGCCCTGCCTCTCACCGCTGCTGATCGAGCAAGCACCTCGGCTGTGCCCTGGAGCACCGTATCGCCGCGGTCGCTCCTGCAGAGACAGGCGAGCGAGACACGCCGCTCGTCGGGATCCTTTCCCGTGACCGTGACCGACGCGGTGATCGACTCTCCGAGTGAAAGAGGGCGAAGGAAGCTGAAGCTCTGCTGGACTGGCCGGGCTCCGGCGCCCGGCAGCCTGTGATGGAGAATCGCATCTATGAGCGAGGTGCACCAGGAAGCGTCTGCAAGCTGCAGGCTCGCGCCCCGACGAGGCTCGAGCTCGCTGCTCGCCGCATCCTCGCGCCCCGCATCTGGCGCGAGAAGTTCGATGTTCGGCTCGCCGGTGAGCAGCGCGAGCAGGTCGCCGTCAGCGGCTGTGAAGGTCCGCGTGATGCTCGCCGTCTCACCGATCGCGATCTCCTCGAACGTGCGGCTCTCGACGGTGCCCTGCACGTCGAAGCTGTTCATCGACACGTCGGGGTCCCTCGCCACAGCGAGAAGTCTGCACGACGGGCGAGAGTGCAGCAACCGGGCATCACCCGATCGCGCTAAGTAGATAGGTGCGGGGCGCTCAGGGCGGAATCCCGATGGCAGAAAGCCTGCGAGAGCATACCTTGAGCGCCGTGAGAGGAGATCTCGTCGAGGTCCCGCAATGAGAGCGCCGATGGCGCTTCAGGCCCCGCCGCCCGCGAGGCTGCGGCGCGAGCGGCGAGCGCTGCAGAGAGGCGGGTTGACGCTGACGGGCGGCAGCCGACCCCTGCGGGGCGAGAGGCCTCTGCGGATCGCGATGCTCGCGCCACCATGGATCCCCGTGCCGCCGAACGGCTACGGCGGGATCGAGGCGGTCGTCTCGCTGCTGACGGACGAGCTCGTTCGCAGAGGGCACGACGTCGTGCTGTTCGCGGCGCCCGGCTCACGCTCCCTGGCGCGCGTGTGCAGCCCGCTCGACGCGGCCCATCCAGATACGATCGGCTCTGCTCTGCACGAGAGCGACCACGTCGCGAGGGCGTTTCGTGCCATCGAGGCGGCGGCGGAGGAGGGTCGTCCCTTCGACGTCGTCCACGACCATTCGGGGTTCACCGCGCTTGCGATGGCCGACAGAGTCAACGCTCCGGTGGTGCACACGATTCATGGCCCCTTCACCGACGAGACCTCCCAGTTCTACGCCGAGCACGGACAGAACGCGATGCTCGTGGCGATCAGCCGCTCACAGAGCGTGCAGGCGCCGGTGCCGGTCGAGGTGGCGGCGGTTGTTCCAAACCCCGTCGTGGTTGCAGAGTGGCCGCACCGCAGGAGCAAGATGGACTATCTGCTGTGGATGGGCAGGATGGATCCAGTGAAGGGGGCGGACAGGGCGATCGCCGTCGCGAAGCTCGCAAAGCGCCGGCTGATCCTTGCCGGTCCAGTGCAGAGCGGTCAGGAGCGGTACTTCGAGGAGCGAGTCGCGCCGCACGTCGATGGGGCCGCGGTGACATATGTCGGCGAGGTCGGCGGAGAGCAGCGCAGGCAGCTGTTCGCGAACGCTGAGGCGTTTCTGATGCCGATCCGTTGGCCTGAGCCGTTCGGCATGGTCGTCGTCGAGGCGCTGGCATGTGGCACGCCTGTCCTGGCCTTTCCCGAAGGAGCCGTCTCTGAGATCGTCCTCGACGGCGTGAACGGCTATCACGTGGAAGATGAGGGGCAGATGGCGGCCGCTGTGGAGAAGCTCGACGAGATAGACCCAGGACGGTGTCGGCAGAGCGTCGCAGAACGGTACGACCTGAGCGTGGTCGCCGACGGATACGAGGCTGTCTACCGCAGGGCGGTGCGCGCCCCGCTCATAGTCCCGGCGTGACGGCGGCGGGGCCGCCGCGCGACCCGCTCATCGTCCCGCCGCCATCGTGACGCTGAGACTGCCGCCGCTCTGCTCGAGCAGTGCGAAGCTCGTCGTGGAGGCGACGCGCTGGAAGTCGAGCGTTACGCTCGCCTGCCCAACCTTCAGGTTCGTGAGGCGCACCTGGCTGAGCCACTGAGGAAGCTCTGGCCTCGTGATCGTGAGCGACTCAGAGGCGGCATCCGCGCCGATGCCGAGCATCGTCTGCAAGATGAGCAGGGGCGCCGCGGACGCCCAGGCCTGAGGGATGCACGCGACAGGGTAGGAGACGAGCGCGGGACGCTGAGAGCGGTCGAATCCGCAGTAGAGCTCCGGCAGGCGGAAATCACGTGAGCCGACCGCCACATCGAACAGGGCGTCTGCGACTCGACGCGCTGCATCGTCGTGGCCGTAGCGCTTGAGCCCTGCGGCGATGAGCGCGTTGTCGTGTGGCCAGACGGAGCCGTTGTGGTAGCTCATCGGGTTGTATGCAGGATTCGACCGGGAGAGCGTCCTCACGCCCCAGCCGCTGAACATGTCGTCGGCCATGAGGCGTTGAGCGACCGCGGCTGCGCGCCTCGGCTGCACGATGCCGCAGTAGAGGCAGTGACCCGGGTTGGAGGTGACGCTGCGAACTTGACGCTTGGCGCCGTCGAGCGCGAGCGCATAGGTGCCCTCCTGGGGGTCCCAGAAGGCCTCTTCGAAGCGCGCAGCGAGCTCCTGTGCCTCTCGACGCAGGCGCTCGGCGGTCTCCGCCTCCCCAAGCGCGCGGAAGACGGCTGCGATCTTCTGCTTTGCGGCGAACACGTAGCCCTGCACCTCGACAAGCGCAATCGGACCCTCGGCGAGCCGGCCGTCGGCATCGACGATCGCCGTCTCCGAGTCCTTCCAGCCCTGGTTCTGAAGTCCCCCAGGCGAGCGACAGGAGTACTCGACGAATCCGTCGCGATCGATGTCGCCGAACTCGTCGATCCAGCGCAGCGCAGCTTCGAGGGATGGGCGCAGTCCACGCAGCGTCTCGAGGTCGCCTGTCCACGCCCAGTACTCGGCGGCGGCGATGAGGAACAGGGGCGTTGCATCGACGGTGCCGTAATAGGGGGTGTGCGGGACGATCCCTGCGCCTGCGAGCTCGCCGACGCGCAGCTCATGCATGATCTTGCCCGGCTCCGCGTCTCGCCACGGGTCGTCGAAGCTCGCCTGCAGGCGTGCAAGCACGGTGAGCGCGTCGCGCAGCAGGCGAGGGCCAAGCAGAAGCGACTCGATCGAGGTGATGAGCGCGTCGCGCCCGAACGGCGCGACATACCAGGGGATGCCGGCGGAGACGATGTGCCCGCCGGCCGCGGGCACGATGAGCGCCCTCAGGTCTGTGATGGATGTGCTGAGCAGCCTGCCGAACAGTCGGTTGTCGCTTTCTATCGCTGTGCATTCTGCAATCCACTGCGTCGTCGATCGCTGAAGCTCTGCTCTGGCTCGCTGCGCTCGCCTGCGTCTGCGCCGCTGGCCTCCGACGGACGGCTCGACGGTGATCGCGAGCATCCCCTGGCGCTCGCGATCCAAGTTCACCTCCCAGCTGAGGAGTGCTCTGTCCGCGACGATCTCGAGCTGCTGGGGTTGCTGGTCGAACTCCACGATGCTCGCTCTGAAGACGCGATCCTCGCCTATGTAGGCGAGCACGAGTCCCTTGTCCGTGCGCTTCGGCGCAAGTGTCTGCCCTCGCGAGGCGCGGCGCGGCCCACCTCGGACCTCGAAGATGTCGGCGAAGTCCGCGGCGAGCGAGATGGAGAGCGAGACGGTGAGCGGCTGCGCCAGGAAGCTGCGCACCGCCGCGGCGAAGTACAGCCTGCCCGATGAGACCATGAGATCGCGGCTGATGCTCAGCGACTGCTGCGGGAGCAGAAGCCGTGGGCCCTGGCGGAGGGTGGCGTTCGTCGCGTCGACGACGGCGTGGTCCTCGACGGCTGCGGAGGACAGCACGACAGGGTGTGAGCCGCCGACTTCAAAGCGCAGCTCAGACAGGTGGCGGGTGTCGTAGGCATAGAGACCCTCGCCAGAAGCTCTCGCAGGTGCGATGTCTCCGTCGGGCCTGGCACAGAGGAACACCTCGCCGTCCTTGATGACGAGAAGCTCCTCACGCGCCTCCGCAGCGATCGCAGGCGCACTCTGGCGCTCGACGGGACCCGCCCTGCCGAGGATCTCGAACTCTTCGCCGCTCGGACTGACGATCGAGTCGGTGCTCACACGGCTTTGCGCATCACGAAGAGCGGCCCCTCCAGGGGAGTCCCCTCGGGGAGAGTGCCCCTGAGGCGAGTGCCCCTGAGGCGAGTGCCCCTGAGGCGAGTGCCCCTGGGGGGCGGGCCCCTGGGGGGAGCTCCGGCGAGGGGAGAGGGCGCTGGATCGGCTCTCCGATGGGCTCTCGTCGTTGTGAGGCTCCTGCCTGGACTGACGTGCTGCATCTGTCATGGACGGTGCTCGATCGAAGAGGCGACAGGTGAGCCCGAAGTGCATGATTGCACGATGGGGCTTGCCCTGGCGATCGGCTGTGCTCTGGCCTTCACGGTGACGAACGGGTTCCTCGACGCATCGAGCACGGTCGCGACGCTGGTCGCGACACGTGCCGGCGCGCCGGGGCGCGCAATCGCTGCAGCGACAGCGTTCAACGCGATTGGCGCTCTCGCTCTCGGCACAGCAGTCGCAAGCACGATCTCCGGGATCGTGACAGTGAGGTCGGCGCAGACGGTGCACGTCCTCGGCGCGGCGCTCCTGGCGGCGGCGATGTGGAACGTCCTGATGTGGCGAGCACGCCTTCCGTCGAGCTCAGGGCATGCGCTCCTTGGGGGGCTGATCGGGTCTGGGCTGGCGACGGCTGGCGCCTCCGCGGTGCGGTGGGGAGGACTGAGGGGCGTGCGCCCAGAAGGGGTGGCAGGTGTGCTCGTGTTCTTCGCGCTCGCACCAGTGCTGAGCTTCGCGCTTGGCGCAGTGATCGTGCGTCTGCAGCGGCGGATGCTCCGTCGCGCGAGCACGAGGGTGATTGCGCCGGTGCGGAGCGCGCAGTGGGTGATGTCTTCGGCGCTTGCCTTGAGCCACGGCGCAAACGACGGACAGAAGAGCATGGGCGTGATCACGGCGCTGCTCCTGGCGACAGGCCAGGTGCATGTGTTCACCGTTCCCCTGTGGGTGAAGCTCTCCTGCGCCGGGGCGCTCGCGCTCGGCACCTCTATGGGAGGATGGCGGGTCGTGAGGACGGTGGGCGCAGGCATCTTCCGCATGGCGTCGTTGGACGGGCTCTCGAGTGAGACCGCTTCAACTGCCGTGATCCTCTCGCTGTCCGTCGCAGGCGCCCCAGTCGCCTCGAGTCAGGTCGTCGCGTCCTCCGTCGTCGGTGTGGGCGCAGGCGAGCGCCGCCTCGCGCACGTTCGCTGGCATGTCGTGGGGGCGATGGGCTTCGCTTGGCTGGTGACGGTCCCTGCGTCCTGCCTGCTGAGCGTGCTGCTCGAGCTGGCTTGGGGGGCGCTTGCATGAGTGAGCTGCGTTCGAGCGCGCGCTGTGCGGCCGCAGCTGTCGGTGTGGTCGGCGCTGCGAGCACCCCGAGCGCTGCCGATGAGGGGTGTGCGTCTGATCAGGCGGGGATGCCGCCGATGCGACCGAGCTCTTGCTGATGCGCCGCCGCTGGTTTCTGCCGCGGCACGTAGACCTGCTCGGCATGTTGTGCGGACAGGCGGAGATCACCGTCGAAGGTCTGAGGGCGCTGGTTGCCTGGGCAGGCGGGCGAGATGGCGCAGGTGCTGAGGTGAGGGAGTGCGAGCATCGCGCCGATGATGCGAAGCGCAGGCTGCGCGCAGCGCTGACCGAAGCGTTCACGACGCCACTCGACCCTGAGGATCTGTTTCAGCTCTCCCAGGGATTGGATGGGGTTCTGAACAGGGCGAAGAATGCGGTGAGGGAGGCCGAGGTGATGGGCGTGGCGCCTGACGAGGCGTTCTGCGAGATGGCAAGAGAGCTTCTGGACGGCGCTGAGGAGATAGCGAAGTCATTCGGTGCGCTCAGCGGACACAACCGTCGCCTTGCCGCGACCGCGGCTGCCGACAGAGCGATACAGAGTCAACGACGCTTGGAGCGAGTCTACCGAGGCGCGATGTCTGCGCTGCTCGATCTGGAAGAGATCCGGGAGGTGACCGCGAAGCGCGAGCTCTACCGGCGGCTCGTGCGTGCGGGCGATCACATGGCCGAGGTGGCAGAGCGGGTGTGGTATGCGGTGCTGAAGACATCGTGAGCGGCCAGGACCCCGTGAGTGGACGCGCGGGCGATGCCCGCAGCAACATCGCCTCGCTGGGCACCGAAGGCGCGCTGCTTCGAGCGCGAGGCCGGCCGACCTGCGGCGATGACGGCGGTTCGCTCGGATCCCTGCGCATGTGCAGGTGCGAGCATGAGCGGCAGCCGACATTCCGAAAGCAGGCGCGCGACGATCGGCGCTCTGCCGCGATGGAGCTGCTGGCTCCAGCCAACGGCAACGAGGTCGCAGTCGCCGCTGCGGCAGATGTCGAGGATGTGCTGATGCGGCTCTCCGAGGCGGATCTCGAGCGAGACCTCGATGCTCGCCGGGCAGGTCGCCGCGAGGAAATCCTCAGTCCAGGCGCGAACCTCGTGGGGCAGGCGGTCCCTGACCCTGATCCGGCCGGTGGGGTGCACATGCGCGACGACGATGCTGAGATTGGCATGGGCAGAGAGTGCGACGATCCTTCGCAGCGCGGAGGTGCTCGCCGGCGTACCATCGACGGGCACGAGAACCCTGCTGATCGGGCGCCTGACGATCGCGTCGGGAGCAAGCACGACGACTGGAGTCGCAGCTGAGGTGAGTACTGCAGTCGCGGTGCTGCCCGCAGGCCTGATGCCCTTCGCGCGTCCCCTCGAGCCGATCACCACCGCGTCCACATCGCCGCTGCGCGAGAGCTGAACGATCGTCTTCGACGGCGTGCCCGGGGCTGTCCTGAGCGCAACCTGCGCGCGGGCGCACACGTGCGACGTCGCAATCTCGTGGTGGTCGAGAACGTGCAGCGCCTCGACAGAGGCTGAGAACAGGCGAGCGATCTCGACCGCCTCAGCGAGGACGACGGGGGCGGCAGCGTCTCCCGTCACGGCGGCGAGCACCCTGCTCATCGCAGCACTGACAGCCTGACCTGGCTCACAGCTCGAATGCTCGCGAGAGGCGGTGAGGCTCGCATCCGCAGCAGGTTCGCGAAAGCGTGCGGCAGACTACGCAGGACCCTCCCCTCGACGTGTGAGCCGCCGGCGGCGCGGACGGCTGCTGCCGCGGCAGCCTGAGGGCTCACCTGGGCGCGACCTCGAGGCGCTCCGCGGCGGACAGCTTCTCCAAGCCGCGATAGCCTCAGGGTCTGGCCTGGGCGCGACCGGAGGTTGCCGATCAGGCGCCGCGAGGTCAGACTTCGTTTCGCGATGGAGCACCTGAGGTCTCACACCCTCATTCTCGTCACCGGCAAGGGCGGCGTCGGCAAGTCCACGGTGGCGCTTGCGGTGGCGAGCGCGGCCGCGAGGAGAGGGCTGCGTACGATCGTCGCAGAGGTGAGCGCCCGCAACGACATCCCAGCGCTCCTCGACGTGCGCGAGAGCGAGCCTATGACGGAGCGCCCTCTGCGGCAGCGGCTGACGCACATCTCGATCGACTCCGACGGAGCGCTGCGGGAGTACCTGCGTCACGAGGTGCGAGCGCCGATACCCGCTCATGCGCTGATGGGAAACCGTGCCTTCCGGCTGTTCGCGGCAGCGGCGCCTGGGCTCAGTGAGCTGCTGATGATGGGCAAGGTCGCCGAGCTGTCGCGTCCCCACCGGCGGGCGAGCCGTGGCGGCGAATACGATCTCGTCGTGCTCGACGCCCCCTCGAGCGGGCATGCGGCTGCTCTGTTCTCAGCGCCACGGACCTTTGCCGCGATCGCGAGGGTCGGGATCGTCGCGCGCCAGGCTCGTGCGATCGAGGATCTGCTCGGCGACGGGCGTGCGGCAGCGGCGGTGATCGTCGCCGACGGGGAGCAGATGGCGGTGACGGAGACCCTTGCGCTGCATGCGACGCTGACGGGGTCGCTGCGGATGCGGGTGGAGGCGGTGCTCGTGAACCGGATGCTGCGAAGGCCGCTCCTGGACGCAGAGCGTTTGGAGCTGGAACGACTGAGCACCTCTGAGACAGCAGTCTGCTCAGCGCTCTGGCTCGACGCTCGGGCACGGATGCAGCACAGGCAGCTCGCGAGGCTGCGGCGCACCCTTCCACGCGGCACCGCGTGCTGGACGCTGCCTCTCGATGCGGGCCTCGACATGCGAGAGCAGCGGGGCCAGGCGATCGATCGACTTGCACAGACGCTCGGCCGGCGGCTCTGGTGAGCTCAGTCCAGCAGGAGGTCGCGAACGCGCAGGTGGTCGTGTGCGTCGGCGGCGGCGGTGTCGGCAAGACGACGATCGCCGCCACCGTCGCTCTCTGGCTTGCGGGCAGTGGCAGGAACACCGCCCTGCTCACGATCGATCCCGCGAAGCGTCTCGCTGAGGCGCTTGGAATCGAGGAGGTGGGCGGGCGCCCCCATGAGGTCGATCTGCAGGCCTTCCGCACGGCGAGCGCGAGCACGCGCCCCGTTGAGGATCCCACGGTGCGGATCGCCGACGGCAGCCCCTCAGAGCCGGCGCCCGGGCGGCAGACGCCAGGCACCGAGGCGACGGGGCGGCAGACGCCAGGCACCGGGGCGACGGGGCGGCTGTGGGCGATGAGCCTCGACGTGAAGGGGACCTTCGATGAGGCGATGCAGCGGCTCGCGCCAAGCGAGGCGGTCTGCGAGCGGATTCTTGCGAACCCCGTCTACCGCGCTCTGTCGACCGCGATCGCGGGGTCTCAGGAGTACACGGCGATCGCGAAGCTGCATGAGCTGAAGCGCGATCACGCCTACGACGCCATCGTGCTCGACACTCCGCCATCACGCGACGCGCTCTCCTTCCTCGATGCGCCAGGCCGCCTGCGCAGATTCATCGATGATCCGACGCTCAGGAGCCTCGCATCGCCGTCACGGCGGCTCGCGAGGATCGCGAGCGCCGCTGCGGGGGTGCTGCGTGTGCTCACTGGGACGGCGATGCTCTCGGAGCTCACAGCGTTCTTCGAGCTTCTCCTCGGCATGGCTGACGGCTTTCGTGAGCGCGCTCTCGCAGTCGAAGCGCTGCTCCGGGACCGCGGCACGCTGTTCCTGCTCGTGAGCCGAGGAGAGGCTGCATCGGTGGGGGAGGCGCTCTTCCTCGCCTCGAAGCTGAGAGAGGCCGGCATTCGCAGCACCGCTGCGGTCGTCAACCGCTTCCACGAGATCGATCCGGCCTACGAGAGCGCGGAGAGAACGCTGGCACGGCTGCCGTCTGACATGCTCCCGTCGCTTGCGGCGAAGGTCGCGGCGGCGCACGCCTCAGTTCAGCTGCTCGCCCAAAGGGACGCGAACGCGGTCAGGCAGATCGAAGCTGCCCTTGGAGGGGAGAGGGTCGCCTGTCTGCGTGAGGAGGCTGAGGGCTTCGGTGATCTCCGTGCACTCGCTTCTGCATGCACGCAGCTGCTCTCTGATCCGCGAGCAGCTTGGAGTGAATGGAGCTGACGCTCGTGCACGGAGCGGTGAGGGCGCCTCGCCCGTGCTCTGCGGGTGGAGTGAGCGCGCCTGTCCAACGCGGCGGCTCAGCGCGGGCGCGCACAGGGCGCCGGCGCTGAGCGGTCCGATCTGAAAGCGGCACAGGGCTCGAAGTGGTGTTCGGGCCTGTGCAGGCGCGAGAGAGAGGCAGCCGTCAGGCTGCAGTCGGCGTGATCTTCACCGGCTCTTTCGCTGCTTCCGAAGGGAGCGGGATCTCGAGCTCGATCACGCCGTCTTTCGTCACGGCCTCGATCTTGCTCGCATCCACTCCCGGAGGAAGGGCCATCGAGCGGCTGAAGGAGCCATACCTGCGCTCTCGGCGCAGGAAGTTCTTCTCCTTCTTCTCCGTTCGCTCCTCATGCTCACCGGAGATCGTCAGGATGTCGTCCTGGACCTCTATGTTCACGTCCTCTGGCTTGACGCCAGGTACATCGGCGCGCACGATGAGCTTGTCCTTCTCACGCTCGACGTCTATGGCAGGTGCCCACGCGCGGTCTCGACCGTCCGTCAGATCGCCGAACAGCCGGTCGAGCCGGCTGCGAAGCTCGCCGAGCTCGGCGAATGGTTCCCACCTCGTCAACATTCCAGGCATCTCATGCTCCTTCTCATTGGTTGAAGCGGCCTGAGCTGAAGCTAGCCAGAGGCGTGCCAGCGGGCATCGGGAAGGTTCCCCGTTGTGCTCCGTAGTGTCCACCGATTCCGCTGCGAGCGCGAGATCGCCGCCCTGCGAGCGCCTCGTCATCGATGGGCTGGGCACCGAATCATCGGTCTGTGGGCCCTCGACCCCCCTCGCCGGCGCGGAGCTGCTCTCTGTGCATCACCCCTTCGCGGGCGAGCGGCGCGAGGACAGGACCACGCACAGGCGTCTGCCCAAGAGCGTCCTCGATCGCCTCGAGCACGTCTGCGCTCAGCTTGATGCCGGAGGCGGCGGCGTTCGCCTGCACCTGCTCAGGACGCGTCGCGCCGACGATCGCGGAGGCGACCTCCTCGCGGCGAAGCACCCAGGCGAGCGCCATCTGCGGAAGGCTGATGCCAGCCTGCTGCGCGATCGGCTTCAGTCGCTGCACAGCTTCGAGCACCTCAGGCTCCATGAAGCGGCCGATGAAGCCGCCCATCTCCGCGCTGCTCGCGCGGGAGCCGGCGGGCGGCGGCTGCGATGGTGCGTACTTGCCGGTCAGCACCCCCTGGGCGAGGGGTGACCACACGATGTGGGATATGCGATTCCGCGCACAGAGTGAGAACAGCTCCGCCTCTGGTGCGCGCCACAGCATCGAGTACTGCGGCTGCGAGGACACGAAGAGGCTCGGCCCGCCGATCTCGATCGCGGCCTGCACCTGCTCCGGTGTCCACTCGCTGAAGCCGAGGTGGCGCGCCTTTCCCTCCGCGACGACGCGCTGGAGCGCTTCGATCGTCTCCTCGATCGGAACATCTGGGTCGAACCTGTGCGCCTGGTAGAGGTCGACGTAGTCGGTTTTCAACCTCCGCAGAGACGCGTCGATCTGCTTCGCGATCTGGGCGGCGGACAGGCCCCTGTCCTGCGGGTCGTCGGACATCTGACCCCACACCTTCGTTGCGAGGATGTAGGAGTCTCTGCGGTGCTTGCTGAGGATCTCTCCCCACGCGCTCTCCGCGGCGCCGCGACCGTAGACGTTTGCGGTGTCAAACAGGTTGATCCCCGCAGCGAAGGCGGCCTCCGTGCAGGCCTTCGCCGTCTCCGCGCCGACTCCGCCAGAGTAGGTGAGCCAGGATCCGAGCGAGATCTCTGACACCTCGAGGTCTGAGCTTCCAAGCTTCCGATAGCGCACTGTGCTCTCCTCACTCGAGCTCGTTGGCCTCGAGCTCGATCGGTTGGGAATCGTTTGGTCCCTCGTCGGCCTGCGACTGTATCGAGAGCAGGCGCTCACCCTCGTGCTCGACCTGCAGCGTGGTGTGCTCGATCTGGAACTGCTCTTTGATCACAGATTCCAGCCCGCGCCGGACTTCATGGCAGTCCACGCCCTCAGGTACGAGCACGTGTGCAGAGAGGGCGGGGAAGCCGGAGCTCACCTCCCACACGTGCAGATCGTGGACCTCCCTGACGTTCCCCGCGCCTGCAAGCGTCCGTCCGATCGCCTCGACGTCCAGTCCCTCTGGGGCAGCCTCGAGCAGCACGCGGCCTGAGGCCTTCAGCAGTCGGTGGGCGGCGATCAGCATGATCGCTGCGATCACGAGCGAGGCGATGCCGTCGGACCTCGAGAAGCCCGTTGCGATGATGAGCGCTCCTGCGATCGCCGTGGCGACGAAGGCGGCGAGATCGCTGCGCACGTGCTGGAAGGCGCCCTCGATGTTCAGCGACTCGCGGTTCGCCTTTGACAGGGTGATCGTTGCGGCGAGATTCACGATCACGCCGATCAGCGCAACAGCGAGGACAGCTGACCCTGTCACGTGCGGTGGGGAGATCAGTCGGTTGATCGCCTCGTAGACGATGAGCAGGCCGAGCACGAGCAGCGTCGCGCCGTTGGTCAGCGCGGCGAGGATCTCCGCACGCCTGAGCCCATAGGTGAGCGCGCCCTTTGCAGGGCGCATCGCGAGCCTCATCGCGTACAGCGAGATCCCGATCGCGGCGCCATCCGTCAGCATGTGCGCCGCATCGGAGAGCAGCGCAAGCGAATGCGAGAGGATGCCGACGGTCACCTCGACGGCCATCAGGCCGACGATCAGCGACAAGGCGATCCGCAGCTTGCCCGCATCGGCGTCGCTCGCGATGTGATGCAGGTGAGCTGTGGCCGCCCGATGCCCGCTCGCACCTTCGCCGTGGCCGGCGTGGGCCGCGTTCACGTCAGCCCTGTCCTTCCCAGAGCCTGCGTCCCCTCTGCAGGTGGGCCGTCCGATTCGAGGGCGAGCACGCCGGCCCCCGGCTCTGCCTGCACGGTCCTGAAGGCGTGCCACGTGATCCGGAGGATCACGAGCGAGATCGCGAGGCCGATGATCGGGTCGGCGACCTTCAGCCCGGCGGCGAGCACGATCGCGCTTGCGAGCACCGCGAGGCTTACGAAGCCGTCTGTGCGGGCGTGGTATCCGTCCGCGATCAAAGCGGGGCTCTCGAGGGCTCGGCCCGCGCGCAGCCGTACATGCGCTGCGAGCTCGTTGCCGAGGAAGCCGATCAGCCCGGCCGCCGCGAGCACGCCGAGGTTCGTGATCGGCTGCGGGTTGACGAGGCGGTTGATCGCCTCCGCGAGCGCGACGCATGCACTGATGAAGATCGCCCCGACGACGAACAGGCCCGCGCGCTTCTCTGCGCTTGCGGAGCGGAGCAGGAACGCGATGGCGAGCGGTATCGCCGTGAGCGCGTCGCCGAAGTTGTGGATGATGTCGGCCAGCAGCGCGATGCTGCCCGTGAGATAGAAGGCGGCGAGCTGAGCCAGCGCTGTCAAAAGCAGGATCAGCAGGCTGAGCGAGACGGCGCGGATCCCAGCTTTCGAGCGCAGTATCGATCGCGCGATGAGGCCATGGCTGTGGCCATGCTCATGTGGGCTCACGGCTGCACCTCCTGCAGTGCCGTCGGAGACGGCGCCGGGGAGGACCAGCCTCTCGAGGCGTGCTCAGCGTGGTTGCGGACCTCGTCGAGGAGTGCGGCGATGTGGTCGTCGTGCAGCCTGTAGAGCATCGATTGGCGCTCGCGGCGCGCGGCTACGAGGTGCAGGTGGCGGAGCAGCCGCAGCTGCTGGGAGGCGGCGGCAGGCGTGATGCCCGCTGCCGCCGCAAGCTCGTTCACGCTCATCTCGCCTGTGCGCAGGGCGTAGAGCAGGCGCACCCGCGAAGGAGCGCTGAGGGCCTGCATCGTCTCCGCGATCGAAAGCACCCCAGGCTCATCGAGAGGTCGTGCGCCGCGATGGGCGGCATGAGTCTGCGAGGCTGGCACGCCTCAATGGTACCCGCATAGCTGTGCAGATACGCTCAGTGCCACGCCGGCTGCCTCGCCTGGCCCCTCCCCGCGCCTCTGCGAGCTTCACCTGGGGACCTCCCCGCGCCTCTGCGAGCTTCACCTGGGGACCTCCCCGCGCCTCTGCGAGCTTCACCTGGGGACCTCCCCGCGCCCTTTCGAGCCTCGGCGCCCTGCTCGGTCTACCCGCCTGTCGCGCGTTGGTAGCGCGCGACGGCGAGGAGGGCGAAGATCACCATGATGCCGCCGGCCCACAGCACCGCCTGCCAGACGTAGCCGCCTGCGGGTGCCCCGACCCACAGGTGGCGCATCGCGTCCACCGTGATCGTGAAGGGGTTCACTTTCGCGAACGCCCTCAGCACTGAGGGCATCGACTGCACTGGCACGAACGCAGAGGAGATGAACGTCAGTGGGAAGATCAGGATGAATCCGACGGAGTTGGCCGACTCTGGGGTCGACACGAGGAGGCCGACGAACGCGAAGAACCATGAGAACGCGTATCCAAAGAGCAGCAGCAGGCCGATGCCGCCGATGATCTCCGGCACGCTCGCGCTGAATTTGAAGCCGATGATCAGTCCCGTGCAAAGCAGGATCGCGATCGACAGGCAGTTCGTCGCTATGTCTGAAAGGGTGCGCCCTGCGAGCACCGCAGAACGCGCCATCGGCAGCGATCGGAAGCGGTCTATCAGCCCTCTGTGGACGTCCTCGTTCAGGCCGATCGCCGTGACGAAGCCGCCGAAGGCGATGTTCTGGACGATGATCCCTGGGATGAGGAAGTCGACATAGGAGAAGCCGGGCGTGCTGATCGCCCCGCCGAAGACGTAGCGGAACAGCAGCACGAACATGATCGGCTGAACCGTGAAGGCGATCAGCAGCTCTGGTGCGCGGGGCAGGCGGATCAGGTTTCGCTCCGCGATCACGAGCGTGTCGGAGATCGCGCGCCTCATCCCAGCTTGCCGCGATCGAACCGAGCCGGCTGCTGCGCTCCCGCCTGAGCGCCTCATCTGCGGCCGCCCGCCCCTCTGCGATCGCGCAGGCGTCCGGCGCGCTCGGTGCCTTCGCTCTTCGCATCCGCTCGCTCTGGCGAGGTCTCCGCCGCGTGGCCCGTCAGTGCGATGAAGACGTCGTCGAGGGTTGGGCGGCGCAGCAGGAGATCGTCGACGCCGATGCCTGCCTCGCTCAGACGGCGCACCGCCTCGACGATGCTGCCGCGCCGCTGCCTGACGTTCACCCTCACGAGCTCGCCGTCGAGGGTCGGCGGCTCATCGGAGAGGGGTGCGAGGGCGTTCGCTGCCGCCTGCAGGTCCCCGCCGTCCTCGATTCTCACCTCGAGACGCTCCCCGCCGATCCTGTCCTTCAGCTCATCTGGGGTGCCGCTTGCGATCACGCGGCCGTGGTCTGTCACGGCGATGGTGTCAGCGAGCCTGTCGGCCTCGTCGAGGTACTGGGTCGTCAGCAGCGCCGTCCTTCCCTCCGCGACGAGCTCCTCGATCACGGTCCACAGATCGAGGCGGCTGCGCGGGTCGAGCCCAGTCGTCGGCTCGTCGAGAAACAGCAGAGGCGGCTTTGCGACGAGCGCTGCGGCGAGGTCGAGACGCCGGCGCATCCCGCCTGAGTACGTCTTCGTCGGCCGTCGGGCCGCTTCGGTCAGATCGAAGCGCGCGAGCAGCTCCTGCGCTCGCGCCTTCGCGCCTGCCCTGCTGTCGCCGTAGAGGCGGCCGACCATCGTCAGGTTCTCGAGGCCCGTGAGGTTCTCGTCGACCGCCGCGTACTGTCCTGCGAGCCCTATCTCGCTGCGCAGCCTCGCAGCATCCTTCACGACGTCGAGCCCAAGCACGTTCGCTCTGCCTGAGTCTGGCTTCAAGAGCGTTGTGAGGATTCGCACGAGCGTCGTCTTGCCTGCGCCGTTTGGACCGAGCAGGCCGAGCACCGTGCCCCTCTGCACATCGAGATCGACGCCGATCAGCGCCTTCACCTCGCCAAACGACTTGCACAGACCGCGCACTTCGATCGCGCAGGTGTCGGGCGACTGTCTCGCCGCGTGCGTGACGCTCACCTCGGCTGCGGGCATCGCCTCAGGGTACTTCAGCGAATCGACCGCGCGAGGGGCGTCCTGCGGGATTGCCGGTCTCGTTGGGGGCCACTGAGCACG
This sequence comes from Actinomycetes bacterium, assembly GCA_021792455.1. Taxonomy (GTDB): domain Bacteria; phylum Actinomycetota; class Thermoleophilia; order Solirubrobacterales; family Solirubrobacteraceae; genus Palsa-744. Next base: position 24,717 of record JAJYUP010000004.1, on the reverse strand, counting down.
AGGGCCGCTCGGTCAGGGCCCGCCCAGAGCAGGAGGCGACTGCGGCCGCTCGCTCAGTCTGCTATCAAATGACACTGTCTCTGACGGTCTCCTGTGAGACGGAGTGCTTCCGGCGTCCGTGCGTTCAGGCCTCGCCTTCGCGCTCGCCCTCGCTGGCGGCCTCACCTGGGGTCCGTCGCAGGCAAACCTTCGTGCATGCCCCTGGGAGTTGAGGAGGCCCATCATGTCAAGCCGTATCAGAGCAGCGAGAATCCGCATCGTGTCGGCCTTCGCGACCGCCGCCCTCCTGCTTGCAGGACTCCTTGCGCCCGCATCGGCGCTTGCCGCTGCCGCGGGCAGATCAGGCTCATCTCGCCAAGCGCTCGGTGCGGCTGGCCCCGCCGTCGCGCTTGCGAGCGCGACGAAAAGCGGGAGTCACAAGACGCGCAGCACCAAGAAGCATTCGCGGAGGCGCGGCAAGAAGAAGGGGCGCTCCGTCAAGCACCACGCCACCAAGCACACCGCGAAGCATCACGTCAAGCTGAAAAAGAAGAAGAAAACGGGCGTGAGCGGCTCGTACTGAGCGCTGAGGAGCACCGACTCCGGCATCGGCTGGCAGGGCTCGCGCGCGGTGGTGCGCTGTGCGCCGCGCTGATCCCAAAGCCTGCGTAGAGGCAGAAGTTGTCGAAGCCGGTGCGGGAGATCGTGAAGCGCGTCAGCTTCCTGCGGGCCTGCGCACGGCTCATGCCGAGCGAAAGAGGCCCAAGCGATTCGCGAGCGAGGCTGCCCGATGGTCTGGGGCAGGACAGGGTGCCAGGGATGGCAACAAGCGCGCCCGCGCTCTCAGCGGGCGCGCCCCTTCCCGCTGCATTCGATGCGGTGACGACGCAGCTGAGGCTCTGCGCCTCGTCCTCGCCGGCCTCGCCGACCACCTCGCGCGCGATGGGTGACGAGCGCATCGAGGCGAACGCCCGCCACGTCAGGGCTCTCGCGCTGGTCGAAGAGGTCGACCTTTCAGGCTTCGATGCCGAGGCGGCGCGGATCGAAGAGCTTTCGAGTCGGACCGACTACTGGTACACGCAGATCTTCGCGCCGCTGCGCGCAGAGCTTGGCGAGATCGAGCTCGCAGGCTCTGCTCGCCTGCACGCAGCGCCGGAGCGAGCGGCTCGCCGCGCCGCGGTGAACGCAGAGGCGACCGTGAGCCCGCGGTAGAGGTGCGCGGGGGCGGCCGCGATCGTGCCGACTCGACTGCGCTCATCTGGTGAGCAGCCACAGAAGCCCGGCGGCGAGGAATCCGCTCCCCACCACGGCGGCCCCCATCGCGAGCGTCACCCGCACCGACAGCGTGCGTGCGACCATCGCCATCGAGACGATGCTTATCGCGGGCAGCGTGATCAGGAGCGCGCCGAGCACACCGACGTTCACGCCAGCGCTTGCGAGTCCGAGGACTATCGGGATCTCGCCTGCCGTTGGGATCACGACGAGCGTGCCGAGGACTGCGGCGGCGATGATCGACGGCACGACCCACTCGACCGCAGTGCCGTCGATCGGGAAGAGCCATCCACGGAACAGGCCGGTGAGGAAGATCACCACGAAGTAGGTGGGGGCGAGCCTCACGAACAGCTTCGCGAGCGCGCGCCCGAAGCTCACAGGAGCCTCGCGGGGATCGACTGTCCGCACCGGCGGCAGCTCGATCTCGCGGTGCGGGGTGCGGTCGGCGAAGCGGGCGACGAGCGCGGTGCCTGCGAACACGAGCGCGAGCCCGACGATGATTCGCGTCAGCACCCACTGCCAGGGCGCGACGACTGCGAGGAAGGCGAGCACAGCAGGGTTGAGCACAGGGTTGCCGATCCAGTAGGCGAGCGCCGCTGAGGTCGGGACCCCATCGCGACGCAGCGTCACCGCTATCGGCGCCGTGCAGCAGGTGCACATCAGCGACGGCAGCGCGCACAGCCCGCCGATCAGCGACCCTCGCGCCTCGCTGCGCTTCGCGAGCAGCCTGAGCAGCCACCTGCGCGGGATCAGCGTCTCAGTTGCGGCGGCGATTCCGAGCGCCGCGAGGAAACCTGGCCAGATGTCATCGAAGTAGGCCTTCGTGAAAGCCCATGCACCGCTGAGCGACGGCGCTGAGCGGGCGGCGCCAGCTTCGTTCAGCATGACCCCGCCGCTCCAGACGGGGTGGCTGAGAAGCTCTGCGAGCTTGTTGCCGTAGGGCGACCACTTCGCCCACCAAAGCCCAGCGGCGGCAATGATCACAAACGCCCCGATGCCGATGAGTCCTGGGAGCAGCCTGCGCCTCGGCGCGGGCGCGAGCGCGAGAGATGAGTCCATCGTCCTTCCTTTGATCGTGGAGGCTTGAGATGCCGCTCAGACTGAGCGGCGGGTTGCGCTGCGCTCAGCGAGCTGTCATCGAGATCACCTCCTCCCGATCGCGGGCTCCGACGCTCGAGGCTCTGTACGTCAACTCAGACCCTCAACTGAGGCTCTTCCCTCAGACCTGCCGCGCAGCCGGCGGCGGCGCCGGCAGGCTCCCACCATTGCTGTCCCTCTTCGGCGGTCCGCCACTGTGAACTTGGCGCGAGCATCGCGCGACCCGCGAGGGTCGCCGTCTGGAAACGGCTGCGACGCCCGCGCCATCACGTGCTCCCCGTCCACAGGGCCATTATCGCAGCCGCTTGCGATCACTGTTCGAGCCGGGCACTCCCACCGACCGCGTTGCCCGTGAGAGGCCATCATCGCAGTCGCTTGCGATCACTGTTCGAGCCGGGCACTCCCCCCGACCGCGTTGCCCGTGAGAGGCCATCATCGCAGTCGCTTTCGATCGCTGGTCGAGCGGCTCCCCAGGCCAGTTGGAAGAATCGAGGGCGTGAGCGGAAGGGCAGGCACCAGGGCGTCTTCGCGATTGGATCCGAGGCTCGCCAGGAGGCTGGAAGGACAGGGGCGAGAGGGGGTCGCGAGGGAGCTTGCCGCGAAGACGAGCGTCTACCTCAGCGAGCTCGACAGCCGACCTTCGCTCTCTGCAGAGATCGAGCGGAAGCTGATCGCCGCTGCGAAGGCAGGTGACCGCGACGCGCGGGCGCAGCTGATCGAGGCCCACCTGCCTGCGATTGCCGCCGTCGCGAAGCGGTACCGATCGGCCGGGGGGATCGAGCGCCTCGAGCTGTTGCAGGAGGGCGTGGTTGGCCTGCTCAGGGCAGTGGAGCGCTACCAGCCTGAGCGGGGAGCGCCGTTCTGGAGCTGCGCTTCCTGGTGGGTTCGGCAGGCGATGCAGCAGCTCGTCGCGGAGCTCACCCGTCCCGTCGTTCTCTCAGACCGTGCGCTCCGGCAGCTCGCTCGAATCAAGGACGCCCACCGCTCCCACCTGAGGCGGGAGGGGCGTGAGCCCACCCTCAGCGAGCTTGCGAAGCACACGAAGCTCAGCGCTGCACAGGTCTCGAGCCTGATCGCCGCCGACCGGCCGCCAAAGGGACTCGAGGAGCCGCTTGCGAGCGACGATCCAGATCGCGGCACAGGGACGTTCGGCGAGCTGCTCGTCGACCCGATCGCGCAGGACGAATATGAGCGCGCACTCGCTGATGTTCAGATTCGGCAGCTGCGCAGCCTGCTCAGTGGTCTCAGTGATCGCGAGCGGTTCGTGCTACGCGCTCGCTACGGTCTCGACGCGGGGCCGCAGCTGTCGCTCAGCGAGATCGCCGCGAGGCTCGGATTGAGTGCTGAGCGCGTGCGCCAGATCGAACAGAGGGCGCTTGGCAAGCTGAGAGCGAGCGTCGATCCGGGGGGCTGATCTCTCGCTGCAGGAGCGGTAGATCCGCTCGTAGGCTGCTGCGACTGCGCGAACCTCGTACCGCTTCACGACCGCGGTGCGGCAGCGGCTGGGGTCCAGCTCGCCCGCCCGCAGGCATGCAGCTGCCATCTCCTGCTCGTCATGAACGAGGAAGCCCGTCTCACCTGGCCTGACGAGCTCCTCAGCAGCGCCTTCAGGGAAGGCGATGACAGGCGTCCCGCACACCATCGCCTCGATCATCACGATGCCGAACGGCTCCTGCCACCTGATCGGCATCAGCAGGGCGCTCGCCCGTGCGAACAGCCGCCTCTTTGTTGCGCCTGCGACCTCGCCTTCCCAGCGCACCTGCCTGCCGTCGATGTGGGGAGCGACCTCCCGCTCGAAGAAATGCTCCTGGCCCGGCTGGACAGGACCGGCGAGCACGAGCGGCATCTTCGCGAGGCGTGCTGCCGCGATCGCGCGGTGCGGTCCCTTCTCCTCCGCCATCCGGCCGACCCACAGCAGGTAGCCCGCCTTCTCGCGGATCAGAGGCCATCGCGCAGCGTCGATCGGATTTGGGACCACGCCTGCGACCTGCAGGTTCGCCGGAGCTTCGCGGAGCTGGGCGTCGCTGATCGCGACGACCTTCGCCTTCGCTGCGTGGTGGGCGTAGAAGGCGGCGGTATCCGGGGTGAACGGCCCGTGGAGGGTGTGCACGAGGGGCACTCCGATGCGGTCGGCCATCGCGAATGCTGTGAACCCGCAGTGGTCGTGCACGACGTCGTAGGCTCGCCCTGAGCGCTCTTCGCGCTCGATGTGGGCGAAGGCGCGCGCGACGTGGTCGGCCTCATAGAGGGCCCGCTCGATCGCCTCTGGGTGGGGAGCGTCGAGCAGCTCGACGACCTCCGCCTCCGAGCAGGACCCTGGCGCTGCGAACAGCGTCACCTCATGCCCACGTCTGAGAAGCTCGCGCGAGAGCAGCGCGATCACGGCCTCTATGCCTCCATATCCCGGCGGAGGCACAGGGATCCAAGGGGGGGCGAGCATCGCGATTCTCAAGGCGCGCAAATCGGCGGCATCGGCCGCCCTCCTGGAACGGTGCCCTTTGTGCGCTGTCATCTGCTGCTGTCCTTCACCTCTTCGCTGCTCCCTCGCAGCCTCCACGCCAACGGTCATCTGCCCGAGTGGGGCGGCGGCCCGGCAAACGCCTGACGGCCCTTCGCGCGACCAGTGGAGTGTCTGCTGCAGGTATGTCCTCGATACCTCCTTCAATAGGCCGAGGCGGCGCGATCACAAGACCCAGGCTGAGAAGATCGGCCGGCCTGCTCCGAGGTTGGCGCCAGATCCGCAGGGCGGTGTGCCAGGCGGCTGATGAAGGAGACGATCAGCCGGCCTGCTCGCCGCGGGAGCCGTCTCAGGTGCCGATGAACCGAACCTCGGCACCCATGGCCCTGTAGGTCGGCAGCGCACGCTGATCTGCGCTCAGCAGACAGCCGCCGTGCTCATCGGCCGCATCGGCCGGTCGGCCACAAGCACGGGGAACCCATCCCGCTCCTCCACCCGTGCCGGCACGTCTGCGACGGTGAGCTCCAGCCTGCCGTCCGAGGCAGTGAGCTCGAGGTCGGTGGGGCCCTCGATGCCGAGCTCATCCCGGAGAGTCTTCGCAACGACGAGCCGACCGAAGCTGTCCATCGCAACACGGATGCCATCAGATTACAAATCGTGGGCGCGGCTCAGTCCCGCTTCGTGACGGGCGAATCGCCAGTGCCACTCGACGACGATCGGAGGCAAGGCACCAGGCGTCCGCGCCGCAGCGCGAGGCGTGGGACGCTAGAGGGCGACGCCGAGGCTCTGCAGGAAGGCGCGGAAGCTCTGGCCCGCTTCGGTTTCCTGACCCTCTTCGTAGCCTGTCGTCGCCTGCGCGAGGGTCACGCCCCCTCCGGCCGCCCATCCCATCTCGATGCCGGTTCCTTCGGAGGCGTAGCGGCCGATCAGCGCCCCCGCAGCGACGGTTTCTCCGACGGCGACCGTGATTTCGATCTGCTCCGCGACGTACACCCTGCGCGTCGCATCAGGCCCGGTGAGCAGTTCGTATTCGAGCATGTTGCCGCCGTTGGGGCCGCCTGGTGGGAACCAGTTCGGGTAGATGCCGAGGATCTTCGCCTGCCCGATCGCGAGGATGGCCGTCCCAGGCACAGAGGTGAAGTCGACACCCATGTCGGTGCGGCCGGCGGTGAATCCGCTGGGGAGCGGGTTGACATAGCCTTCAGTCGACGGCGGCACCGGCGCCGTCAGGGCTGGGGTGGGCGCTGGTGTCACGGCGCCTGCGGGGCTTGCGCCGGCGTCTGGCGCTGTGGCGGGCGTCTGCAAGCGTTTTGAGCCCTTCTTCTGCTTCTTCGTCCGCTTCCCGCTTCTGCGCAGCTCCCTGTGTGCTTCGGTGCCGCCGTTGTATGCGTCAGGGGCGCTGGCCTTCAGACCGCGGCGAAGCGGCCGTGGCCTCAGCTCCCGCATCTCGTGGAAGCCGAGCGCCGCCCATGTGCGCGCGTCGACGATGCCGTTTGCGGGCAGCCCGTGTTCTGCCTGGAAGCGGCGCACAGCAGCCTCTGTTTCGGGCCCGAAGTCGCCGTCGATCACGACGTGCAGCGCCGCTTGAAGGGCGCGCACAGGGTGGCTGCGCAGCTGCTGTGGGAGGAGAGCGTGGCCGTCTGCGCCTGCGAGGGGCAGCTGCGAGGCGGCGACGCCGCCGGTGGAGAAGGCGCTCATCGCCACCGGGCGATCACCTCGGTTGATCGACGCTGCGGCGAGGGCGACCCCTGGCGCCGCGCTGATCGCGCTCACCGCGGCGATCGTGCCAAGCGATGCGGCAAGCACCGTCGCTCGTGCCCAGCTGCCCCGCAAGATCGTCTGCGCTCTGCCGCCGCGCACGACCGCCTGCACCCTGCCAGCGTGCACCACCGCACTCGCTCTGCCGCCGCGCACGACCGCCTGCACCCTGCCAGCGTGCACCACCGCACTCGCTCTGCCGCCGCGCAGCCTGCGAGCCTCAATCTCGGCGGGACGTGCGGGCGGGACCTGAGGCGAAGCCTGCGAGGGATCGGATGCAGCGAGATCAGACGGCAGCGCCGACATCTGTGGTGCGTCCTTTCGGTTTTCCGGGCGCCTACGGGGTCAGCTGTCGGGCTCGCGCATCGCGCTGCGCCACAGATGTGGCGGTTCGCCCCTGCGGCCTCGCGGCCGCCTTGGGTCCCCCGCTCCAAGCCCCCTTGGGGGCGAGGATTCGGCACGAACGGCGCTCAACCTACCACTGATGGCGGATCGATGCAACGCCTGGGAGCAGCGCTGCGCGCCGAAGCTTCTCAGCGGCGGTGCCTGCTGCAGCTCTTGAAGACCAGCCGCCTTCTCAGCGTGTGTCCGTTCGAGAGCTTTGCGACAAGCGTTGCGGTGTAGCCGCCCTTCTGCTGCCTGCCGACGTTCACGATCGCGCCCACGCCGTGCGCGGAGAGCTGCGCGATCACCCGGCCGTTGATGATGACGTCCGCCCGCCTGACCTCTACGCCTCTTGGCAGCTTCAACGCGCTGAGGCGCACCGTCGCCGTGCTGCCCACCAGGCACGTCGGCAGCGATCTCGCCGCGCGGCCGCAGGGGTGCAGGACGATCTGCCTTCTGATCGTGTGCCCATTCGTCAGCTTTGCGAGGACCGTGAGCCTGTAGGGGCCTTTGCGTGCGGGCGCGAAGCTCACGATTGCGGCGCTGCTGCCCGGCCCGAGGATCGCCACGACCTTCCCGTCGACGATGATCTCGCTGCGCTCGATCCGCGCTCCTGCGGGCAGCCTGAGCTCGCCTGGGCGGATCGTCGCAAGCCCGTCGCTCACGCACTCAGGCGGCAGCTTCCGCTGCACGTGCGGCGCTTTGGCTGTGCTTGGTTTCGCAGGCGGCGTGGGCGATGGGGAGGGCGCCGACGGCGAGGTCGGCTTTGCGGAGGAGAGAACGACGGGCACGAGCGGATCGACGATCACGCCGTTTGCTTCGCCGTCTTCGTCGTCAGGACCGCCGTCGACGAGCGTCAGTTCGATCACGTTGCCGGCGATCGTGTACACGGAGGCGGGCACTTCGACGTATTCCTCTCCGCCGCTGCGCTTGTGCAGCAGCTTGTAGAGAGCGGTCGGCACGTCGCCGCTCGGCAGTTCGATCCGAACGCGCGCGCTGCCGCCGGGTGTCACGTTCACCGTGAAGCTGATCATGCCGACGAGCTGCGCAGCGCCTGTCGGCAGGGGCGTCCCTTCAGGCAGCGCTTCGTCCTGCAGCTTGCCGATCGTTGCCCCTGGCGTGTCTGTGCTCATCAGGATCAGCCCGCCAGACGGCGACTTCGTCGCCTGGGCCAGCTGAACCTTCACGTCCTGCCCGTAGCTCGTCCCGCCCCAGGTCTTCACGACGATTCGCTCGTGGAAGCTGCCTTCCGGCGTCCAGTTCGTCACCTTCGCCGTCACGATCGCCGCCTTTTCACCGGCCTTCGGCACCGTCGAGCATTCGATCGACTGGCCGTAGGATTCAGTCGAGCCGTATTCGAAGAGGCACGATTCCACCGCGCCGCCGTCCGGCGCGACTTCGGCGCGGAGCGTCGCTTCGCTTCTGCCGAGCCCGACCGGGGTGAGCGTTTCGGCGCTTGGAGCTCTCGCTTCGCTCAGCACGTCCCTCGTCAGCTGGAGCCGGTTCAACGCAGATTCGACGAGCGCGGGCTGCTCTGATACGGGTTCCGCAGAGCTGCCGAACCCGGTGACCTTGCCTTCGATGTATGGCTTCACCTGTTCTGCGATCTGAGAGATCCAGGCCTGGGCGCGCTGCTTCACTTCGCCGATGAGATCGTCTTCGAGCAGCTTTTCGAGCCCCGTCGAGCTCGATTCCTTCAGGCGGTGGATCCAGCTCCCAACCAGCGCCTCGACCTCTGCGGGAAGCGAACGTGGGATGCCGGGTTCGGGGTCGAGGAACTGGGCGCCCAGGCCCTCGACGTCGCTCTGCAGCTCGGGGTCGCTGCCGACCGCCTGGGGCAGGCCGAGCTTGACGTAGCTCTGAACGAGCGCCCTCGCGCCGCCGAGGCTTTCAGGCGGGTTCTGTTCGAGTGCTTTCAGACCTTCGCCGTAGGCTTTCTCCTGGAGTTCGCGCAGGAGGCCGTCGATCGCTTCGACCACCTGCGGTTCCTCGCTGGAGGTGAACGGGCTTTCGCCGGGCGCGTAGTTGGCGTACTCGATGCCGGCACTTTCGACTGATCCTTCGTAGGGGCAGTGGCCGCCTTGGAGCGCCGTTCCCGTGTATTCCCAGTTCAAGGTTTTGCCGGTCCAGTAGAGACGGTCGATCGTTCCGACGTGGCGTTCGTTTTCGAAGGAGCCTCCGAGCGCCGTGTGTTTGACTTCGAACCCGTACGCGCCTTTCGTCGTCGGATCCCAGGATTCGAAGTAGCCTTTCCCTTTCCAGAACAGCGCTGTCTGCTTGCATTCGGCGACGCTCGATTCGGCGATGGTTTCGCCGGTTTCAGACCGCTTCAGGGTGAGCTGCTCGGTGACGGATTCTTCTTCGTATTCCTCCGTCGCTTCGGCTTCATAGAAGACATTGCAGTCGTTGCCGACGTCGACGCTGCACGGTTCTTCGTAGCGTTCAGATTTGATGGTGGCGCCGTTGCTCTCTTTCTTCGTGATCTTCCGGCAGACTTGCAGGGTGAGCGGCGCGCCGGATTTCGGGGCGCCGATCACGCCGAGCCGAACGCCGTCGATGAGCGACGGCGGCAGGCTTTCGATGAAAGATTCGGGCATGGCCACCGTGCCGTTTTTGCCTTCGCTTCCTGAGCATTCGCTCCACTTCAGCGCGGGATATTGCGCTTCCGCGACGCTTCTCGCGGAGAAGGCCTGCTTCGCGCCGCCCCACAGGGTGAGCCCCGTCGGGTTCGGCTCCGTCGTTTTCAGCGCTTTTTCGAGCGCTGTTTCGAAGCTCTTCTGCGCTTGTTCGCTGAGCAGGGACTGGACGGCGGGGCCGCCGTCGAGACCTTTCCCGTAGGCGGCTTCTTCGACGTCGCTGATGGCATGGTCGAGGATCGCGTTGCCCGTCCGCGAGCCGGAGCCTCCAGAGTGCGCTGACCAGGCGCTCTCCGCCTTCTCGAGGTTCGCGCCTTCCCGTTCGAGTTCATCGAGCCCGGCGACGTCCGGTGCAGTCACGTGGCTCGCGTTTTCGAGCATCAGCTGTCCGTATGCTTGGCCGCTTTCCGACCAGAAGACGGTGTTCGCGAGCGAGGAGGGGGCGAGGGTTGTGACCCAGCCCTGTTCGCTTGGGAAGCGTGCGAGGTAGCCGACGTCTTCGCCGAGTTCAGAGGGTTCGCCGGTCGTTTTCGAGGTCAGCTGGCGGTAGGCGCCTTCGAAGGTGAATGGCTGGGTTTCGGGCGCGTTGACGAGCGAGCTTTTCGCGATTTCCGTGCCGAATTTTTTCAGGGCGACGAGCGCTTCCTGGACCTTTGGCCCGGAGAGCGGTTCCCCGGTCCTCGCAAGCCAGCCGATGCTGTCTTCGATGGTGCTCTGGAGGTTCGCCTTCGTCTCGGCGGCGAACAGTTCCTTCACCTCGTCCTGGAGGGCGTAGATCGTGCCCTGCACGCGCTCGAGCCGTTCGCCGAGCGCGCTCAGTTCCTGTTTGAGCTCGTAGTTTTCGCGGGCGAGCTGGGCGGAGAGCTGCGCGAGCTGCGTGTTGATTGCGTGGAACGCTTCCTGGGTGTACTGCTGGAAGCCGGAGAGCTGAGTGCTGATGTCTGCGAGATCCTGCAGCGTGATTTCCTGGGGCCCCGGCGGCGGGTTGGAAAGTGCGCCTTCCGCGTTTTCGTAGAGTTCGAAGCCGACGCCTATCAGTCCGCTCATGCCTTCCGAGTAGTTGCCGGTTGCGAGCGCGAGGGCGGCGGCACTGCCCTCGAGGCCCTCCTTCACGCCGCCGGCGATCGCCTGCTTCTCGGCCTGTTCGGCTTCGTAGTTGGCGTAGGCGGTTTCCTCTTCGCTGATCTGCGCCTGGGCTTGGGCGGTCGCCGCCTGCAGTTCGGCGGCCTTGTTGTCCGAGGGGCGCAGCAGTTCGGCGGCGGCGACCATCGTCGCGCGCTCTTCGTCGATGATCTGGCGCTCGGTGAGGTCTTTCGCCGCGAGTTCTTTCAGTTCCGCTTCGCAGCGGCTCTTTTCAGTGCAGCGGCGCGGGGTGTGCGCGTCTTCGTAGAGGGCGCCGCCGCTGCACTTCAGCCGCGGGAGGCCTTCGATCGTCTCCCCTCCGATTTCTTCTTCGCCTGCTCCGTGCGCGCAGGACTGTTCCTGCGTCGTCTTCTGGCTTTCGCTGAACAGCTTCGCGAGCGCGGCGGGTTCCTCGGTGAGCGTGCCGCCGCCAGCTTCGATCGCTTCGCGCAGCGCCTTCAGCGCAGGCGATCTCAGCACAGCGCTTTCGGCGAGCAGCTGCCGCCATTCAGAGAAGACGCTCTCTTCGCTCGCCTTGCCCCAGAGGGCATCGCGGGCCTGCCCAAAGAGCTTGTCCCGCGAGGCGAGCTGGTGCGTGGCCCGCAGCACGTGGGTGGGCGAGAAGGAGGTGAAGGTGAGGTTCGTGCGAGCGCTCGCAAAGGGTTCGAAGTACTTCGGCACCTCGGCTTTCGCGAATATGTCCGCCGATCCGGAGAGGGCGTCGGCGGCCAGGTGCGTGACGGCGAGCTTCGCAGGTGCCGGCAGTCCGCCTTCCGAAGATTCGGGGGCGCGCTCGAGAGCGGCGAGGATCGCGATGATCCGCTGGTTGCCCGCCATCAGCTGGAGGCTCGCGTTCGAAGGTGCGGAGGGGGCTTCCAGCAGTGCCTCCATCTTCGAGATGTCGCCCTCCGCAGTCGCCGGCGCCAGTTCAGGTTCGTCGGCGTAGAGCTGCTGGAGCGCCTCTTCGAGGATCACGTCCTTCGTGCCGGCGGGCACGGCGCTCAGCCTGCTCACGTCGCCAGCGACGAACAGCGCTTCTGAGGCTTCCGCCGGCCCGATCTTCACCGTCGCTTCCGCGCGGGCCTCGCCGGGCCTGAGGAGCGCGGCGGCGAGAAGGACCGCGATCGCCAGAAGGATGGCCGATGACACGCTGCACCTCAGCCGTCTGGTGCGCCCCCGCAATCCTGCCGAACTGTCCGTCACTGCCGTTTCCCCTCAACGTCGTCGCCGAACCCAGCATGCCGGATCTGCTCTGCCGAGCCCGGCTGCTGATGTCAGTCCGGCCGCAGATGATACTCAGCGTCGCTGCGTGAACGCGTCGGCTGCGGCCTCCTCCCAAACCGGCGCGCCGCCGTCGTGCGGTGGCGCCGGTCCCGAAGAGGATTGCAGCGCGGGTGCGGCGAGCGTGACCCCCGCGCCGAGGAGCGCTGCCGCCCCGAAGAACAGAAGGGCGGCGCCGGGCCCGCCGGCGCCGGCCAGCAGCCCGTAGGCGGTGACGCCGACGATGCCGCCGAGACGCCCTGCCGCCTGGCTGATCCCCTGGCTTGCGCTGCGCACCTCGGAGGGGAACGACTCGGCGGGCAGGATCACGGTGGTCTTGTCTGGCCCGGCCGCGCCGAAGAAGTAGCCGATCGCCAAAAGCAGGCAGATCAGCCACGCCGACAGCGCCGCGCTCATCATCAGCAGCACGCCGAGCAGCACGAAGGCGAGGCCCCTGCCGAGGAACCCGGCGACCTGCAGCCTCGGGCGCCCGAGGCGCTCGATCAGCACGATCGTCAGCGTCGAGGCGGGAATGGTCACCGCCTTCACCGCTGCGGCGCCAAGGGCTCCGCCGGCCGCCGAGGTCACGAGCACTGCCGCGAGCAGGAACGGCAGCACGAGGCCGATCCCCTGATCTCCGACCTGATAGCAGAACGTCGCGACAGCCGCGACGGACAGTGGTCGCCGGCGGCTCGAGTGAGTGACGGAGCGCAGAATCCCGGCGAGGTCCGGCAGGCGTGCTGCGTGCCACTGCGGAGGATCGAGGAGCTCGCGGCGAAGCGCCAGCAGCGGCAGCGCGAGCAGGCCCCCGAGCGCCAGGGCGAACCGCCAACCCGCCGCCTCGGAGATGTGGAGCAGCAGCGCTCCGGCTCCGTATGCAGCGAGCGTTCCGAAGTTCGCAGACCACATGATCCAGGCCATCGCTTCGCCCCGCCTGGCCCGTGGAGCGGTCTCGGCAACGAAGGGGAACACGACGGCGAAGTCGACGCCGACCGCGAAGCCGCTGAGCAGGCGCGCGCCGGCGAGCACCGCGAAGTCCGGTGCGAGAGCTCCCGCTGCGGCGGTGAGGATGAACAGCGCGACGTCGGCGACGACGATGCGGCGTCGTCCGAACCGATCGGCGAGGAACCCGGTCGCGAGCGACCCGAGCAGCATGCCGAGAAGCGTCGCGGTGCCGAGCGTCGTCACAACGCCGCTCGCCAGATGCCACCTCGTCCGCAGCGGCGCGAGCGCGACCGAGATCGCGGCGAGGTCGTAGCTTCCAACGAGGATGCCTGCTCCCGCGATCGTGGACTGCACGCGCCAGCGCGCTGCCGGCAGGGGCGGCTTCGGAGCGGCGGGCGTCTCAGGCACGATGTTAGGCTAGCCTAACCCGGCACCGCCTCTCAGGTGATCCATCCGTCGCGCTGAGAGGATGGGTGCCGCCGCGAGGATGGGTGCCGATCGGATGCCTGGCCCCGCGCCCTCTGACCGAGCGGTGAGGCGAGAGTCGCGTATATCTGACAGCTCGATCTGATCTGTGCCGTGACCGCCGAGCCCAGCGAGTGGAGCCTGCGGTCCGGCACGATCTATCGAATCCTCTCTCGCCTGCTGTCCTTTCACCGCTCCGCGACCGCCGATCACTGTGCCGGCGACCCGGCATCGGCATCACGCCTGATCACTCTGCCTCCGAGTTGCCGCCGGCGCCCTCGGGAGGATCGCCGCAGAGGCGGCGCAGGAACGCCTCTGGGCGTCCAGGTTCGGCGCCGCTGTGCTCGAGCGCACGGGCGGCGTCCCCGTATAGCGCGCCCTCATCGGGCGGCGAGGTCGATCGCTTGCTGGCGCCATGTCTCGACGAGGTTGGTCAGGCGCTCGTAGCGGGCGTCGTCCAGCTCGAACTCGTCGCGTCGGAGTCGCTCGAAGCGGTCGAGCATTTCCGCGAAGACGTGCAGATCGAAGCCGCGGTCCTTCTCCGCCGCGAGCTGGCAGAGATGATCGAAGCCATGTTGCGGTTCGACGTCCATGAGGTCGGCGAAGTCCCTCGCCTCAGCTCGTCCGAAGACGGCGAGCACCTTGTCCACCGCGAGCTCCTGAGCGCTCAAGGTTGGTGCCAGACGGCTCGGCTCGGAGGGAAAGAGCCGCGCGTCGGCGCCTATATCGACCTCGGTCGTGTCCTCGCCACGCTCGACAAGCAGGCGGGCGAAGCCCGGAGCCGTTCGCACCCTTCGCACCTCGAGGCCGTCCGCGCGCAGGGCGCGCTCGACAGCGGGCACAAGAGCCTCGACAGCCTCGCTGGTGAGCCCGAAGAAGTCGAGGTCGCGAGTCGTGCGCTGAACTTCGCCGCGCAGAATCAGAGCCGCTCCACCGGCCAGCGCGAAGCCCTCGGCCTCATCGAGGCCGACGATCAGCTCGGCGACCTCCTCCTGCAGCCGGCTCAGCACCGCGCAGCGGCGCGGTGTCCGCGCTGCAGCCACTGAGCCCACGCACTTCGGACGGCGGGCGGCAGCACGAGCTCGTCGAAGACCTCGGCAAGCTCGGCGGCGTCGACGTAGAAGCGCACGTCGTCCTCGGTGCCCTCGCGCAGAACCTGCTCATAGACACGCATGCGGTCGGCGCGGTCCGCCATGTCATAGGTCACAGGGGGACCGCTCCAGCGGATGTGCGACGGCAGCTCGACCCGTCCCGTCGCCTTGCGCAGAGACGGGGCGTCGAGGTCATCCGGCACCGCGACCGGCCTTGCCGCAGGTCCAAGCTCCGGGGTGCGCATGCTTGCCATGACCCTTGCCAGTCTACGCCAGCCGCCGGCTCCAATCGCGTAACGGACAGCCGTCGCGTCGAGGGGGGATTGCCCTCCGCGTAGTCGTCTTCGACGACCGCGTGCTGCTCAGCCCTTCGTGGACCCGAGCAGTCGCGCTTCGATCTGGTGGCGGACGCAGAGGCGGAGGTGACCGATCTTCACGCTCGGCAGGATGTCGCGTCGCGCCCAGTCGGAAACGGTGGAGCGCGGCACGTGCAGGAGCTCTGCGACCTCGGAGACCGACATCACGTCGGCTGCGGTGAGTCTGCCGACCGGCGCACGGTCATTTCGCTGTACAGTGCTCATGGTCGCTCGCTCATATGCGTCGTGTGAGACTGCTGTGCGCGTCGCGAGGTGCGGCGTGAGGGTGCTCTCTGCGTCAAGCCTCGATCTTGCAGTAAGCGGCCGAGTGGGCCGTGCGCGCGGCGTGAGGGCCTGCGCCATGCCATGGTGGTGGAGGCTGCCGGGGCCACCGTCCAGAGGGTTTGTCGGGTGATGGGCGTTGCGGGGAGCGCTCCAGAGTCGTTTGCGGGCAGGCTGACGCCGACGGCTCTGCTGAGGGTCGTGTTCGCGGCGGGCGCCGGGGGCGCCGGCGGTCAGCCGGAGAGGGCTGGGAGCGCCTGCAGGCGCTCAAACGCGGTGGCGAGCTGTTCCGAGCACGGCCAGTCGCGGGCGAGCCGCAGGGTCGTTCGGCGTGCGTGGCGGGCGATCCGCCCGGATTGGTGAAGCAGGCGGTAGCGCAGACGCTCGAGCTCCCACGAGCGTGCCTGCTCTGCGAGAGCGAGCTGCTTGGTCCAGGCGATCAGGTCCCGGGCGAGCCCGACGAGTCACAGCCATGCCCGGTTGTGAGCGAAGGAGCGGAACGGCAGGTTCTGAAGCCCGCAGTCCTCGCCCTCGCGGATGCGGTCCTCCACGCGCGCGCGGCCGCGGTGGGTGAGGTCGAGCACTGTGATGTCCGGGTCGGGCTGGTCGGTCAAGAACACGGCCAGCCGGCAGCCGTCGTGATCGGCGAAGGACTGCTGCTCGCCCTCCTTGAGCTTCGTGCGCCTGGCGAAGAGCCGCGAGCCCTCGGGCCAGGCCGAGAGATCGACCTGGTCGGTGATCTCGCAGACCTCGGAGTCCCGGCGCTCTGAGCCGTCGGCGCGGATCGCCTTTATCCACGCGGACTGGGGCATGGCGAGGATCGCTTCGCGGACCCGCTCATCCAGATCGAAGCCGACCGAGAAGCGCATCCGGGCCTCGCGGCAGTAGACGGTCAGCTCGTGCGTTGGGCCGGCTCCGTCGGCGCGCAGAAGGATATCGCCCTCCAGCGCCTCTCGATCGAGTTGCTCCAGCGCGAGGTCGAGCACGGCGATGTGATCCGAGGCGGTGTTCGAGCCGGCCTTGCCCTCCCTCAGGATCCCGGCGGGCGCCTCACCCGTGCCGTCCAGACAGCAGAGCAGGGGGTGATGGCCGTAACCCTTCTCGAAGTTGCCCTGGGCGCCCTCCTTCTGCGAGTGCGCGCCGATCAGCGTCGCGTCGATGTCGATCACAGTCCGCTCGGCCTGCTCAGCGTCCTCCCGCCGCTGCGGGCGCGCACCGAGCTTCCACGCCCGCGCCCCCGGCGGCGCGTTCTACGGGGCGGCGTGGACGTACGGCAACGGCAACCTGGGCTTCACGAACAACAGCACCGGAGCCATCTACCAGATCTCTGTCGCCAACCCGTCGTCGTCGAGCGCGACGTTCACCGTCGTCGCTACCGCCACCGGCGTACCAAGCAACAGCAACGACGGCGCCTTGTCACCGGGCGCGAGCGTCGAAATGGCGATCACCAAGACCGGCCCGGCGACCTTCAGCCCCGGTGCGACCCTCACCTGCACCCTGACCGACACCAACAACGGTCCGGATCCCTCGTCGGGCAGCGTGGTCACCGACGTCGTGCCGCCCAGCCTGACCGGTGTGGCCAGTCCCACCGCCGGCCGCACAGTCGGCATCTACTCCTCGACGGCCGGCACCACCGTCACCTGCACCGTCGGAGCGCTGGCTGTCAGCGCCTCCGAGGCCACCACCATCACCGGCGTCAGCACATCGTCGCAGTCGAGCTGCATCACGAACACCGCGAACGTTCTCGGCAACGAGGCCGACCCCAACCTCGCCAACAACACGTCCTCGTGGACGAGCTGCTCCGCTGCGATCTCGCTCGTGAAGTCTGTCACACCCACCACGGTGACCGGGGTTGGCCAGACGGTCACCTACAGTTTCGTGGTGACTAACACCGGGAACGTGACCATGGCGCCGGTGAAGGTGAACGAGACGGCGTTCTCGGGGTCGGGGAGCCTCTCGGCGGTTTCGTGTCCGGCGGGCGCTGCGAGCCTGGCGCCTGGGGCGCAGGTGACGTGCACGGCGACCTGCACTGTCACTCAGGCTGACGTGAACGCCGGGTCGATCACGAACGCGGCGACCGCGACGGGCACGACGCCTTCGGGCGGCTCGGTCGAATCGCCGCCGTCCTCGGCGACGGTGTCTGCCACGCAGTCCCCGTCATTGACGCTCGTGAAGTCGGAGGCGCCGGGCAGCCCGGATCCGGTGACCAGGGTTGGCCAGAAGATCACCTGCGACTTCCTGGTGAGCAACACCGGCAACGTGACGGTCGCGAGCGTGGCAGTCACCGACGTGGCGAGGACGACGGCAGGCGGCAGGACGCTTGCCTCGCCCAGCTGCCCGAAGTCCTCCCTCGCAGGCTCGGCGCCGCTGTGCTCGAGCGCGCGGGCGACCGCTTCGTCGAGCAGGAGGCGCAGCTGCTCTGGGTCGATGTCCTGCAGCAGCGTCGGGGAGGCGAGTGCGAGCCAGCCCGCCCAGATCTCTCTGCGCAGCCCTGCAAGCGGCCCCTGCTCCCAGACGCCGTCGGAGGCGAGTGCTGCGATCGCGCCCCAGCCGAGGTGCAGGGGAATGCGCAGCTCGACTCCCTCTGGGCGCCACAGCAGCCTCGCCTGCGTCCAGGCGAGGCCGTCAGTGGGCGCCGAGAGCTGGTCTGGGCGATCCGTTCCAGCCGCGGCGGCATCGAGACGGCCCCCGAGCGGTCTGAGGGCGGCCACCCCGAGCGGCGGGCGCAGCGGGCTTGGAGGGCGGCTCGAACCTGCCCGCGCTCCGGGGGAGGCGAGGCCTCGAGCAGGCGGATCACCTCGCTGCGAATCGCCTCTCGGTCGGCACCGCAGTCCGAAAGGATCCGAGCGGCGAGGCCGCCGTCCTCGTGCATCAGCCCAAGCAGGATGTGCTCGGTGCCGATGTAGTTGTGCCTGAACGACCGCGCCTGCTGCTGCGCGAGCACGATGGCCTGCCTTGCGTGATCAGTGAACCGCTCGAACACCATCTCGCATCCTGGGATCTCGCTGGGTCCTGCCAGCGGCGCCTCGACGATCGGCACCTTGCAGCATCGCCGGCCGAACGCATCGCAACCACGGTTGACGTGCGCTCAGGCGTGGCCTGCGCTGTGGGCTGAGGATGTCGATCTCTCCCGCGAGGAGCTCGAAGTCCCTCGTGTTGCAGGTCAGCAGCGGCACGCCGTGAACGTTTGCGGTCGCGGCGATCGCGAGATCGAACGCGCGACGCCGGGGCCGGCCGCCGCGCTTTGCGAGCACCGCGTGCAGCCGGCCGCACTCTAGCGCCGCGGCGGCATCGAACGGCAGAGCGTCGAAGTGATCCTCGATCACGGCGAGACGGCGCAGCCGAAGCGCCCGCGTGCGATCGTCGGCGGCGATGAGCACGCCGAGATGCAGCTCGGTGAGCGAGACGACGCTGATGGCGGCGTCCTCCTCAGGGCCTGTCTCGGCGGCGATCAGAACCGAGGTGTCGAGCAGGACCGCCACACGCTGGGCGGCCCAGGGGTCTGCCAGCTCTCCGCCAAGCCTCGCGAGATCCTCGCCGAGCGTCGGGTCTGGCGGCGCGTGCCACAGGTCGGTCAGCTCGCTGCTTGGAACCCACTGCCGTGCGCGAACGGGGCCGAGCTCAGCGACCAGTGCGGTCTTCCCCGAGCGCCTGACTTGCTCTCGGTGTCCCTGTGGCAGGAAAGCGGCGCACCGGCCGCGCGAGCGGCTGGGGAGGTGTGATGTCGGCATCCTGCAGCAGGCGCTCGATCCGGCCGGCCTGCACAGGCGCAGGCACCGCGACCGGACGCCGGCGGTGGGTGGTCTCGATCGTTCCGCTGTTGCGCACCCGGCGGATGGTTCCCGTGATGGTCTCGCGGAGCCCCCTGATTCCCATCTGCTCAGCCATGTGTACGCATGACATCACGTTGGGTGGGAGCGAACTGCGATCCGGGAGTCGGCGGAGCCGTCCGTCGCTGGGTGGCCCAACGGGCCGAGCGCGCAGCGCTCGAGGAGTCCGCCGCCGCCGCTGCCCGCAGGAAAGCAACAACCATCACACATCAAAACCAGCCAGTACACCGCCAAAAACTTGACTCAGGGCAGTCACAGACCGTGTCGTTCTGACGATAGTGTGGGTTGTGCGGCGCTTGAGCAGGATGTCAGATGAGGAGTTGCTCGCCGCGACGCGGGCGGGGCGGGCGGATGCCTTTGCGGTCTTCTTCGCTCGGCACAGCGAGGGGTTGGTGGGGTTCGTGCGTCGCCGAGTCGGCAGCGCGGAGCTGGCGGCTGATCTGACGGCGGAGGTGTTCGCGGCGGCGCTGATCGCGACGCATCGGGGGCATGCGACCGAGGTGCCTGACGGCCGTGCGTGGTTGCGCGGGATCGCGCGCCACAAGGTTGCCGACAGCTATCGCGATGGCTACGTCGATGACGCGGCACGGAGGCAGCTGCGGCTGCAGCGCGTCCCGCTGGAGGAGCAGGACACCAGGGCGATCGATCGCCTCGGCGGCGCCGAGAGCCAGATCCACGGTGCGCTTGATCAGCTCAGTGGAGAGGAGCGCGTCGCGGTGATCGAACGTGTGGTGCTCGAACGCGACTACACGCACATCGCCGAGCGCGCGGGCACATCGCAGGCGGTGGCGCGCAAGCGTGTCAGCCGCGGACTGGCACGACTGCGAAAAGAGATGGGAGCCGATCGGCCATGAGATATCTCGAAGGGCTCGAAGCGCAGCTGGTCCAGGCGAGCCGTGAGCTCTACGGCGCCGACGCGGTGGCGCCAGGGCGGCGCTCCCATGCCCTCGCCGTCGGCGTGGTAGCCGCTGCCGCGGCGGCGGGAATCGTTGTCGCGCTGGTGGGGCTCGGAACCGAAGCGCAGCGTGCTTACGCGGGCTGGAGCGCATCACCCACCACTCCCGCGAGTGGCCAGACCCAGGCGGCCAAGCGGACATGCGGGCACGCCGCCTCAAGCCTCATATCCGGCATGAGGAGCGGACGCGTGGAAACTCCGAGCACGATGAGAGCTCCGCTGCCGAGGATCGGTCCCACGGAATGGAGCACCGTCTTGAGCGACACCCGGGGCCGGTACACGACGATGATCCTGCGGGCGCAGAAAGGCGCAGTCATCACGGCCTGCCGAGCTTCAATGGGCTCCTCGCATCCGTTTGTGATGACCGAGTCCGTTGGTACCAGGACCGGTCCGCTAGCGCGAGACGAGGTGAAGGTGATCGCTGATGCCGAATCCACCCGCGAGATCCGAGGGCAAGGCGGCACCGGAAGGCGCTTCACCATTCTCGACGGCCACGTCGGTCGAAGTGTGACAGGCCTCACTTTCACGCTGAAGGACGGCACGCACGTGCAAGCGAGCGTCGAGAAGGGCTGGTTCCTGGTCTGGTGGCCCGGCCCACAGGGAGCACTCGTTGGCGAGCGAGTGACCACCGTTGTGCACGGGACGACCAGCACGCGGGGGCTCGACTTCCCATAGCCGCGAGGCACGCCGGCAACTGCTGCCGCCCGGAGCTCCAGACCACGATGCGCTACCTGCACCACAAGAGTCGCGCCGACGACGCGCGGCTGCTTTCGGCTGCGTTCGAGTCAAAAGAGACCACCTACGAGCCCGAGCCCGGTGTCGATGCGCAAAGCAGCGAGCTCGTGCCAGCCTGATCCGCGGCCAAGGTCGCCCCGACCTTGGGCCACATGCCTGTAGCACGGGCGTGCTACGCTTGCGCACATGAGTTTGACGATCTCCGTTCGTGAGCTGCGCAACCGCACCGCCGCGGTCGTCGACGCGGTGCGCTCCGGCGAGCAGATCACGCTCACCGTCAACCGCGATCCCGTCGCGGACATCGTGCCGCACGTCGAACAGCGCGACCCCTGGGTCTCCTCCTCAGTGTTGCGCGAGATCGTGCATGAGGCGAGCGCCGACCAGGACCTGCTTGCCGATCTCGCTGACGTGCGCGGCGCGCTCGTCGAGGACGTGTGAAGCGCGCGATCGCCGACACCTCGGTCTTTGTTGCGCAGGAGGGCGGGCGTGAGCTCGGCGAGCTGCCGGAGGCGATCGCGGTCTCGGTCATCACTGCGGCCGAGCTCGAGCTTGGGGTGCTGCGGGCGCGCGAGACTGAGACGCGCGCGCGGCGTCTGGCGACGCTCTCGCGCGTGCGTGGTGCCTACCGGCTGCTGCCGATGGATGCGCAGACCGCGTCGTGCTTTGCGCGCATCGCCGCGCAGGAGCTTGAAGCCGGCCGCAAGCTGCGCCGCCACGACGCCTGGATCGCCGCCTGCGCAATGCGCCACAGTGCCGCCGTCGTGACACAGGACAGCGACTTCTCCGCCTTCGCCTCGATCGAGGTCATACGAGTATGAGCACGATCAAATGTGCGACCGCAAGCTGTCGGGGCGATCGCGTTGGCTACACCTGCTCACGCAGCCCTTCCGGTGAGATTCTGTCCGGTGCGTGCCCTGATAATGCATAGGCCACGATCGAACACGACGAGATCGAGCATCTACTGCCCAACGGCGCCATCCTGATCCATGACTCGACCCGCACGCGCCCCGAGGTCGAGAAGGCGTTCCGTAAGGTCGAAGCGGATCTCGAGCGCGAAACCGAGCAGGCCTACCGCGAGCTGCGCGAAGCCGCCGCGGCCTAACCGCCTCTTCTGTAGCTCAACGTGCCGCTGGGCAGCCGGTGAGGATGTCCCGTTCGCTGTGGAACTTCGGTGACGGTCCGGGATGTGATGCTCAGGCGGCGACAACGGTAACGGCCTCCTCGGTCGGGATGGTCTGGTTCAGCTCGCGATGGATCGCGTCGATGAGCTTGGGCAGGTCGTGGTGTCCCTTGACGCGCCGGAAGGAGCGCTCGGCCTCGGTCATCCCGGCGGCGGTCCAGCGCAGGCGCATGTCCCCGTCGCGGAAGCGCTTGACGTTGCGCTGAGTGGTGCGGACGGTGTCGAACATGCTCTCGATGTAGTTTGTCGATGAGAGCGTGCGCAGCAGGGCGCCGGTGATATGGAGGCGTGTGAGGATGAGGGTCTCCTCCATCCCCTCGCGCAGCGACCCGGCGGCGTCGGGATGCACCTTCTCCAGCTGGGCGGCGAGCGCCTCGAGTGAGCCGAGTGCCTTCGCATGGTCTGGTTCGCTCCAGGCCTTGTTGAGCTTGGCGCGCACCCACGGTCGCTCGGTCTCGGGCAGATGCCCGCACACATTCCTGGACTTGTGGATTCGGCAGCGCTGCAGAAGCGCCCGCTTGGCCGGCGAGGTCCCGCACGGCCTTTCTGAGCGCCTTGGCACCGTCCAGCACGTAGAGCTGCTCGTCGGAGAGCCGCAGCCCGCGGTCGACGAGGTCTGCCGGCAGCGCGCTCGCGACGGTCGCGTTCTCGGTCGATCCCTCCCTGAGCGAGAGCGGCACCTTTCTCCCGTCGGTCGTGATCCCGAGCGCCACGACGTGCGTGAGGTCAGCCGGATCGATCCCGTCGATCATCACCACCGCCAGATCCAGGTCCGAGAGGTCACGGACCAGCAGCTCGGAAAGCGCCGTGCGCGTCTTGGCCACGAACGTCCTGGACACCGCCGACTTCGACGTCGAGCGCGCTTCGGCCCGCACCTGCTCGCCTGTGGGCTCATCCACTCGCCGCGACTTCCGGGTGAAGGCACCGGCGAGCATCCGCTCCAGCACCATGCCGCCGAGCGGGTCGCGGCAGGCGAGCTCCTGGCAGCTGCCCAGGGCGATCTCCTCGGTGTCCTGTGCAGACCTGACGCGCGGGCGGCTGATCGGCACCCGACGGGCACCAAGCGTGACCTCACCATCGGCATGACCGTGCCGCTTCGCGGTCCGCTCACGGTCATGCTTGCCCTTCGGGCCGACGATCCGATCGACCTCCCACTCCATGGTCTCGTGCAACGCCGCCAAGCCGGTGCTCACCGCGAGCGCGAGTGTCCCGCGTCAAGCCCTCGGCATGCTCTGGGCTCGTCTTGGTGTGTGGTGATCGCCGCTTTCCTGCGGGCAGCCGCGGCGGGGGGCTTCTCGAGCGCTGCGCGCTCGGCCTGAAGGGCCGCCCTGCGGGTGAGAGCTCAGGCCGCCCGCCGCTCGATCGCGATCATCTCCGGGGCAGGGCTGCCCCGGAGGATCATCGCGATGTCCGCCTCGACGCTCACCTGGGCTGCCGCGATCTCATGGCCGCCCGCAGGGGTGGTCGTCTGCGAGCTGCGGCCGTGTCGGGTCCGAAGGGCCTCAGTGGACCTCAGCAGGGCAGCTCCACGCCAGGGCTTCGTGTGGCCGCAGCTCGCTGTGTGTGCGCCGGCGCTCCTCGAGATGGCGCGCGAGCTCGAGGGCGTCGATCGCGTCGTGCTGGTTGGCGGTCGGTGAGAGGTGAAACGGGTGCTCGCACCTGCTCCAGCAGTCCCGGCAGCCGGCGACCCGCCACGTCCCGCCACGGCTGGTCTCAAAGTCCGTGAAGTCGAGCTGCCAAACCTCATTGGCGCCGGCGGGTGTCTTGGCGAGGTCCGCCCTGCGCGCCTTCCCGAGCCTGCGCCGCTGTCGTTGATATTCGGCCGGCAGAAGCAGCGCCTGGTCGCGCAGCGAGCGCATCACCGTGGACGGGGAGCTCTCGAGACCGTCGTGGCGGACCAGCGCCCAGATCTTGCGATGCCCCCACGCCGGGTGTGCGAGCGCATGCTCGCGTGCCGCCGAAGCGATCGCGTCACGCACCGGCACCGGCCACGGCCCCTTCGGCCGCTCACCGACACGAGCCCTGGCCTGCCACCGACGCCAGCTCCGCTCGGGCACGCCGATCAGGGCGCAGAACCTCGCCCTCGGCATGCCCGCATCGATACGGATCACCTCGAGGTCCTCGAAGGGCGAAGGCGGCCCTCCGCCGAGCTCTTGCCCACCCGCAGCCGCACGTGCGCCTCACCGAGCGCCTGGCTCAGATCACAGACCTCGAGCCTCGAGCTGCTGCTCACGTGTGGACGGCCCAGATCTGCCGGCCGCAAGAGCGGTTCTCCCGGCACAGAGAAAGTCGGCCTTCCATCGCCCGATCGACTGCTCACTGACCTTCTCGCGAGAAGCCAGCTGCGCAATCGAGGCCTCGCCAGCCAGAACGCTCAACACGATCCGGGTCTTCGCATCCACCGAGATCGATGCCGGTCTTCCCATGATTCAGATCCTCCTTCAGGACCGACACAACAGCCCTGCCAGAAAGTCTGACGCACGACATTGGTACCCACGAGTGGTGACCACGGCGATTTCGCCCCGCGAGCGCTCGCCCTGGAAAGCCCGCATCCCGCACGACCATGCGGGTTTGCGACGATGCGCCCGGGGAGAATCGAACTCCCGACCTGCGGTTTGAAAGACCGCCGCTCTTTGGCTCCCCGTAGAGAACCGTTGACCACTGAGCTACGGGCGCTTGCGAGGGTGCAGGTTAGCGCGAAGCCCGCTCGATCGCGCGGCGCCTGAGAGGTCCCACCTCGAGCCTGCTCGAGGGCGCAGAGGGCGAGCGGCCTCGCGGCGGATCAGGCTGCGCCAACCACGAAGGGGCGAACATCCGTTCGCCCCCCTAAAATGATCCTCCACACATGGCGATATCGCAGCAGATCGTCGTCTCAGGGGCGCGCCAGCACAATCTGAAGGACATCTCGGTG
>JAJYUP010000059.1 GCA_021792455.1 Actinomycetes bacterium | reverse complement strand
CAGCAACACGAACGCCGGCGCAATGACGGCCAGGACGGGCACCACGCGCGCCGGGAAACTGTAGGCGTCGAGGATCCGAAGCATCGCTTACCGCCAACACACACCGGCCCACGCGGAGGCTCCGTCCGACCGCGGCGCTACGATGTCGTGCCCTTGTAACTGACCGCACAAGCGTCCCCAGCTATTCACGATTGGACAGTAATGGTCTACACGGACGTCAAAATCCTCAACGTCGGCGCCGGCTCCTGCGCCGTAATCGAGTCGCCCAGCGGGCGCAACTCGATGATCGATATCAACGACGGCAGCGACCTCCGCGAGGCCATGGCGATGTCAGCGGAGGACCGGCTCGTCGGAGAGGCGATGCTGACGTCTCTGCGTAGCGCGCTGGTCGATCCCGTCACGTTCTGCAAGCAGAACGGGATCGGTGCACTTCATAGGTTCGTGCTCTCCCATCCCGACGGAGACCATATGGCCGGCCTACGTCGCATCCTGAGCGGTGAGCTGCCGACGACCAACTTCTGGGACATCCCGCATGAGCGCGTCCACTCCGATCGCGACGAGTTCCGAACGGATGCCGCCTACGACGATTGGCGCTGGGGGAGGCCCTCCGAGACCACAGCCTCAAGAATGCGCCAAAGCTGTTGAATCCCCTGCGTGGTGATGCGAACCAGTACTGGATCGACGACGACATCGAGATTCTTTCTCCGACCGAGAACCTCGTCGAGGCCTGCGATGACGGCGAGGACTGGAACAACGGCTCCTATGTGCTGAGAATCCACCACGGGCCTTCGTCGGTCCTGCTGCCCGGCGATATCGAGTCGAAGGCGTGGAACGACATGATCAATGCGGGCGTCGATCTCTCGGCCGACGTACTCGTTGCCTCGCATCACGGTCGCAAGAGCGGCTATGCAGAAGATGCCATGCGGGCGATCGAGCCTGCCGTCGTGATCACTTCAACCGCGAAGCTCGATCCGGGCATCGACGCCGAGGATGACTACCGGAGCTGGACCCCGAACATCTATTCCACGCGAGAAGATGGGACGATCTGGGTGAGGATGCACGACGACGGCCGCTTCGAGATTCATAACCGCGACGGCGTGCTGGCGAGTTTCAGCCGGGAAACCTCGGCATAAGCCCTGCGGTGGGGAAGCCGAATCGCATGCACACGCAACTCGGCTGGCGACCCGGGGATACAGGCTGAGCGGCTGATCTGCGCTCATGACTCGCGCGCCGGCCCCGGCACCGCACTGCCGCGCTCGATCAGGCCGAGCTGCGCCGCAAGCTCGCCGGGGCGCAGCACCCGCACCTCTCCGATCGGGTCATAGCCGAGCAGCCCGCCGTCGCTGCTGCAGATCGCATCGGCTCGGTTCTGGAGCGCGCCGCAGATCACGTGCAGGTCGGCGGTGTCCGTGGACTCGAACGTGACCGGGAACCCAAGCGTCGCCGCCGAGAGCAGCGCGTCACGATCGACGCCCGTCACGACATACAGGAACTCTCCGAGCGGCAGGCCGACGAGGCTCGCGTTCTGCCCGAGGCTGCGGCCGATCGGGGTGCGGGCGAGGCTCGCCGGCTCGATCAGCACCTCGAAGACGTCGAGAAACGGCTCCAGCTCCTGCTCGGTGTAGGTGCGCGGCACGCGCTGGCCGGGCCCCTTCACGCCCTGCTGCGTAGCGCGCCACCAGAACTCCGCGCCGATCGCATCGGTGATGAAGCCGTCGAGCACGGGCGCGCGCTGCGCGGCAAGCGCCAGCAGCTTGAAGCAGGCGCCCGTCGGGTTGTGAAACGCGCCCCAGAGGATCGTGGTGTCGAACTCGACCCGCACGTGGCGCCACCGGCACTCAGTCCTCGGCGCGCATGCGCTCGCCGAGCTCTTCCTCGCCGGGCAGCTCGGCGTCGTGGTGCAGCGAGAGCAGCTGCCTCTGCAGCGCGTCCAGGCGCTCGCGCGTGGTCGCCGGACGAACATCGGCATCGAACTGGGCGGCGGGAATCCGCCAGGACCCGCCGGGTCCGCGCGTCCCGTCGATGCGGCCCCTGGCAAGCCACTTGTAGACGGCCTGCGTGGTCACGCCATAGCGCGCCGCAACATCGGCGACACTCAGATAGCCCGGCTCGGCACGCTCGCGCGTGATCAGATGCTCGCGCCACTGCGAGGCCATCTCCACCGCACGTACGCGCCGTTGCACTCCAAGCTGCTCGACGCCGGCGGCCTCGCGCAGAAGTCCGGCGATTTTCGCCACGAGCAGCGCCACCCCGCCGCCGGGCTCGTGCAACTCCTCCAGGCAGCGCCGCAGACTGTCGCTGGCGAACAGCCCCGCATCGTCGATGGTGCCGAGACTCTCGACGGTCAGCTGCGCGTACTCATCGGCATACATGTCGAGCTCCCCAAGGCTCTCGAAGATCTCCCTGGCGATCGCGTGCACCAGCGCACGGCGGCTGGCCCCCTCCGCATCGATCGCGGCGCGCCAAAGCACAACGCGGTCCTCAGGGCTCAAGATCTCCATAGCGTCATCATAGGGCATCGGACCAACATCCGCAACTCTTGCAACCTGCTGGCCGGAAGCAGGCACAGCCACCCCCCGGGCTGCCGCGGTGTTCAACAGCGGCCGGTCCCGCGCGAGGCCCACCGGGCGCGAGCTGGTCAACGTCATCGGCGCGCTCCGCCAGCGGGGCGCAGGCGTCAGAACCGACGCCGGAGGGGACAAACGCAGCCGGCGCACACCTCCCGCCGTGTGCGGTCATACGCTCCCCGCGTGTGCGGTCTCGTGTGCGGTCCGCTCCGGCGGCGGGATTTTCCGGCTCCCGGCCAGATCACGAGATTTCGCCTGCAATCCCTTTGCTGGAGCCGATTTTCCGGTGCTCCAGCGGCCTTGGGAAAGCTGCTGATTTCGCCGGGTGTGTGATCGGGGAGAAAGCACACAAACCGCATGAACAAGCGCCTTGCCGCGCGGGGTGTGCGGGGTCGTGTGCGGCGGGGTCATGCCGAGTCCTTGTTGATTGGGCGCAGCGGCGTGACGCGGCCGTGGCTGTCGTGGGCCTGGCGGATCAGCTGGCGGGCGCGGCCTGCGTCGGGGTGGCCGTAGAGGCGGGTGACGAGCTCGCCCCCGTCCTTGTGGCCGAGCTGCTCGGCGACGACGTGCGGCGGCAGCTGCAGCTCGTTGACGGCGTACCAGCCGAAGTAGTGGCGGGTCGCCAGGTACAGCGACATGTCCGGCAGCCCGACACCACACCGCACGCGGTTCCAGTGGTGGGTGCGCGAGGAGGGCGTGTAGTGGGTGCCGCGGATCGTGGTGAAGACGAACGCCTCGGCGCCGAGCTGGCGCGGCAGCCGCTCAAGCACCTGGGCGGCGCGGGCGACGAGCGCGATCGTGTAGGGGCCGTACTTCGGCGATGTGAACTTGCGGACCTTCGCGTTCCACTGCCGGCGCACGTGGATCACCCCCTCGCGATGGTCGATCGCGTCCGGGGTGAGCGCGTCCAGCTCGCTCGGGCGCATCGCGGTGACCGAGGCGAACTCCAGGTAGGCGGCGAACGACGGCGGGGTGATCTGCCAGGCGTAGGCGATCATCTGCTCCATCTGCGCCTGCGAGGGCGGCTGGCGGTCGCGGTTGCCGCGGGTCTGCCGCAGCCCAAGCCCGGCGAACGGGTTGCTGCCCAGGAGACGGCCGGCCTTTGCGGAGGCGGCGTCGTTGAACATCGCGCGCAGCGCCGGCACGGTGGCGTTGCGCTTTCCGCCGGCCAGCCATTCGCTTACGATCTGATCGCCGACGCCGGCGATCGGCACATCCGCATAGCGCTTGGCGAAGCCGCGCGTGCGCTCGAGGTTGTGGAGGTTCGTCGACTCCTTCGGGCGTGCGAACAGCGGGTCGCTGATCCAGCGCTCGTGGAAGGCGCCGACGGTGATCTCGCTCTGCCGTTGCCCGAGCGCTTCGCGTGCGCGGGAGCGCGCCTGCTTGGCCTCGGTCTTGGTGCGGTAGGTGCCGGGCTCGCCGGGCAGGATGCGGGAGACGCTCTCGTTCTTGCCGCTGGCCGGGTCGTAGACCTGCGCGCGCCAGCGGCCGGAGGGCAGCTTCTGGACGCTCACGCCGCCCTCCTTCGCGAAGAGGCCCATGCGATCGCGACCGAGGGCCGGAAGCGGCGGGTGCGCCGCCCCCAGGTCACAGACGGCATCCCTTCGGCGACCATCCGGTCGATCGTCGCCAGGCTCACGCCCATGATCGCCGCGAGCTGCGCACGGGCGACATACCGCTCCGGCGCGGACTGCGGCCGCAGCGCTGCCGGCAGATGATCTCGCTCTGACAGGTGATCGCGTTCGCTCACATGAGCTGTTACCCGTGAGCGGCGAAAAGCGGCCACTGATCCGCAAACGCGCCGCCGGGCGCTGAGGCCGGTCGCGGCGTGAGGCCGCATAGGATGGGTCTGCATGGGAGCTTGTACCTCCTGTGCCTGCCCCGGGCGGTTGCCGCCGTGCCGGGGCGCTTTACGCTCCCGATCCTACGCGC
The DNA here is from genome assembly GCA_021792455.1 of Actinomycetes bacterium. Taxonomy (GTDB): domain Bacteria; phylum Actinomycetota; class Thermoleophilia; order Solirubrobacterales; family Solirubrobacteraceae; genus Palsa-744. The sequence continues at coordinate 11,509 of JAJYUP010000059.1, read as the reverse complement.
CGGATGGGACGGATCGGCGCTGTCGGTGAGTGCCTATGGTGGCGGCGGAACCGTCACAACCGGCGGCTGCGCGAACGCAAGACTCTTCACACTCGCGTCACCTCTCTCGCCGAGTCGCCCACTCAAGGCGCGCGCCCTTGACGGTCAGCTTCCAGGCGTTGGCTTGGCCTTCGCGGGCTGCGTTGCGGCGGGTGTTCTCGATCAGCCCGTGCCGAGCGAGGCGCGAGAGCAGCTTCGAGCACTGCCCCTGATCGGCGATGCCGGCATGATCGGCGACCTGGCGGTTCGACAGGCCGGCTCCCGTTCCGCCCTGGGCGGCGAGCGCGCGCAGCACCCGCACGGTGCGGTACGTGAGGCGCACACCGGCCTCGGCGAGCATTTCCACGCGCTCGGCAGCGACGGAGGCGCGCGGCGTGGGCCGCCGCGTCTGCCTGCTCGCGGCGACTGGTCCCTGGTAGGGGAGGATCACCATGCCAGTCAGCTTCCCGGCGAGCGGCGCCAGCGGAGCGTCCGGTTCGGTGATGAGGCGGACATGCAGGATTGAGAGGACTGCGCCGACCGCGCCGTGCGCGTCGGTTCTGGTTAGGCAGCTCGGCGCTCGCGCGTGCTCCCTGCCGCGGTCAACCGCGTCGATGAGATGGTCGAGCACGCGGGCGCGACGTGCCAGCAGCGTATCGTCGCCGCGCAGGGAGTCGACGATCAACAGCCGCCCCTGACTGGGGTTCTTCTCGATGAAGACGAGCAGTTGCTCGATGGCGGCGCGGATCGCTGCCGTCCAGCGCGTTTGTGCGTGGTATGCCGGCACGATCTGGTCGGCTGCGCGCCGCAGCGCCTCCTCGAACGAGTCCGCTATCGAATCCTCGCCTGCAGAAGCACGCGACGACCCAGGGCGCTCAGCGCTCGGGGCCACGCTCACGGGTTGGCAGGTGGACAGCCACCGCAGCCGGCATCCGACCGGCTGCAACGAGCGTCAGCGGAGGAAACCCTTGCACCGGTTCAGAGGCGCTCGCTGGTGGCCACGAGGTGAGAAGCGCCACGCGGCGTGTGGGCAACATGGGCCGTATAGTGCCTGACGGCAGCCGCAGCCATCCGTCGGCTATGTGTGAGCACCGCGTTGCACGGCGTCTGGCTTGGCGGCGGCGATCCGGGCGATGCTTGGCCGATCGTCCGGCCCGCGACTGCGGTAGATGAAGCGGATCCGTCCGCTCGCGTCGGCGAGCACGTCTCCGCCGAGCTGGAGCGTGTCCTGGCGCACCGAGACGGGCCGTCGTCCGGCTCTGAGCAGCTGTGCGTAGCGTCGCCATACCCGCGGGTGCAGCCAGACGCGGGCGATCGAGCCGCGCTCGAATCCGAACGCCTCGTAGGCCCGGCGCTCGGGGTCCCCGAGCAGGATCAGCGCCTCGTCGAGGTGAAGCTCGCGGCGAAAGCCCGCTAGCAGCTCCGCTGCGGAGAACGTGACGCACACGATCCGCAGGCCGAGCTGCTTGCGCTGCGCGAGCACTTCGATCAGGTGCTCGCGGCAGGGCAGGCAGCCGAGGTGTCGCAGAAAGATCAGCAGCGTCGGCTCGCCTGTGAGGCTCGCGAGGCTGACCGAATGTCCGTCGGGGTCCTGCAGCGCGATGCCCGGCAGCTGATCGCCGATGCGAAGGGTCACGCACGTTGGAGCACGCAGGCCGCAGGAAGGATTCTGGGCGTGAATCCTTCTCATGGGCGGGGGCATCCAATCCGCTGATGTCCATTCGTCTGGATGCTTGCGCCTGGCGCCCGATCCATACGCGGATCGTGCTCGCACTCGGGATCGGGTGGGCGCTCGACTCCTTTGAGATTCAGATCGTCGGCAGCGTGATCGGCCCTGTCGGGCAGAGCTTCCATCTCTCCGCACAGGATCAGACCGTCTGGTACTGGACGGTCTGGTTTGTGGGTCTGATGGTCGGCGCGCTCGGCTTCGGGTATCTCGCCGACAGAGTCGGCCGGCGGCGGCTGTTCTCCGCGACCCTCTTGCTCTACTCGGCCGCAGCGATCCTCACCGCGCTCTCTTGGGGCTGGTTGCCGTTTCTGGGCTTTCGATTTTTGACGGCGCTTGGCGTCGGCGGCGAGTACTCGGCGGTGACCTCGGCGATGTCGGAGTTCGTGCCGGCGCGGCTGCGGGGGCGCACCGGGGCGCTGGTGATGAACTTCTGGTCGCTGGGCGGCATCGTCGCCGGGATCGTCGGGATCGTGTTCATCGGTGGCGTGCTCGGCCCGCAGGGCTGGCGCTACGTCTTCCTGTTCGGCGCGGTCTCGGCGCTCTACGGGCTTTATGTGCGGCGGGTGATCCCCGAGTCGCCACGGTGGCTCGCGGCGCGCGGGCGCACCGATGAGGCCAACCGCGTGATCGAGCAGGTCTCCGGCATCGCCGCCGAGCATGTCCGCTACGACCGCCGGGGGCTGCGACTCCGGTTCCGCGCGAGCCTTGCCGAGCTCTGGCGATCTCATCGCGGCGAGCTGATCTACGGGATGGCGCTCGACTTCTCCGAGGCCTCCGCCTACTACGGCATCTTCTCGTTCATCTCGGTGTTCGTGCTCGTGCCAAGCGTGGTGAACGTCTCAAGCGCGACTGTGCCGTGGTACTTCGTGGTCGCCAATCTCGGCGCGCTCGCGGGCGGGCTGGCGGTCGCATGGGCGCTCGAGCGCCACGGGCGCAGGCCGACGGTGCTGCTCGCCTACAGTGCTGCCGCGCTCAGCACGCTGCTGCTCGCCTTCTCGGCAAGCGAGCACTCGCCCGCGCTCACCCTGGCGGCGATGACCGTGGCGGTGATGTTCGCCTCCGCGGCATGGATGTCCGCTTACCCCACCTTCTCGGAGCTGTTCCCCACGCACCTGCGCGCCACCGCTGTCGGTGCGATCGTCGGCGTCGGCAGGATCGGCGCGATCCTCGGCGTGGTCGCACTGGCGGAGACCGCCTCGATCTTCGGTCTCTGGAGCGCATTCCTGACGCTCTCCGGACTGTGGGGAATCGGCGCGCTCGCCGCCGCGATCTGGCGGCTTCGCGGACGTGAGGGCCGCGGCGTCAGGCTGGAGACGCTCGCCAACGGCAGCGCATTCGCGGAGGCGTGAGGATTTTCGCGAAGGCTTGAATGCCTCGATGCGCGTTCAGCCAGCAATGATCATGCCAGCTGATCTGCTGCGGCGCGCGCCACGGGCTGACGATCGCGGCTCGGCGAGTATTTCTCAGACTACGCAGCAGCACTCACTCGCGAAAGCGTGACGTGGCGTCGTCTACTGATGTGGCGCGCTGTAGTGTCAGTACGCGCTCGGCGTCGCGCTCTTCGACGAGAAGCTTCTGTCGGGCTGTGAGGAGGTCGAACTGGGTGATGAGTCCTTCGAGGAGTGCCGGGTGGGCGCGCGCGAGCACTGGGACCACGCCAAGCTCGAGGCTCGCCATTCGATCGGCGACCGTACGCAGGATCTCGTCGGGGTAGGCGATTGCCTTTGGGGCGATCATGTGTTCTTGCGCCAGCGCGCCAGGGTGGTCTCTGGCAGCGAGCACCGCGGAGAAGGGAAGGACGCCGTGCAACTGGTTCTCGGCGTCGAGCACCGGGTAGAGGCGCTGGCGCCGCTTCACTGAGCCCTCGGTGAGCGTGTTGTAGAACTCGTCGAGCTTGCGTGTCGGCTCGACCGTGTAGACGTCGGTATCCATCACCTCGCGAACGAAGGTCGCCTCGAGCGGGTCGACGGCGTACTCGCGCATCACGTGGAATCCGCGGCGCGCAACCTTCTCGGTGAGGATCGAGCGTTTCAGAACGAGCACGCTGACGAGGTGTGCGATCGTCGCGGCGATGAGCAGCGCGAGCAGGCTGTTCTGGTCGTGGGTGAGCTCGAAGGCGAAGATGATCGCGGTGAACGGGGAGCGGGTGACGCCGGCGAGCGCTCCGGCGAGCCCGATCAGCGCCCACACGCTTGGGGAGGCTCCGGGCAGGACGTGGCCGAGGATGCCGCCGATCGCGGCGCCCATCATCAGGATCGGGGCGAGGATGCCGCCGCTGGTGCCGCCGCCGAGCCCGCCCGACCAGATCACTAGCTTCACCGCGAACAGCAGCAGCAGGGCGCCGATGCCGAGCTTTCCGAGTAGCTCGAGATGGATCGTGTTGTAGCCGACGCCGAGCGCGCGCGGGTCGAGCAGGCCGCCGAGGCCGATGATCAGCCCACCGATCATTGGCCACCACATCCAGTGCAGATGCCCAGTCAGCTTCTTGAACAAGTCCTCGAAGCCGTAGACCGCCCCGGTCATGAGCCACGCCCCAAGTCCGGTCGCGATGCCGACGGCGGCCGCGCCGAGCAGCACCACGCCGCCGAACGCAGGGTGCGCAGCCATCGGGAACAGCGGCTGAGGAAGAACGAGCCCGGCGTTTGCCATCGCCATCCGCAGCGCGTCCGCGGTCGCGCTGGCGAGCCCGATCAGCACCATCGAGCGCGGCTTGAGCTCGAAGGCCAGCAACTCGACACCGAACAGTGTCGCCGCCACGGGGGTGCCGAACACGGCGCTCATCCCGGCGGCGGCGCCAGCGACCAGCAGGCTGCGACGCTGAGCGGCGGTCAGGCGGAACAGCTGCCCAACGATCGAGCCGACGGCGCCGCCGGTGAGGATGATCGGCCCCTCCGCGCCGAACGGCCCGCCAGTACCGATGCTGATCGCGCTGGAGATCGGCTTCAGTACCGCCAGGCGCGGCTGGATGCGACTGCCGTTGATGAGAATGCGTTCCATCGCCTCGGGGATGCCATGACCGCGGATCTGCTCAGAGCCGAAACGCGCCATCAACCCGACGATCAGACCGCCGCCGACCGGAATGAGGAGCGCGATCAACCCGAGGGTGTTCGCGTTTGGCGAGACGAGATGGAAGTCGATCCGCTGGTAGTAGAAGAGGTTGGTAAAGACACCGATCATCGCGAGTAGCGCAAGCGAGATCCCCGCCCCGAGCGCTCCCACCAGCACCGCGACCGGAACCAGACGGAGAATCGCCGGTGTCGCAGTGAAGTCGCCGAGTGCCCGCTCAGAGGTCGCGCTGGGCCGCTCGTCCACACCAAAATAGGTCGTCTTCTCAGCGTCGACAGGCACGTCCGGCGTCTCCTCGATCTCAGTCGTCTCGATCTTGGCCAGCGGGTGGAGATCGGCGGCTTCCTGAGATGTGGACCGAGACTCGGGGGTCGGCGTGCTCACGAGAGCCCAGGCAAATCGGCGGCCGAGCCCAGTGCAGTTCGCGCGCGGTCTGTACGGGAAGGCATGCCAGGCTGCATCGTGCCACGATGATATCGTGAAACGATTAGACTCTCCGACGAAGCATACGCCCAGCTGCTCACGCTGCGAACTGGACTGCGTCACTTCCTGCGCTGGAGCGAGCAACAGGCGCGCGCAGCAGGCCTGACCTCTGCGCAGCACCAGCTGCTGCTTGCAATCCGCGGCCACGATGATCCACGCGGCCCCACGATCGGCGAGGTCGCCGACTACCTGCTTCTACGCCACCACAGCACAGTCGGCCTCGTCGACCGCGCGAACGCGGCCGGGCTCGTCGGACGCACCCGCGACCCCGACGATCATCGCGTCGTCCGTCTGCACCTCACCGACATCGGCGCCGAACGCCTGGAGGCGCTTTCTACCTTGCATCTCCAGGAGCTCGAGCGTCTCGCCCTGAAGCTCCCAGGCGCATCGGAAGGACTCGCACCACTCCAGCGCGAACACGGGTTCCCGGGAGTGCCAGCGACGCGAGCCGCGGTCAAGGTAGCTGCCGCGGAGAGGCGTTCCTGATCTCGCGCACGAAGTCCTCCGCGAGGTACGCCGGCGTGTGCAACTGCAGCCGCCGGCGTCCATGGGCAGTCGGCACGAGAAGCTTGCGCCAGCGATCCTCGCGCGTGTGGACATGAGATACCAAGCCCGCCGCTTCAGCTCGCTGGACCAGCTCAACGGCGCCTTGATGGCGGATGTGCAGCCCTTGCGCGACCGCGCCCACTGTCTAAGGTGCGGGTACGATGCGGATGTAGGGCAGTGGCTGGCGCCAGCCGTCGGGGTAGCGTTCGCGGGCTTGGTTGTCGGTGATGGATCCGGCGAGGATGACATCTTCGCCGGCCTGCCATTGTGCGGGCGTGGTGAGCTGGTGCTCAGCTGTCAGCTGCAGAGAGTCGATGACACGGAGGATCTCGTCGAAGTTGCGGCCCGTGGTCATCGGGTAGATGAGCACGAGCTTGACCGTCTTCTCGGGGGCGATCACGAAGACGTTGCGCAGGGTTGCGTTCTGCGCCGGCGTGCGCGCGGTGGGATCACCAGACACGTCGGCCGGGAGCATGCCGTACGCCTTGCTGATCGCGTGGTCGGTATCGGCGATGATCGGATAGTTGACTGCGGCTCCTTGGCTGGCGGCGATGTCCTCTGACCATTTGGCGCTGTTCTCGACGGGGTCGGTGGAGATCGCGATGATCTTGGTGTTGCGCCGGTCGAACTCGGGCTTGATCGACGCCATGTAGCCGAGCTCGGTCGTGCAGATCGGGGTGAAGGCGCGCGGGTGGCTGAACAGCACCGCCCAGCTGTCGCCGATCCAGTCGTGGAAGCGGATCTCGCCGTCGGTGGTCTGGGCGGTGAAGTCAGGGGCGATGTCGCCGATGGTCAGAGGCACGTGTTCTCCTTGGTCGTCCGAGTAAATACTGGATTACAGATCGGGTTTGATATGTTTCGGGCGATGGTATCGCGAACCTGCGGATCTCGGCGGATCGGCCGGCGTCGAGCGGGTACGCACAAGCACGTCGAATCGAATGCAACCACAAGCCTCGATACTCACGCCCGATCAAGCGGAGCACGTCGAGCGGCTTGCGGCTTCACTTAGTCGCGATCAGGCGAGCTGGCTGAGCGGCTATTTCGCCGGTCTCGCTCGGCTGGCGGAGGCGACGCCGGCGACGGCGAACGGTGACGGGCGCCGCGTGCCTGCACGGTCTGAGCCGGCGGCGCGGCTGCTGACGATCCTGTTCGGGAGCGAGACGGGAAACAGCAGGGAACTGGCAGGGTCGCTCGCGAATGCCGCCGCAGCGAAGGGTATCGAGGCGCGGGTGCGCGACATGGCCGATTACCGAACTCGTGCGCTCAAGGACGAGCAGGATCTGCTGATCATCACCAGCACCCATGGCGAGGGTGATCCACCGCAGACGGCCCTCGGGTTCTTCGAGTTCCTGGAGAGCCGCAAGGCGCCACAGCTGCCTCATGTGTATTTCGCGGTGCTGGGGCTTGGCGACTCGACCTACGAGCACTATTGCGGCGCCGCGAGGCGGATCGATGAGCGCCTCGCCGAGCTCGGTGCGTACCGCTTGGCCGACCGCGTGGACTGCGATGTTGATTACGAGGATGGTGCGGCCGCGTGGGTCGAGTCGGTCGTCGCGAAGCTCACGCCTGCCGAGCGGCCGGCTACGCCGGCTGGACCGTCGGTTCTCAGCAGCCGCAACGGCTCCGCTCCCGCATCGTCCGCGAAGTTCGACAAGAGGCGCCCCTTCCACGCGGCCGTCCTTGAGAACATCGTGCTCACCGGCCGTGGGTCGACGAAGGAGACCCGGCATATCGAGCTGTCGCTGGAGAGCTCCGGGCTCACCTACCAGCCGGGCGACGCCCTCGGAGTGATGCCACGCAACGATCCGGAGCTCGTCGCGGCGCTGCTCGAGCGGCTCGGGCTGTCGGCTGACGCTCCGGTGGCGATCAAGCAGGAGACGAGGAGCCTCTGCGAGGCGCTGACGAGCAGGTTCGAGATCACCGCCGCCACGCCGCGCTTCCTCGAGCATTGGGCCGAGATCGCCGGTGCCGCCGAGCTTCAAGCGCTGCTGGCAACCGGCGAGGCCAAGGCGCGGTCTGTCTTTCTGCAAGACCATCACGTACTCGACATCGTCGAGCGTTTCCCTGCTCCAGGAGTCGAGCCCGACCGCCTCCTCGCCGGCCTGCGGCCGCTACAGCCGCGACTCTACTCGCTCGCCTCGAGCTTTGCGGCAACGCCTGAGGAGGCGCATCTCACCGTCAGCACCGTCCGCTACGCGCTCCACGACCGGGTCCGCACCGGCGTCGCCTCTGGCTACCTCGCCGCTCGCACCGACGAGGACGCGACCGTTCCGGTCTTCATCCAGTCCAACGATCACTTCCATCTGCCGGACAACGACACGCCGTTGCTGATGATCGGCGCTGGGGCCGGCGTCGCGCCGTATCGCGCTTTCATGCAGGAGCGAGATCTGCGGGGCGCGACGGGCCGCTCGTGGTTGTTCTTCGGCGAGCGCAACTTTCGCAGCGACTTCCTCTACCAGCTCGAGTGGCAGGACCTGCTCAGGCGCGGTATCCTGAGCCGCCTCGATCTAGCGTTCTCACGCGATCGGGTGTCGAAGATCTACGTCCAGGATCGGCTGCGCCAGCAGGGTCGCGATGTCTACGCCTGGCTGGAGGAGGGCGCTTGGCTCTACGTCTGCGGCGACGCGGCGCAGATGGCACCTGATGTCCACACGGCGCTGCGTGAAATCGTCGCCGAGCACGGCGGCCTTGACCGCGAGCGTGCCGAGGGCTATCTCGCCGCGCTAAAGCGCGATCGCCGCTATCGACTCGACGTCTACTGAAGGGAGCTCAATGGACTCCAGGACCCAGCCAGATCGCAGCCGCGACATCTCTCAGCCGCTGGATGAGCTCGGGCCTGACGAGACGCTGAAGGCCGACAGCGACCAGCTGCGCGGCACCATTCAGCAGGGCCTAGCCAACGAGATCACCGCGGCGGTGAGCGCGGACGACGCCAAGCTGATGAAGTTCTTCGGTATCTATCAGCAGGACGATCGCGATTTCCGCGAGGAGCGTCGAAGGCAGAAGCTGGAGCCCGCCTACTTCTTCATGGTGCGCGTACGCCTACCCGGCGGAGTGTGCAGCCCAAGCCAGTGGTTGAAGCTCGACGAGCTCGCACGCACCTACGGCGCCGAGACGCTGCGGCTGACCACGCGGCAGACCTTCCAGCTTCACCGCGTGAACAAGCACGACCTGCGAGCGGTCATCGGAGGCCTGCGCGATGTGCTGCTCGACACAAAGGCGGCCTGCGGCGACGACACGCGCGGCGTGATGTGCACCGCCAACCCGAATTTGTCGAGATTGCATGGGCAGGTCTATGCGCTCGCCAAACGGGCGAGCGACCACGCGACCCCCAGGACCGGCGCTTATCGTGAGATCTGGTATGGCGCGGAACGCGAACACGTGGACGGCCCGGAGGAGCCCTTCTACGGGCGCACGTATCTGCCGCGGAAGTTCAAGATCGGCTTCGCGATCCCGCCGAGCAACGACATCGATCTCTACAGCCAGGACCTAGGCTTCATCGCCATTGCGCAAGGCGGCAATCTGCGGGGCTTCAACGTCGCGATCGGCGGCGGGCTTGGCCGCACCGACCAAGCCCCGAACACCTACCCACGCTTGGCCAGCGTGATCGGCTACGTCGAGGTCGATCGCGTGATCGAGACGATCGACGCGGTGATCTCCGTGCAGCGCGACTACGGCGACCGGCTCGACCGTTCGCATGCGCGCTTCAAGTACACGATCGACGAGAAGGGACTTGATTGGGTGACGGCGGAGATCGAGCGGCGGCTCGGCTTTGCACTGGCTCCCGCGAAGCCCTACACATTCGCCTCGAACGGCGATCTGCTCGGCTGGATCACCGGCGAGGACGGCCGACAGCATTGCACCCTCTTCATTGAAAACGGCCGTGTGATCAACACGCCGGAGCGTTCTGTGATGGACGGGCTGCGGGCGATCGCACGCACCGGCAAGTGCACGTTCCGGATAACCCCAAACCAGAATTTGATGCTCGCCGACATCGAACCCGACGATCATCGCATGATCGAGGCGCTCATCATCGAGCACCGCCTCGACCGGCTCCAGGCCCGCAGCGGGCTGCGCGCCAACTCGATGGCGTGTGTCGCGTTGCCTACCTGTGGCCTGGCGATGGCCGAGAGCGAGCGCTACCTGCCGCACCTGCTCACAAAGATCGAGGCGATCCTCGATCAGCACGGCCTAAAGGAGGATCCGATCACGATCCGTATGACCGGCTGTCCAAACGGCTGCGCACGGCCATATATCGCCGAGATCGGGCTGACCGGACGCGCACCGGGAAAGTACAACCTCTATCTCGGCGGCGGATTCCACGGGCAGCGCCTGAACAAGATGTATCTCGAGAACGTCGGCGAGAGCACAATCCTCCGGGCACTCGATGATACGCTTGGGCGCTACGCGCGTGAGCGAGAGCCTGGCGAGCGCTTCGGCGACTTCGCCATCCGCGCAGGCTACGTCACCGAAGTCCAGGAAGGACGGTCCTTCAATGACTGATAACCCGGGGCTTGGCCGACCAGTGCCCTGTGACCGCCGGAGTAATGTTGGTCTGCGCCGATCGCGGCCGCCGGGTCGCCGAGCACCACAGCATGAAGCGCCATGCCGCCCTCATCCCGCTCTCGCGCGATCACCACCGCGCTCTCGTGATCGCCAAGCGCCTGCGGGCCGCCACGCCCGAGACCGCAGCCGACACGGCCCAGGCGTTCCTCGCCCACTGGGACGCAGAGGAGAAGCGCCACTTCCGCATTGAGGAGGAGCTGCTGCTGCCGGCCTACGCCGCGTACGCCGACCCGAATCACCCCGTCGTGCTCCGGATGCTCGTCGACCACGCGCTGATCCGTCGCGACGTGGAACAGCTCGCCCACGTCGCGCCGCTCGCATTGCTTCACGATCTCGGCAGCCGCCTGGCCAGTCACGTCGCACTCGAGGAGCACGAGCTGTTTCCCTTGATCGAGGCGGCCCTCCCAGAGCACGACCTGCAAGCCCTCGGCCATCGCATCACCCGCCACGAGACTGAAGCGCGCGTCCATGTCAACTGAAGGCGCGCATATGTAACCGGATTCCGACGGCGGCGGCTTCGCGCGCGGTGCGAGTCGGCGTCGCCGTATGGCTGGTTGCATTCAGCAATGGTCCACCGCTGTCTGCTCCCGATCCAAGGAGGTGCAGGGTGACGCGTGACGAGTGGCTCGCAGAGGTCGCACGACAACTGAATGTGCAGCCGCCGATCGAGCATGAGGTCGAGCAGTTGCTGAGCCTAGCTGGCGTGGCCGCGCATGCTTGCGAGTGCACGGCAGCTCCAATCGCGTGTTGGATCGCGAGCAGCCGCTCCGCGCGCTCAAAGTCGACGGGCGTGTTGACGTTCAGGCACATCCGTTCAGGATCGCCGAAGCGCGCAAGCTCGCGCACACCGACGATCCGCGCCCTGCGCGTCACCATGCGCCGGTGAGCGGTGCCTACTAACCGAGCTGTCCGGTCGGCGCCCGAGCAGCGTGGCGTCGAGGCCGGGCTCCGCCAGGATGGCGAGTCGAGTCCGGCCTATTACTAAACGGTTACGGGTGCCCGGCGAGGACCGCCCATAGGACCCCGGCGCCGAACGCGAGTGCGGTGATGCCGACCGTGATCGCGGGCGCCGGCGCCAGCAGCGGCTCGTGCAGCCGTCCC
>JAJYUP010000058.1 GCA_021792455.1 Actinomycetes bacterium | reverse complement strand
TCTCGTAGCGATGATGACCGTCCGCGATCAGCAGTTCTGCGTCGCGCATCGCCCTCTGCACGATGGCAATCGTCTCTGGGTCGCTCACCTGCCACAGGCGATGCACTGTGCCCTCCCGGTCGGTGACCTCTGCGCTTGGCGTCTCCTCTGCAGCGGGAGCGATCGCATCCCACACCGAATGGGACGGGTCGGAGTACAGGGCGAATATCGGTGAGAGGTCGGCCCTCGTCGCGCGCATCAGACGCAGGCGATCCTCCTTTGGGCCAGGATGGGTGCGCTCATGCGGGCGGATGCGCCCCGCCCCGTAGTCCTCGAGGTGAACCCTGCAGAAGAAGCCTCGTCTCGTGCGCGCGACGCCGTCTGGGCCCGTGTACTCCTGCGAGTGCGCCCAGAATGCAGGCACTCGATCACGCTTCAGGATCCCGGTCTTCTGCCAGTCCTCGAAGCGCGCGCCTGCTTCTTCGTAGGGGCGAAGCTCATCACGTCTCTCCGCCTCAGAGCCTGCGGGCGGCACCTGCACGACGGGCAGATCGATCGCGACGACGTTGTACTCGGAGCGTCCCAGGAGCTCGATGCGATCCTCTGCGGTGATCACGTCGTACGGCGGTGCCGTCAGCTGCGACAGTGGACCCGCAAGCGTCGTGTCGTAGCGGAGCGCGCGCAGGGGCTTCACGTCTGCCATGCGCTGATGGACCCTATCAGCCGGAGCTCGTCACTGCGTGCTCCAGCAGCAGGGACAGACGCATCCTCGTGATGCCGGCCCCGAGCGACTGCTCTGCGGCGCTTGCCAGCCGCACGGCGTGCAGGCGGGGCATCAGGCCATGCAGGCTCGCGCTGCTGGAAAGGCCTGTGGCTTCGAGCAGAGCGCTGAGGCTTGGGACGGAGAAGACCACTGCAGGTGCTGCGCTGCCTCCAAGCGAGCGCTCGGCTTCCCGGTAGAGCGCCGAGCTCGACATCGTCTGCCCGCTTGCCTTCAGGCCTGCTGTCACAGATGCGGTCCCGAGGCCGATCACGAAGCGTCCTGAGCCTGCGCCGATCGCAAGTGTCAGCGGGAAGTGCGGGAGCGCCACCGTCACCGCCGAGGAAGCGCCTTCGACGTTGGCTGGGTGCACGCTCGCCCCAGCGGTCGCGAGTGCCGCGCCGAGCTCGCTCACTGCGCCCACCGAGCGGGCTTCATCCTCGGATTCGATCACGATCCCGCCCTCGAGTTCGAGGAGGCCGCTGCCTGAGGCGAACAGCGCCCCAGACCCAGCCCACCCCGAGAAGACGCTCTGCAGCGCTGTTGGATTTGCAATGAGCCGGCGCAGCAGCTGCTCGAGGGCGGGGCCGCCGAAGCTCGAGAGCGCTGAGCCTGCGAGCGGGCTCAGAGCGCGCAGCAGTGAGAGGACGTTGGTGAGGTGCGCGCCGACTTCGGGCGCAGCCGCCGCAAGCCATGAGCCTTCTGGAAGGGTTGCGAGCAGGTTTGCCGCTGACTTCGCGGCGCGCTGTCGTGCGGCTTCTGAGGAGCCGTTCAGCGCGTCGAGGTCCGCCGAGATCGAGCCGCTTTCCGGGATCACTGAGAGCTCCATCTGCTGCGCGCCGCCGGAGAGCAGTTCAAGCACAGACGAGAACGTTGGGGAGCTGCCCTGCCCTGATGAGCTCGTCGCTTCTCGTGAGCGAGCTTCCGCTTTGGAGCTCGGCTTGCCTGACGCGACGGTTTCGCCTGCTGTGTCGATGTACGCGCTCAGCAGCGTCTGCGACGGCGCCTTCCCGCTCAACTTCGCGTACGCGCTCGAGTCCCTGAGCAGCGAGTCGCCTCCCTTGCGCGCAGCGATCACTTCCTTCACCGCCGATTCAGAGCCGATCACGGCGAAGTTGCCGACGATTGCGTCCGTCAAGCCACTGGCAGACGTCTCGCAGCTCACGCCGTCGCATGAGCTTTCGTGGGCGTGATCTCGTCTCGCCAGAGCGTCGAGAAACGCCTTCGCCTTCGCCGTGCTCGTGGCACTCAAGATGGCCGCGACCGGCAGGACCTTCAGCGCGAGTGGTCCGGTCCCCGGCCTCAGCACCGATGTCGGTGCACCGCCGGAGGCTATGCTTGCGAGAGCCGCTTCGCCGAGTCCTTCGACAGGCGTGAGCGCGCTCGAGAACAGCCCTGCTTCCCTGCCGAGCCAGGGACTCACTTCCCGCGCATAGCTCGCCCCACTCGTCGCCGCGAGCTGGCCCAGCAGTGACCGCAGCGGGTCGGTGGTGTTCGTGAAGGCGCGCAAGTCGGCATCGGTCTCCCGCTTCAGCGCGCCTTCCGGCTTTGGGACGAGGCTCACGTAGAGCTTCGCCGTTGCGGGCACGATGCTCGCAGGATTCGTGCTCGCCGCTGAGCGCGTCGATGAGCCGCACGCGGCGATCGTCAGTGTGCAGATGATGGCGGCCAGGACAGCGAGCGCTGCGGACCCACGCCATTTCGTTGCGGTGCCTTGCACGGCATTCCTTTCCCCCGGAGACAGCTTCAGCACAAGCTACACCGTCGCGTCCCTGGCGGCGCGAGTGGGCCTCGACGACTGAGCGGCCGATCGTGGAAGCGCGCCGCATCGGCACGCCTGTTGGGGTCCGCCGGTGGATGCTCGGAGTGGTCGAGTGGGATGAAAATACATCTTGGGGTTGCATTGTGGGGCAAAGTGGGGTAAGTTGGCAGCCAACGAGCCGGGGTGGAGGGGCTCCTCCCACTCCTCCTCCCCGGCTCGAATGTCCACCGAGGAGTCGAGAACATGGCCTTCAGAGGCACCTTCGATCACACGCTCGACGCGAAGAGTCGCCTCACTGTGCCTGCGCGCTACCGCGCCGCGCTCTCTGATGGCGTCGTGCTCGCGATGCCCGTCGATCAGAAGCCATGCGTTGGTGTGTGGAGGCCTCAGGACTACGAGCGCTACACGGCGAGGGCGCTTGCTGAGCTGCGTCCGCTCTCGCCCCAGCTCGCTGAGCTCGAGCGGTTCTTCTATGGAAGCTCCCACGACGCAGAGCTCGACGCTGCGGGCCGGATCATGGTTCCCAGCTTCCTCGCACAGCATGCGCGACTCGCCAAGGAGGTCCTCGTCGTCGGTGCTGGAGACAGGCTCGAGCTGTGGGACAAGGTGTCCTGGAACGAGTATCGGCCGGCGCTGCTTGGCGGCGTCGCGGAGATAACGGCGCGTGTCGATCATCCTGCATGAGATGAGAGATGGTCGGCGTGCCCGCGCTCAGCGCGCTGCCTCGCAGCCGACGCGGCGGCGCGGCTCTGCTCGTGCGGCGGGCGGCCTGCAAGGCGGCCGCGACCGGGATGCATCTCACGCCCGTGGGGCAGTTGCACCTCGCCACCAGCCTGTGCTTGTGGGCGAGCTCACGGAGATGCTCGGCCTCGAGCCGGGCGCGGTCGCGATCGACTGCACCTTCGGCGGCGGTGGGCATGCGCGCGCCGTTGCCGAGCGCATAGGGCGATCGGGAACGCTCATCGCGATCGACCGTGATCCCCAGGCTGAGAACGCGTTTGCCGCGCTCGCGGAAGAGCTCTCCTGTGCCGTCCGCTTCATCAGGGGCACCTACGTCGATGGTCTCACGACTCTCCGTGAGGAGGGGGTGCGCGCTGACGCCGTCTACTTCGACCTCGGGATGTCCTCCATGCAGATCGACACCAGAGAGCGCGGGTTCTCCTACGCCTATGACGCGCCTCTCGACATGCGCATGGACCCGCGGCAGGAGCTCAGCGCACGCGAGATCATCGCCACCTGGGACGAGCGCCGGCTCGCCGCGACGCTCAGGGACCTCGGCGAGGAGCGCCACGCTGGGCGGATCGCGCGGGCGATCACGCGCACCCGTGTCAGCTCGCCAATCGAGACGACGCTGCAGCTCGTCGAGACGATCAACGCGGCGATCCCCGCTCCCGCGCGGTTCGGCGGCGGGCACCCTGCCAAGCGCGTCTTCCAGGCCCTCAGGATCGCTGTCAACGATGAGCTGCGGCAGCTGGAGCAGGCCCTGCCGCTTGCGTTTGGGCTGCTGCGTGAGGATCGTGTGCTCGCTGCGATCGCGTTCCACTCGCTCGAGGACAGACGGGTCAAGCGGTTTCTGGCTGAGAAGTCACGTGGCTGCATCTGTCCGCCTGACCTGCCTCTGTGCGCATGCGGCAGGCTGCCGGAGGCGGCGCTTCTGTCCAGAGGCGGCGTCACGCCGACCGCGCGGGAGCTCGCCCTCAACCCGCGAGCGGCGTCTGCGCGGCTTCGCGGAGCACGCAAGCTCGGCCTCTCCGTCCGGGGACAGCCTGTTGGGGGACCCCGAGAATGAGCCCGCCGACGGATGCCGCCGCCTCACGCAGGATCCAGTCCCCGGCCTCACGACTGCCGCGCCGGATCTCTGGGCCGGCAACAGCGGCTGCTCGAGCATCTGATGCTGTGCCGTTGCGTGCAAGCGCCGCACCTGCGCCTGCGCGACCGGCGCCGCCCCGCCAGCCGCCGCTCCGGCGGCAGCGCTCGTGGGCGCCACCTTCGCGACCGGCGCCCACCGCGCCACAGCGGCGTCCTCGCCCCGCGAGGCCGCAAACGCGGCTGCCTGGAACCGAACGAGGGGCTGCGATCGCCTCCAAGCGCCGCTTCGCGCTCTCGCTTGCCGCACTGCCGCGGCTGTTCCAGCCTCATCGCCTCTGGATAGGCGTCGTCGCCTTCGCGCTCATCGGCATCGTCACGATGCAGCTGCTCATCCTTCACCTCAACACCTCGATTGGGCGCTCGCTCGAACGAGCTGCGCAGCTGCAGCGGCAGAACGACGCGCTCAGCATCGCGATCTCTGAAGAGAGCTCCGCTGAAGCGGTCGAACGGAGAGGCCGTGCGGCGGGCATGGTCTCGGTGCCCCCGGGCGAGCTGCACTTCTTGCGTGGGGGTGTGAAGGGCGATCTCGCTCGCGCTGAGCAGAGCCTCGCTTCACGTCTCGTCGCACACCCTGGCGGCATCGAAGCGCGCTCGCAGGCCGCGATGCTCTCGCAGGCCCAGGGGTCGAGCCCGCCGCCCCACTCCCGGAGCGAAAGCGGCTCCTCCCAGGGCGGGGGCTAGGGGCGGTGGCCAAGCTTCAGCGTCGCAACGTCCTGCTCCTGCTCGCGTTCTTCCTTCTGCTTGGGATCGCGGGCCTCAGGGCGCTGTATCTCGGCACCATCCACAGCGCCGTGCTGCGCAGCGACGCCAAGCGCGAGCATGAAACCGTCGAAGAGGTGCCTGCGCCGAGGGGCACGATCACCGATCGCTCTGGCGTCGTGCTCGCCGTCTCTGAGCCCGCAGATGAAGTCACCGTCGATCCCCACCTCGTCAAGCACCCTCTCGCCGCTGCCAAGCAGCTTGCGCCGCTGCTTGGCGAGAGCGTCTCGCAGGTGCTGCAGACGCTCAGCGAGCAGTCAGGGTTTGCTTACCTCGCCAGGGATATGCCGGCGCAGCGCGCTGCGCGCCTCGCTCAACTGCAGGTACCTGGGATCGAAGAGAAGCCCGTCATGCGCAGGGTGTACCCGAGGGGGACTCTCGCCGCCCAACTCGTCGGCATGCTCGGCACCGAAGGCACGGGGCTCAGCGGCCTCGAATACTCAGAGAACGGCGTCCTCGCCGGCAGGGCTGGCGAGCGCCGGGTCATCAGCGATGCGCTTGGACAGCCGGTTTCGATTCAGACCCTGCGAAGGGAGGTTCCAGGCAAGCAGATCGCGCTCACGATAGATGCGAACATCCAGCATCGCGCCGAACTCGTCCTTGGCGCTCTTGGCAGGGTCTTTCACCCCAAGAGCGCGACTGCGATCGTGCTTGCCCCGCAGACGGGGTCGGTGCTCGCGATGGCAAGCTGGCCGCCGCTCAACGCGAATCTCGCCGCCTCCGCCTCAGCGTCCCAGCTGCGCAACCAGGCGATCAGCTACCTCTATGAACCTGGCTCGACCTTCAAGATCGTCACCTTCTCTGGCTCCCTCGAAGAAGGCATCATCACGCCCACCTCGACGTTCAACGTGCCAGACCAGATCGAACTCGGCGGCCGCATCATCCACGACGATGCGCCGCATCCTGAAGAACTGCTCACCGCATCCCAGATCCTCGCGCGCTCGAGCAACGTCGGCACGATCAAAATCGCGCTCCAGCTCGGTGCGCAGAGGTTCAACAGCTGGCTTCACAGGTTCGGATTCGGGGCGCGCACCGGCATCGAACTGCCTGGCGAGGAAGTGGGGGAGGTGCTCTCGCCTTCTGAATACTCTGGCTCCTCGATGGGCAACCTGCCGATCGGGCAGGGGGAGGCGGTCACGCCGATCCAGATCGCGACCGCCTATTCCGTCGTCGCGAATGGGGGGATCTTCAGGCGCCCCCACATCATCCAGTCGATCGGCGGCAGGGCCCTGCCGCTGCCGCCTGGGCACAGGATCATCTCCGCCAGGACCGCGGCGCAGGTGCGGACGATGATGGAAGGGGTGCTTGCGCCGGGAGGCACCGCGTATGAGGTCTCGATCCCCGGCTACAAACTCGCGGGCAAGACGGGCAGCTCTGAAAAGATCAACCCAAAGACGGGCGAATACTCTGAAACGCAGATGGTCGCCTCCTTCGTCGGGTTCGCCCCTGCTGCCAACCCGAAGCTGCTTGCCGTCGTCGTCGCCGACGAACCGCAGACCGGCTCGGTCTTCGGCGGCACCGTCGCCGCACCTGCGGTCGGGCAGATCCTCGCCTTCGCGCTGCCCTACCTCGGCATCCCGCCGACCGGCTGAGAAGGCATGCGCGCTCTCTGCCCCTCGACGTGCTCGCTCTGCTCCACTCGCTGCAGGCGAGGGTCCAGCGCCTCTGCTCTCCCTCGCACCGTCCGAACCTCGGCCCGCACTCGAGCCCAGTGCTCGAGCGGGCGTGGGTCTGACGCGTCTTCGCCGCGTCGCGCCACGCCTTCGCGCGCACCGCGGAGGGCTTGCCTGCCAAGCGGAAACTAGACTCATCGCGATGTGGCTGACGGAGGTGCTCCCCAGGCAGGCGCCTGGCGTCCTGCAGCTGCCGGATCAGCCGGTTTGGATCGGCAGCCTCGCATATGACAGCCGGCAGGTGCGTGCGCGCAGCCTGTTCTTCTGCGTCCCTGGGGCCGTCCACGATGGGCACAGCTTCGCTTTCCAGGCGGCGGCAGCGGGGGCGGCTGCGCTCGTCGTTGCGCGCCCGCTCCCCATCGAGGTGCCGCAGGTGCTCGTCACAAACGTCCGCGATGCTCTCGCGACCGCAGCTGTGCGCTTCCACCACGATCCGACCAGCAGGCTGTCCGTCGTCGGGGTCACGGGCACCAATGGCAAGACGACGACCGCATTCATCGTCAAGGCGCTTCTCGACGCGATTGGTCACCCCTCTGGCCTGATTGGCACCGTCAAGTGCGTGATCGGCGAGAGTGAGCGTCCGGCGGTGCGGACCACCCCTGAGGCGACAGACCTGCAAGCGGCGTTCGCGGCGATGCTGCAGGCGGGCCAGACCAGCTGCGCGATCGAGGTCTCATCCCATGCGCTTGCGCTGCGTCGCACGCAGGGCGTCAGGTTCGCCGCTGCGATCTTCACGAACCTCACCCACGACCACCTAGACTTCCATCGCTCGATGGAGGACTACTTCCAGGCCAAGCGCCTGCTGTTTCTGCCCGATCATCCCTGCAGCTCCGCTGCGCCGCTCGCGGATCGCGCCGCTGCCGAGCACGACCTGATCGGGCCCGGGGGCGTGGGGCGGCGCCAGGGGGCGAGCGAGCCGCGGGGACACGCGCTTGGGGGACCGTTTCAGGACCGCTCTTCGCAGCCCTCCGGCACCTCTCAGCCCTCTGTCAGCGTGCTCAACGCCTCCGACCCCTATGGCAGGCGGCTGCTTCGCGAGCTGCCCCAAGCCGTCACCTTCGGCATCGACTGCGACGCCGACTACAGCGCGCATCACCTCACCGTCTCAGCGAGCGGCACCACCGCCCAGATCTCAACCCCCGTTGGGCAGAGGCACATCAGGATCCCTGTGCCTGGACGGTTCAACCTCGCCAACGCGCTTGGCGCTCTTGCGGCCGTCCATCAACTGCACGGCCAGATCGACGCCCTGCTTCAGCGCATCGAAGAGGGTGTGCTCGTGCCTGGCCGCTTCCAGAGCGTCAGCGAGGGCCAGGACTTCTCCGTCATCGTCGACTACGCGCACACACCTGACTCCCTGCGCAGCGTGCTGCAAGCGATCGCGGAGCTATCGCCGAGGCGGATCATATGCGTCGTTGGCGCCGGCGGCGATCGGGATGCCGCCAAGCGCCCGGAGATGGGACGAATAGGCGCGTCGCTCTCTCAGCTGCTAATCGTCACCTCGGACAACCCGCGCTCAGAGGATCCCCAGGCGATCGTCGATCAGGTCCTCTCAGGCGCGCGTGAGGCTCGCCCGCGCGACTGTGAGGTCACAGCGCTTCTCGACCGACGCGCCGCGATCCACCACGCGATCTCCGTCGCGTGTGCTCGTGACGTCGTGCTCATCGCAGGCAAGGGCCATGAGCAGGGCCAGGAGCTCGCCGACGGGGTGAAGGTCCCGTTCGACGACGTCGCCGTCGCCAGAGAAGCGCTGTTCGCGCTCGCCGGCGGTGGACACGCTTCCGCGCCGCAGAGCCTTGGGGCGCTGCCCTGATGGGACGCGTGCTCGTCGGCGGCACCGCGGCGCTGCTCATCTGCATCTTTCTCAGCCCCAAGTTCATCTCCTTTCTGCGCAGGCGCGAGTTCGGGCAGCAGATCAGGGAGGAGGGGCCGGAAAACCACCACCACAAGGCGGGCACGCCGACGATGGGGGGAATCATCGTCCTGCTTGCCCTCTCGGTCCCTTTCCTCGTGCTCAGCGACTTCGAATGGCGCCCGCTTGGCGTCTTCGCCGTTGCGATCGCGTGTGGGCTGCTCGGCTTCGCCGACGACTACACCAAGCTCGTCAGGCGTCGCTCGCTTGGCCTTCGGGCGCGGACGAAGCTGCTCGTCACGATCGCGATCTCAGTTGGGCTCTGGGCGATAGCCGTCTATGGGGCGCATCTGCCCAGCACGCTCAGGCTGCGCGTCGTCGACTATCAGGTCTACCTCGGGCCGTTCTATCCGCTGCTCATCTACCTCGTCGTCGCAGGCACGACGAGCGCCGTCAACCTCACTGACGGTCTCGACGGTCTCGCCGCCGGGTGCATCGCGATCGTCGCGCTCGCCTACATCGCGATTGCGCTGCTCAGCGCCCGCTATCAGGTCGCGCTCGTCGCGGGCTGCGTCGTCGGCGCCTCCATCGGGTTTCTCTGGTTCAACGCGTTCCCTGCCACCGTGTTCATGGGCGACACCGGATCGCTTGGGCTTGGCGGCGCGATCGCTGGGCTTGCCGTCATGACCAAGACGGAGATCCTGCTCATCCTCATTGGCGGCATCTTCGTCATCGAGGCGCTCTCTGTGCTCATCCAAGTCGCCTATTTCAGGCTCAGGCGCAGGAGGGTGTTCCTCATGGCGCCGATACATCACCACTTCGAGCTTCAAGGCTGGTCGGAGACGAAGATCATCCTCCGCTTCTGGATCGTCGCCGCCGTCTGCGCCGCTATCGGCTTCGTCCTCTACAAGCAGAGCGTCGGGTGAGCGCTCAGCGCAGACAGCCGCTGCCGGAGGGCCCCTACCTCGTCGTCGGGCTTGGACGCTCTGGGATCGCCGCCGCCGGTGCGCTCAGGCGGCGCGATCTCCAGGTCGCCGCGGTCGACCAGGGATCGCCCGAGGAAGCGGAACGGCTTCGCCAGCTTGGAGCTCAGGTCGAGCTTCAAAGCGATGGCCTTCAGCTGCTCAGGGGCGTCGGCACCCTCGTCAAGAGCCCTGGCGTGCCGGAGGAGGCTCCGGTCGTCCAGGCGGCGAGGGCCAGAGGCATCGAGGTGATCGGTGAGCTAGAGCTCGCCTTCCGCCTGCTGCCCAATCGCATCATCGCCGTCACTGGCACCAACGGCAAGACGACGACAGTTCATCTCATCGGCGAGATCTTCAGGCAGGCGCAGCGGCCTGTCGCCGTCGCAGGCAACGTCGGGCTTGCCCTCTCCGCGCTCGTCGACCGGATCGACTCTCAGGTCACCGTCGTCTGCGAGGCCTCCTCCTTCCAGCTCGAGGACGCCACCACGTTTGCGCCGGACGCGTTCCTGCTGCTCAACATAGCGCCTGACCACCTCGACCGACATCGCACGTACTCCGCCTACGTCGAAGCGAAGCTCTCCGCCTTCTCCCGCCTTCGCCCCGATGACCTCGCCCTGCTTCCGTTCGACTCCGATTCCGTCGTCACGCTGCCGTCTTCGCAGGGGTCCCTTCAGGAGCGCGTCAGGGAGCTCGGCTGCCGCGCGCCGATCGTCAGCTTCGGCTTCGACGCCGGCGCGGACGCCGCAGTGATCGACGGAAGGATCTGCTGGCATTCAGAGCCGATCGTCGAGGTCTCGGAGCTCCGGATCAGGGGATCGCACAACGCCGCCAACGCGCTCGCCGCGGCTGCTGTGTGCCTCTCTGTCGGCATCGACGTGCAGGCGGTGCGCGCGGGGCTGCTCGCATTCCCCGGCGTCGAGCACAGGCTCGAGGAGGTCGCAAGGATCGGCGAGGTGCTCTACGTCAACGACTCGAAGGCGACGAACGTCGCCAGCACCGTCGTTGCTCTCGGCGCGTTCGGACAGGCCAGCGATCTCTCCCAGGTGGGTGGGGGAGGGGTTGATGGGCGCGGCCGGCCGGCCGCGCCTGGTTGGGCAGCCCAGCCTGCTGATGCAGCGCACTCCACCCGGCGCATCCACCTCATCCTCGGCGGCCAGGGCAAGGGCCAGGACTTCTCTGCGCTGCGTCGGTGCGTCAGCGAGTGCTGCGCTTCGGTGCACCTCATAGGTGAAGCCCAGGAGGAGATCGCCGAGGCTCTCTCTCAGCTGCACATCGATGTGCATCGGTGCGGTGATCTCGCGAGCGCTGTTCAGAGCGCAGGCGCCGCTGCGCGCAGGGCGGCTGCCGCACGCAGATGGGTTGCCGCCGCTCGCTCTGCGCCGGGTCGCAGCCTGCAGCTTTCTGATCAGGACGTGCAGGTCGTGCTGCTCTCCCCTGCGGGGGCGAGCTACGACCAGTTCCAAAGCTACGAGGAGAGGGGCAGGCGCTTCAAGGAGCTCGTCGCCGAGATCGTCTCCTCCTCCCGCTGAGCCCCCGTCCCGCTGAGCGTCCCCTCCCGCTGAGGGGCGCGCTGCGCTCACCGAACATCTCATCGGCGGCAGCTCAGCGAGCGCCACGCCCGCATTCGAGCGCTCAGCCCTCATCGGGAGAGCGGTCAGGTCCCCTTGCGGTGAAGGGCTCCCTCCGCCTGTGTCGAACTGCATTGGATGGCGTCCGGAGCGCGCACCATCCTCTCCACATCCGGCCACCGCCGCTTTCGCGGCAGAACGGGCGGTGGGCGCCCTCCTGCCGGTGGCGAAGCGGCGCTCAGCGGCGCCTCCGCCCAGGGTCAGCTCGCCGCCCGCTGTGCGCTCGAGCGCAGCATGCTGCTCACCGCGACGCTCTGCCTGCTCGCCGTCGGCGTCGTCATGGTCTACAGCGCCTCCTCCGCAAGCACCGTGCTTCAGGGCGGCAGCGGCACCTCATACCTCATCAAGTTCTCGCTGTATGGGGTGGTTGGCCTGCTGCTCATGCGGTTTCTCGCGAAGGACGGGGTTGCGCGGGTGCAGGGGCTCGTCGGCCCGCTGCTCGGCATCTCGCTGCTGCTCGTGCTCGCGGTGCATCTCCCTGGGATAGGTGTCAGCGTCAATGGAGCGCGCAGATGGGTCGGCAGGGGGCCGATCGAGTTTCAGCCATCGGAGCTGCTCAAGCTCTCGCTCGTGCTGTATGCGGCGACGCTGCTCGCCAGCCGCCCGCAGCGTGTGCACGACCTCGGAGAGCTCGCCAAGCCGCTGCTGCTCGTCGTCGCCGGCGCGTGCCTGCTGCTCGCCACTCAGCCGGACATCGGCACCGCACTCGTCATCGTGCTCACGATCGCGGCGATGCTTCTCGCGGCGGGCATCCCCATCCGCAACCTCGCGATCATCGCCGGCGGCGTCGCGGGCTGCGTGCTCGTCTATGCGCTGATCAGGCCGTATGCGATGGCGAGGCTCACCTCTTTCCTCAACCCCTGGGCGCACATGTATGGCAGCGGGTTTCAGGAGGTGCAGGGCCAGATAGCGATCGGCAGCGGCGGTCTGCTTGGGGTTGGGCCGGGCGGATCGGTGCAGAAGGCGTTCTATCTCGGAACAGAGGCGCCGACGGACTTCATCCTTGCGATCATCGGTGAAGAGCTCGGCGTGCTCGGCATCTGCGCCGTCCTGTCCCTCTATGGCATGATCTGCTACGCCGGGCTGCGCATCGCGGGCAAGGCCCGCAGTCTGCACAGCGCGCTCATCGCAGTTGGGCTCACCTCGCTCATCGTCTCACAGGCCGCGCTCAACGCGTTCGCCGTGCTTGGGCTTGCGCCCGTCACGGGGGTTCCGCTGCCGTTCGTCTCCTATGGGGCGAGCAACCTCATCGTCATGCTTGCGGGCGTCGGGCTGCTGCTCAACATCGCCGCCGGCGGCAGCACGCATGTGCGGCCCGTCCTCGAGCGACCCCTGCGCAGCTCGCGGTCCCGCCGCGGCGCTCGCGACCGCGCGGGGGGAGATCGCCGGGTGCCTGCCGGCGCTTCGGCCGGTGCTCGCATCGCCTCGGCGGAGCCGTCAGGATGGATGGATGAGCAGTCCTTCGATCGTCATCGCCGCGGGCGGGACGGCGGGCCACGTCGTGCCCGCGCTCGCGGTCGCTGAGCAGCTGCGGCGCCTCGGCGCGCACGTCACCTTCATCGGCGGTGCGAGGGCGGAGGCGGAGCTCGTGCCTGCTGCCGGCTTTCCGCTCCTCCAGCTGCCTGTCATCGGGCTCAGCCGCACCAACCCGCTGCGCGCGGCTCAGGCGCTCGCCAGCGCCGGCGCATCCGTCGTCATCGCCCACCGGATGCTCTCGCGCCTGGGCGCACACGCCGTCATGGGGGCGGGCGGCTACGCCTCTGGGCCCGTCGGTCTCGCCGCCCTGCTTGCGCGCAGGCCCCTCGTGCTCACTGAGGCTGACAGCCGTCTCGGCCTCGCCAACAGGCTGCTTGCGCCGTACGCTCATAGCGTCTGTCTCGCCTTCCCGATCACGGAGCACCGGCCAAGCCTGCTCTCTGCGCGCGTACGCTCGCGCTGCCGCGTCACTGGGCGCCCTGTGTTCACGCCCCAGGAGGACAGGCAGCGGGCAAGGGAGCGGTTCGCGCTTCGCGGGGACGCTCCATGCGTGCTCGTGTTCGGCGGGTCGCTTGGGGCGCGCTCGATCAACCTCGCGGCGATCGACGGACTCGCTGGCCTTGCGCCTCGCATAGAGGTGCTGCACATCTCCGGCCGCCGCGAATACCGTCAGCTGCTCACAACCGCTCTCCCAGAGGGCTACCAGCTCATCGAGTACCTCGAGCGCGACGAGCTTGCGCTTGCGCTCTGCGCCTGTGACCTCGTCGTCAGCCGTGCGGGCGGCTCTCTGTTCGAGGTCGCCGCGCATGGCAAGCCCGCGGTGCTGGTGCCCTATCCACAGGCGACCGCCGATCACCAGACGGCCAACGCCGCGTGGATGACCGCCGCGGGAGCAGCGCTCACCGTTCCTGACGTCGAGCTCACAGGGTCGCGGCTTGCATCTGAGGTGCTCTCGCTGATCGAAAGCCCGGGCGCGCTCGAGGCGATGGCGGCGGCCTCGGCAGCGCTCGCGAAGCCGAACGCTGCGCAGGAGGTCGCAGAAGAGCTGCTTGCCGCGGCTGCGGGCACTCGCCCCTCACAGCCTTCGGCAGAGAGAGACGGCCGTCGGGAAGAGCGTTGCAGCCGCGGCGTGGACGGGTCTGCCGGAGCGGGGTCGTGAGCGCTCCCTGGAGCGGCAGGCGCATCCACTTCGTCGGCGTCGGCGGCGCTGGGATCAGCGCCTACGCGAGAGCGGCGCACGCGCTTGGAGCGAGCGTCAGCGGCTCTGATGCCGTTGAGGGACCGTACCTCCAGGCGCTCCGGTGCGAGGCGATCCTCGATCCCAGCGTCGGCCATCACCCTCAGAACATTCCCGCCGGCGCAGACGTCGAGGTCGTTTACTCCAGTGCGATCTCCGAGGACAACGTCGAGCTCGCAGAGGCTCGGCGCCGCGGGCTCGCAGTGCATCCGCGCGCGCACCTGCTCGGACAGCTCAGCAGCATGCGAAGGACGATCGCCGTCGCCGGCACGCACGGCAAGAGCACGACCTCGGCGATGATCGTGCATGCGCTGCGGGCGGCATCGATGCGCCCTTCCTGGCTCATTGGCGCACCGATCGGAGCGGGGCTGCCAAACGGCTGCTGGAGTGATGGCGAGTGGCTCGTCGTCGAGGCAGACGAGTCTGACAGGTCGATGCTCAGCCTCCACGTCGAGATCGCCGTCGTCACGAACGTCGAGCTCGAGCACCATGCCACGTTCGGGTCGCTCTCGGAGCTGCGTCAGGTCTTCGCACAGTTCCTCAGCGGTGCCTCCCAGGCGGTCGTCTGGGACAGGCCAGAGCTGCTCGAGCTCCGGCGCGGCCGAGTCGTCGCGTATGGCCTCGACGGCATCGAGCTTCCCCCGGCGGGCGCGAGGTTCAACTGGCGTGGCATGCCCGTGCAGCTGTCCGTGCCCGGCGTGCACAACGCGCTCAACGCCTGTGGCGCGCTCGAGGCGGCGAGGCTCGCGGGAGCGGACCTCTCGAGCGCCGTGCAGGGGGTCTCCCGCTTCCGGGGCGCTGAAAGGCGCTTCCAGAGGCTTGGCTGTACGGCCGCCGGCGCGCTCCTCGTCGACGACTACGCGCATCATCCGACAGAGGTGGCCGCGACGATTGCCGCTGCGCGGACGCTTCGGCCGGCACGTCTCATCGCCGTCTTCCAGCCGCATCTGTTCTCGCGCACCTATCGACTTGCCGCCGAGCTCGGGCGGGCGCTCGCGGAGGCGGACATCATCGCGGTGCTCGAGGTCTACCCGGCGCGGGAGCGCGCAGAGGACCACCCCTCCATCAGCGGGCTGACGGTCGCAAGAGAGGCCGCCTCCCGCGCAGACGGCAGGCTCGTCGCATGGCTTCCGGACTTTCAAGCCGCAGGGCGAATGCTTCAGGGGGAGTTGCGAGACGGCGACCTCTGCCTTTTCATGGGGGCCGGCGACATCGGCGGGCTCGCCGCCGATCTGCTTCGCAGCGGCGGCTCTCGCGAGCGGCACCCAGCCTCTGCTGAGCAGTCGCAGCAGCCTCAGCGCGATCCTGCGCTGCGTGGCGAGTCGAGGTCCCCGCGCCTCGAGACGGTGAGGGCTCGCCCTGAGAAGGAGCGCGATCCTGCGCCGCCGCTGCCGCCGATCGTGCGGCGCGAGGTGCCGCTTGCCCGCTTCTGCACGATCAGATCTGGCGGCGCTGCGGAGCACTTTGCCAACGTCTCCGATCGGCAGAGCCTGCTCGCGGTCCTGCAGTGGGCCTTCGCGGAAAGCCTGCCGGTCTCCGTCATCGGGTCCGGCTCGAACCTGCTCGTCGCCGATCAGGGTGTTCCCGG
This sequence comes from Actinomycetes bacterium, assembly GCA_021792455.1. GTDB lineage: Bacteria > Actinomycetota > Thermoleophilia > Solirubrobacterales > Solirubrobacteraceae > Palsa-744. The sequence goes on along the minus strand of JAJYUP010000058.1, from coordinate 492 downwards.
GCTCGTGCTCAAGCTCTCGGGCGGCCTTGCGGAGATTCACCGCGACGGCGCGAAGCTCACGTGCGGTGGCGGCGTCAGGCTGCCCGCGCTCGCCGCGTATGCCGCCAAGGCGGGGCTCTCTGGGATCGAGTTCGGCGTCAACATCCCTGGAACCGTCGGCGGGGCGGTGCGCATGAACGCGAACGCCTATGGAGGCGAGCTCGCGAAGGTGCTGCTCTGCGTCTCCGTCGCCACCGCTCAGGGGGTGCGAAGCCTCTGCGCCGAAGAGCTTCGGTTTGCCTACCGCAGCTCCAGCCTGCGCCCGGGGGAGATCGTCGCCGCCGCCTCCCTGCAGCTGGTCGAGGCCGACCCTCGCCTCATCCGCCAGCGGCTTCAGCAGATGCGGACGATGCGCCATCAAGCCCAGCCCCACGGCATAAAGACGTTCGGATCGACCTTCAAGAACCCCCAAGATCCGCGTGCCCGCGGAGCAAGTGCAGGGATGCTGCTCAG
>JAJYUP010000057.1 GCA_021792455.1 Actinomycetes bacterium | reverse complement strand
GTGGGCGCGATCGCGCTGGGCACGGCGCCGGCGGCGTTCGCCTCGCCGACCCCGCCCCCGCTCCTCGGTGAAGTCGTGCGCTCTGAAATGCCGGGCGGCCGGCTGGAACCGCACGGAGTCGCGGTCGACGAGGCCGGCGGCGATGTCTATCTCACCGAAGGAGATCGCGTTCTCGAGCTCTCGCCCTACGGCGCGTTCATCCGCGAGATGGGCCTCCAGGTGAACGGCACCGAGGTCCGGCAGCGCAGGGCGCAGGAAGCGGCCAAAGAAGCGGTCACCGTCACGCAGGCGCAGGAAGACATGTGCACCGCCGCCTCAAAAGACGAATGCGGGGCCGCCACGGGTGAAGTGCCGGGTGTCTTCGAAGACCTGCACGGCGCCGCCGTGGAAGCGAGCAGCGGCGCGGTCTACATGGTCGACAACGTCGGGACGGGCAGCATCGTCAAGCTCGCGGGCGACGGCAGCTTCGAATGGGCGATCGGCGACGACGTCAACAGGACCAAGGTGCAGCAGCGCGAAGGCGAGGAAGCCAAATCCGAACCGGTGACGGTGAGCCAGCAGGAAGAGGACATCTGCACCGCCTCCTCCGAGGACGAATGCCAGCACGGGCAGCGAGGAGTGAGCGGAGGGCTGTTCGCAGCGGAAATCGCAAGCGACGCGATCGCCGTCGGCGGCGCAGCGGAACACCTCTATGTCGGCAACGAGGGCCGCATCCAGATCTTCGACTCCGCGGGAAGCCAGGTCGGCGAAGACTCGCTCAGCGCGCTGTCCGAATCCGGTGACGTGAAGGCGCTCGCTGCAGACGCCGCGGGCGACCTGTTCCTCGCCGATGAAGAAGTCAGCGGCATCCACGAGCTCGAACCGGATGGCACGCTCTCGGGCAACGTCTACGGGTCGCTCGGCGCCGGGCAGATCTCGAGCCTCGCGGTCGGCGGATCCAGCGATCTGTACGTCGGCCGCTACAAATCCGCGCTGGAGTACGAACTGGCCTCGCCTTCCGCGGCGCCGGCGGAATTCGGCACGAGCGAACCGGGCGAGATCGGCGAAGGCAGCGGCGCGTCCGTCGACGCGGCGGGGACCCTCTACCTGGCCTACGGCGGCCCCCAATCCGGACTGCTCATGTTCGGCTCCCTCGCCCAGACGGAAGCTCGGTACGGCCTGCCTGCGGCGTTTGCGCCGACCGTCGCCGCGGAGTCGGCCTCAGCGGGCGCGAAGTCCGGGGAAGCGACGCTCGAAGCGCAGATCAACCCGCAGTTCCGCACGACGACATACCAGTTCCAGTACGGCCTCGCGCCCTGCAGCTCGGGCGGCTGCGCCGCTGCGCCGGCCACGGCGGCGACGATCGGCTCGACCACCAAGACGCTGCACGGGGTGAGCGTGCCGGTGAGCGGGCTGGACTCTGGCCGCCTCTACTACTTCAGGGTTATCGCGGCCAACGCGGTGGGCACGACGACGCCTGTCGAAGCCGCGTTCACCCTCGGTGTGCCCTCGGGCACAGGCGCGCCGGGGCTGCCCGACGGACGCCGTTACGAACTGGTCTCCCCGGCAAACAAGCATGGCAACTCGCTGGAACCGGGATACCTCGACCTCGGGCTCGCCTCCGCCGAAGGCGACGCGGTCGTCTACGAGGCGACCGGCGGCGTCGGCGCGGCGCTGAGCTCGCTGCCGCAGCCCTACGTCGCCAGGCGCAGCGCGGCGGGCTGGAGCACATCCTCGGCCGTGCCGCCCCAGATCGGGCCGGTCGCGTTCGGCGGTGGGCCGAAAGAATTCATCCCCTCGCTCTCCTTCTCGAAGTTCCTCTTCGACTCCTTCTCGGCGACATACGCAGCGGGCCAGCAGCCCGAAGCGGTCGACATCTTCGCGTGGGACGGAGCCGGCGAACCGGTCTGGCTCGGGGACCCGCTGATCAGCGAACCGAGCCCGCCATCCGGCCGGGCAAACCGCGACTTCTATCTGGCGGGCGCCTCGCCCGAACTCAACCGGGTCTTCTTCACCGCTGAAAGCACGCTCGTGCCTGAAGACGCCTCGCGGGCGGCGAACACCGGCGAAGACGGCCGCGAAAACACCAAAGCGTGGGGCTTCTTCGAATGGAGCGCCGGCCATCTGCGCTCCGCCGGCATCCTGCCCGACGGAAGCGAGAGCCCGTTCGGCGCGGTGCCGGCGGTGTACGCCGGATACGACCAGTTCGACCGTGCGCAGGGCTTCGCCCGGCCGATCATCAACACCCCCGAAAACAACGCCAACGAGGTCTCCGAAGACGGGCGCCGGGCCTTCTTCGTCAGCCCCGACCCGGACGCCTCGATCGTCAGCAACCGCAGCGCCTGCGAACGGGAAGGTCCGTGCAGCAGCGAAGCCCCCCAGCTGTACGTGCGCGAGGTGGAACCAGACGGAGAGGTGCGGACGGTGCTCGTCTCCCGCTCGGAGCTGCCGGGCAGGGAAGGGCAGCCCGCGCCGGACGGCGTGCTGCCTGAGATCAACCGCGGCTCCTCCTACGTCTACGCCTCGCCCGACGGCGCGGTGGCGTTCTTCGTCAGCGCCGATCAGCTGACGAGCGCGGCCCCGGACAACGCCGAACCGAAGACGTACGAGCTCGATCTGGAAACGGAAGCGCTCACCTACCTGCCGGGGGTTGACGGCCGCATCCTCGCATCTGCGGCCGACGGCTCGGACTTCATCTTCGAGAGCGCGAGGATGAAGCCCTATCAGCTGGATCTGTGGAGCGCGGGGCCCGGCGGCGGCAGCGTGCGCCCGATCGCCGTGCTGCCCGACGCCTCGCTGTCAAGCGAAGCTGAATATCCGATTCAAGCTGTCAACCAGGCGCAGGCGACCGCCGATGGCTCCGTGTTCGTCTTCGGGACCGCAGCCCCGATCCCCGCCGGCTTCAACAACGGGGGCGAATACGAAGAGCTCTACCGCTACGCCGTGCCGACCGGGGAACTCAGCTGCGTCTCCTGCCCGGGTCCGGGGGCGGCGCCGGAAGGCAACGCGGAAGCCACCCACAACGACCGCAGCACCCAACCGACCACGCAGGAGGCCCGAGGCGACGCCCACTCCACGATCGCTGTGCGCGAGATGAGCGCCAACGGCGAACGCGTCTTCTTCGACACGCCAACCGCGCTCAGCCCCCAGGCGGTCGACGGGCAGCGCAACGTCTACGAGTGGGAGAACGGCGTCGTCCACCTGATATCTACCGGTGCGAGCTCGGAAGGCTCGTTCGTGATGGACTCCAGTGAATCCGGCAACGACATCTTCTTCGCCACCAGCCAGGGTCTGGTCCCGGAAGACACGGACGGCTCCTATGACCTCTACGACGCGAGGGTGCCTCGTCCGGGCGATGTCCCGCCACCGCCGCCGGCGGCGTGCGAAGCCTCCGCCTGCCAGGGGCCGCCGAGCGTCCCCGAGATCGGCGCGCCACCCGCCAGCGCGACCTTCAGCGGCCCGGGCAACCCCGTGCCGGCTCCCGCGAAGCACTCGAGCAGGCCAAAGGCGCTGACCCGCTCACAGAAGCTCGCACGCGCCCTGAAGAGCTGCACGAGAAGGCTGCGCGGGCGAAAGCGTCGCCTGCGACGGTGCGAGGCGCAGGCGCGCCGGCGCTACGGCCGCGCAGCTGCCCGCGATCGAAAGGCGAGCAGGCAGCGTGCAACCGGGCACCGCGCCACCGCGGACCGCCACCAGGACAGGAGGGGCAAGTGATCAGGTGCCGGACAGCGATTGCAGCAGCAGCAGCCGCACTGCTCAGCGCAGCGGCAGGCGGCGGCTTCGGAGCCGGCGCCGCCGCGGCCGCAGAAGCGCCGCAGTGGCGCCTCGCCCTCGACACGAGCCCCACGAACCTCGTGCCGGAAAGCCCGCGCGACCAGAGCGAAGAAGTGACAGTGCACGCCACGGGCGGCACCTTCACGCTCGGCTTCGACATCGAAGCGACCGAACACGACACCAGCGCGCTGCCCTACGACGCGACTGCAGCCGAAGTGCAGCAGGCGATCGAAGCGCTGGGAGGCAACCTCTCCGAAAAAATCACGGTCGTCGGCGACGGCGCCGGCGAAACCTCGCCCTACCGGCTCACCTACACCGGCGCCTTCGTCGATGAGCGGCCGCTGCCGCAGATGACAGTGCACGGGGCGGGGCTGACTGGGCCCGGCGCGTCGGCCTCCGTGAAGCTGCTCGTCGCGGGTGAATTCGCGACCACGATAAAGGTGATAGCGGTCAACGTCGGCGGTGCCGCAACCGATGGCGCCACCATCAACCTCTCCGACGTGCTGCCGGCCGGCGTCAAGGCGCTCACCGTCAGCGGCCACGACGCCTACGGCTTCGGCGGCTTCCCGTTCGGTCCTGGGGGCATGCTCTGCAAGCGCGCGCCGGAAATCAGCTGCAGCTACAGCGGGGCGGTCCTGCCCGGCGACCAGCTGATCATCACCGCGCAGGTGGAAGTCGAACCGGGGCCGCAGCGCACGGTGGCGAACACAATTTCGGTGAGCGGCGGTGGTGCCGCCAGCGCGACCGAGCAGACGCCGATGACGATCAGCGAAAAGCCGGCGTCGTTCGGGTTTGAGCCGGGTGGCACGTTCGCGGCGCTCTCCACCGCCCAGGCCGGCGCGCACCCGAGCGTGACGACCGGCTTCGCGCTGAACCTGAGTCAGAAGGGCATCACCGCGCAGAACGCGCGCGATGTCAGCTTCGATCTGCCACCGGGGCTCGTCGGCCAGGCCACGCAGATGCCGCGCTGCACGATGGCGGCGGTGGAGAAAGAGAACAAAGACGGCGAAAGCTGCCCCCGTGACACGATGGTCGGGATGGCGACCGTCACATATGTGGCCGCGCCCTCCCAGGCCCTGGAACCGGGCAACGAAGGCCGCACGGAAACCACGCCGATCTACAACATCGCACCCGCCCCCGGCGAGCCCGTCGCCTTCGGCTTCCTCACGCTGCTCCTGCCCGTTCGCCTCGACACATCCGTGCTCTCCAACGGCGACTACGGGGTGCGCGTCAGCGCCTCCGGGCTGACCGAGGGAGGGTCGCTGATGAGCAGCGTGATCACTATCTGGGGCGTGCCCGAGCAGGTGAACGGGCCGGGGACGGGCACGCCGATCTGGGCGTTGGTCTCCAAAGGCTGGAGGTTCGGCGGCTCGGGCGCTTCGCTCGGCGAGCCGGCGGTGCCGCTGCTCACCAATCCGCAGCAGTGCGCCACGCCGCTTGTCGCAGGCGTGGAAGCGGAATCGTGGCAGAGCCCGGGGGTGCAGGTCTCCGGCGGCAGCCTGCCGCTGGGCGGCATCGAAGGCTGCGAAGGGCTGCGCTTCGAACCGAGCTTCTCGCTTGATCCGAGCGATCTGCGCGCAGGCGCGCCCGCGGGCTACGACCTCGATCTGAAGGTGCCGCAGCGAAACGAAGTGGCAACGCTCGCGACGCCGACGGTGAAGAACGTGAAGCTCACCCTCCCGGAGGGCGTCGTGATCAACCCCTCCGCCGCCCAAGGGTTGACCGCCTGCTCCAACGCGCAGTTCTACGGGCCGAACCACCCGTCCGAAGAAGTCGCAAGCCCGGCCAAATGCCCCTCCTCGGCGCAGGTCGGCAGGGTCGCCATCAAGACCCCGGCGCTCGAAGAAGCGCTGGAAGGCGAGGTCTACCTGGCGACACCTGAATGCGGGCCGTGCACGGCGCAGGACGCGGCGGGCGGGAAGATGGTCCGGCTGTTCCTCAACGTCGTCGGCAACGGTGAAGCGGGGATCGTCGTAAAGCTCGAAGGGCACGGCCAGATCAACCAGCAGACCGGCCAGATCACGGCCGTCTTCGAAAACGACCCGCAGCTGCCGTTCAGCGAACTGAAACTGGAGCTCGCCGGTGGCGAAAGGGCGGTGCTCGCCAACCCGCGCAGCTGCGGCGAACTGGCCTCATCGCTGAGCATCGCCTCCTGGGATGAGGCCCTGCCGGAATCGGTGCTGAGCGCCCCGGTCGCGATCAGCGAAGGGTGCTTCGGGCCGCAGTTCAGCCCGAGCTTCACGGCGGGGATGCCGAACAACAGCGCGGGGGCGCACGGTGAATTCACGCTCGCCTTCGGCCGTGAAGATCACGACCAGTTCCTCAGGCAGATAACGCTGCACATGCCCCCCGGACTGCTCGGCACGCTGAGCGGCGTGGAACTGTGCAAGCAGGCCCAGGCAAACGCCGGCACCTGTGGCGCGAACAGCCTGATCGGAGAAGCGCAGGTGCTGACAGGACCGGGCACAGAGCCCTTCCTCGTTCAGGGCGGCAGGGTCTACCTGACCGAAGGCTACGGCGGCTCGCAGTTCGGGCTCTCGATCGTCGTGCCCGCCGTCGCCGGTCCCTACACGCTCGGCGGCATCGACGGCGAAGGCGTGGAAACGGACGACGGCCTCGTCGTCGTGCGAAGCCAGCTGTTCATCGATCCTCACACCGCGCAGATCACGGCGGTGAGCGGCGATCTGCCCTCGATGCTCGACGGCATCCCCCTGCAGCTGAAGGCCGTGAACGTGAAGCTGAACAGGCCTGGCTTCATGTTCAACCCGACGAGCTGCGAAAGGATGGCGATCACCGGCACGATCGCCTCCTCTGAAGGGATGAGCGCGAACGTGTCGAGCCCGTTCCAGCTCGCCGACTGCGGGAGCCTGTCCTTTGCTCCGAGGTTCGAAGCGTTCACGAAGGCCAAGCACAGCCGCGCCGACGGTGCGCTGCTGCGCGTGCGGATCACCTATCCGAAGGGCGCGCAGGGCACGCAGGCGAACCTCGCATACGCGAAGGTCGAACTGCCGCGCGGCCTGCCCTCGCGCCTGGAAACCCTCAAACAGGCCTGCCTCGCGAAGGTCTTCGAAGCGAACCCCGCGAGCTGTCCTGCGGCCTCGATCGTCGGCAGGGCGACGGTGCGCACACCCGTGCTGCCGGTGCCGCTGACGGGGCCCGCCTACTTCGTCAGCCACGGCGGCGAAGCCTACCCGAGCCTCGTGATGGTGCTGCAGGGCTATGGGGTGACGATCGAGCTCGTCGGCGACACGGAGATCAAAGGCGGCGTCACCTCCTCCACGTTCCACGCAACTCCAGACGTGCCCTTCGAAGCATTCGAACTGACCCTTCCTGAGGGCCCGCACTCGGCGCTTGCGGCCAACGGCAACCTCTGCCGCCAGCCGCTTGCGATGCCGACACGCCTGATCGCGCAGAACGGGAAGGTGCTCGAACAGCGCACGAAGATAGAGGCGGCCGGCTGCAGGCCTTCGATCTACATCGCCAAGAAGCACGTCAGTGGCTCCAAAGCGCTTGTGATCGTCCACGTCCCCTCCTCCGGCACGCTGACCGCCACCGGGTCTGGCATCACCACCAAGCACAAGCGGCAGGGGGCGAAGGCGGGCGGGAACATCGGGCTGACGATCGCACTGAGCCCGCAGGAGCGGGCAGCGCTCGCCGCCCACCATCGCCACGCGGTGACGGTCACCGTCCACCTCTCCTTCCACCGCGCGAGCGGCAGTACCCTGACCGCCAAGGCTCGCCTGCGGCTGCGCTGACCCCACGCAGTCGCGGGCGAGCCCCGCTCACCCGGCGCGCTCGGCCGGCCCATGCCCACCACGTGCGCTCGGGCCTCCGCTGCCGCCCCGGATCTCCGCCCGCTCCCGCCGTGCGCGCCGCCGGGCGGGCCATCCTTCCGCCGTGCGCTCGGCTCCGCCTCCGCCGCGCACGTCCGCCCGCTCCCGCCGTGCGCTTCGCCGGGCGGGCCATGCTTCGCCTCGCCGCCGGCTTCTCGCCCGGCGTGAGCGGGCGTGAAGGCGGGGTGGGCGGTGATGGGTTGGCGCGGGGCTTCGCCCACCGCCGTCGGCAGAGGCGCGGCGTGGTCCGCGTGGCGGTGGACTAAGTGGACCAACTCTGCTACCGTGGCGAAGACGTGCCGGAAAGCGTGACGATCCACGAGGCAAAGACCCATTTCTCCAAGCTCGTGCGCCGTGCGCAGGCGGGCGAGGAGATCATCGTGCGCCGAGGCCGTGAGCCGGTCGCGCGCATCGTGCCGCTGGAGCGAGAGCGCCGCGGCGTCAGCGGCAGGGGATCTATGAAGGGCGAGATCTGGATGGTCTCCGATGAGGAGATGAAGAAGGTCGACGAGGAGATCGCAGACCTGTTCGAGCAGAGCCTGATTCTTCTCGACGAGAAGCCTGAGCCCGGCAGCGATTGAGGCTGCTTCTCGACAGCGACGCGCTGATCTGGCATGTGCTCGACGATGCCCGCCTCGGCCCTGTTCCGACCGCGGCAATCGAGGCTCCGGACGCTGAGGCGCTCGTCAGCGTCGCGAGCCTGTGGGAGATCGCGATCAAGTCGGCGATCGGCAAGCTCCGTGTGCCAGGCGATCTGCCTGCGCGCATCGAGGGCCTCGGCTTCGAGCTGCTGCCGATCACGACCGCTCACGCTTGGCAGCTGAGAAGCCTGCCGCACCACCACCGCGACCCGTTCGACCGGCTGCTGATCGCCCAGGCGCAGCTCGAGCGGCTTGCGATCGTAAGCGCAGACGATGTCTTCGCGGACTACGGGGTGGAGGTTGTGTGGGGGTGATCGAGCCTGGTGGGGCTCGGCGGCCCGCTCCTCGTGCACAGAACGGCTGAGGGCTGAGGCGCCGAACTGCTTCGCGCGGCTCTCAGCTGCACGAAGGGCTGAGGCCGAAGGCCTTCGCGCGCTGTTCGAGCACGGAGCCGATCCTGGCGGAGGCCGTCTCGTCCTGGGCCAGCGCCGTCAAGTCGAGGCGCCCAATCGCCGATGCGGTCCTTCGGAGGAGCGCGATGATCTGGGAGTGCGAAGACCAGATCGCACTGAGCGTCGCCGCCTCGCCTGTCGGCTCCGCAAGAGCCTCGAGCTTCGCCAGCTCCTGTGCGTGAATGGCCGCGGCTTCAGACAACGGCTTCGCCTTCTGCTCGATCTGCGCGGCCGTCGTGGCGTTCGCCTCGATCTTCGGGGTGAGCCGAGAGAGTTCACCAGCCGCCCCGCTGCAGATCGCGTCCGCCTCTGCGATGAACTGCGCCTTCGTCGGCGCGAGGGCAGCCGTTGTCGTGGAGCTGCCGGCGGTGGACGAGGAAGCGCCGGTTGAGGCGACGGCTGCGCTCGAGGAAGCGTGAGTCGTGACAGCTGTCGAGGTCCTCCCCGCGGATTTCGATGATGAGCCGCAGCCGGCGAGCAGGGCGGCGGCGAAGGTGAGCGCTGCGATCAACCTCAGGTGTCTGCGCGACCGATCGATCACGTCGCCGCCTGCTGTGGGAGCCTCTGCGCCCGCCGCCCAGCTGTGGTCGCCGACAAGTTGCATCGATCACGAACCCTACCACAGCACTCCGGCGAAGGAAATCGACGCGGCGAGCTCCGTACGCCTCCGCACGGGTGCGCTGGGGACTGGCGAGAGGCTCCGGTCGCGCCGCGGTCGGGCGGCTCGGCCTAGGCCTGCCGCTGGACGACCATCAGCTGGTTGCCGTCTGTGTCCCTGAAGAAGAACAGCAGCGGCACGGTCCCGTCACCACCGATGAGATCGTCATCGACGTCGACTCCGCAGGCCTTCAGCTCAGCGTGGTCTGCACGGACATCAGAGGACTCGAGCGCGATCCCCGTCTTGACGCCCGGTCGCTGCTCGCCGCGCGGCGGCACGAGCGCAAGCGTCACGCCGCCCTGCGCAGGCGCGACCTCGACCCATCGCTCTCCCTGCCCGAATGGCACGTCAGCGGCGAGCGAGAATCCGAGCTTTCCGGTATAGAAGGCGATCGCAGCGTCCTGGTCTGCGACGGGCACGATGATCCTGCCGAGCTTCGTTATGTGCGACAAGGGCACTCCCGTTGGCCGGAGTGGAGGCTGCTGCTCCAGTGCAGCAGAGAATGACAGCTCTTGCCGAGCGGTGCTGTGCCGCGCGCCTGAGGAGGCTCTCGGTCGAGCGGCGCGAGCAGGTGCGCGATGATCCGCCTTCGCCACCCACCCCGCCAGCCGCGCTGACGCTCGGCGGGAGGCCGGCGGCGAGGCGAAGCATGGCTCGCCTCGCCGATCGACGAGCGTGAGCGCAGGGACAGCTGCCTCTGGAGGAGCGAGAGTGCGGCGGCAGCAGCCGAGTCAGAGCCGCCGGGCGCCTGCGATAGGGTGACTGCCGCGCGGCCGCGCTGCGCCACCGGCCTCCGTCAGCCGCGAGCCTTCTTTGGATGCCAGCCCTTGCCCCTCCTTTCGATCTTGCCTTCCTCCTCGAGGGGAGGCAGCACGCGGTAGAGGTAGTTCGGGGCGATCTTCATCTTCGCGGCGATCTCGCGGATCGTGATGCCCGGCTGTGCTTCGACGCTCTTGACCGCTTCGGCAGCCCTGGTGCCACTGCCCTTCGGCCGTCCCCGCCGGCTGCCGTCAGCCGATCGTTGCGTCGTGGTTGTGCGCACCGATGGGGCCGCTGTTGCGCGCCGTGGCCGTCCCGCTCTGCGACGCCGGGGAGCGGCTGCGGCGGTGGTCGCCGCCGCGGCGGCTGGAGCCTCGCCGTTTCCGGGTGATGCGGGTGACAGGTTGGCGAGCGCCTCGGCTGCGGCCTGCAGCCGGGCGTATTCGGTGATGATCGGGCGCAGCTGCTCGATTCTCTCTGTTATCTCGCGGCGGACCTGGTCGATCGTGTCAGTCACTGTTACTCCTGGTTGGGTGTCAGAGGGGATCGTAACGATGCTGCATGTCAGAGAGGGTAGCGCCTGAGCGCGACGTGCAGCGGGCAGGTGCCGCTGCGAGCGCGCTTCAAGCGGGCCCAGGCGGTGTGTCTGCGTGCAGCAAGCCGGTGATGAAGGCCGAGATGCCTGCCCCCGGCGCCTCCGACAGAGCCCACCTGCGCATCTGACAGACCCCACCTGCGCATCTGACAGTGCTCCCGTGAGCGGGAAGGCGAGATGGTTCGCCCAGCTGAGGAGCGAGGTCAGGGTTCTGGGGAGGCGGGGCCTGGTGGCGGGTTGAGCGGCAGGATCATCGGTGGCTGAGGAGCCTGATTGAAGTTGAAGTCCGATTCGAGGTTGCCGAGGATCGGGCTCGCTTCGCGCACGTCAGGACGCGGATCAGGCCGTTCGTCGGTGGCGGGGTTGAGCTGTTCTCCGCCGAGGAAGTCGTCCTCTATGAACTTGTTGTAGGCGTCGTGGCTCAGCACCTGGTGGTCGATGTAGCCGCTCTTGGCGTAGGGGCTGATGACGAGGCCAGGCACTCGCAACCCGTATCCGTAGGCGTCGACGATGGGCGGGGGCACGTTGTCATAGAACCCGCCCCAGTCGTCCCAGGAGAGGAAGATGGCGGTGCTGCTCCAATCCGGACTTTCCATGATCGCGTTGATGAGCCCTGTGACGTATTCCTGGCCGGCGCTGACGAGCGCAGGTGGGTGTTCAGAGACCCTGAAGCTCGGCGCGACCCAGGAGACCGACGGAAGGTTTCCTTCCTTTGCCGCGTCGAAGAGGTTGTGGATCGACTGGATGTTCGAGTACTGGTGGTCTTCGCGAACGTCGGTCGCCCACCGCAGCGTATCCCAGATTCCAGGCGTCTGGGAGCGCTGCATCGGGTTTTCCCCTTCCGCGTTGGCAGCACAGCTGAGCCTGGGGTCTTCGACGCATTCAGGTTCGCTGCCCTTGAAGATGTAGTAGCGCCAGCTGACGTTCTGCCTGTGCAGAAGCCATGTCATGTCCGTCCAGGCGTAGCGCACTTTCGTTTCGCTCAGACCCGGATTGGCGGGGTGCCCGATTTCGGTGGTGCAGGAGGACGGTTCGAATGGGTCGGTGCAGATCGCCGACCACCCGGAGACGATGTAGAGGTGAGCGGGCAGGCTCCAGGAGCCGACTGCGGAGAACATGTGGTCCTGCAGCACGTAGCGCTCAGCGTAGGCCCAGTAGTTGGGGATGTTGCGAGCGTCGTGGTAGCCCATGACTTCGCTGCAGCGGTCGAGCTTCTGTTCACCCTGGGCTTCCGCTTCTTTCCTGCACGGGCTGCAGTTCGGGTTGATGCTGTTGCAGGCCCCTCCTTCGCCTGTCTCCGCCTGGCCGATGAAGCCGTCCATCGCGCCGTCGTTTATGTCCGCTACCGAGTTGGACTCGAAGTGGGGGCCGCCGTAGTTTCGGTCGTTGGGGTCGTAGAAGGGGGCGACGCAGCCGCCGTTGAGGGGGTCCGGCACGCACACGCCAGGCGGGATGCCGTCTGCGCCTGGATAGGTCCCGAAGTAGGTGTCGAAGGAGCGGTTCTCCTGCATGATGATGACGACGTGGCGGATCTTGTGGATGCCTTCTTCAGGGGCGATGGTGATGCTCGCCGGCGGGGTGACCGTTTCGATGTTGCGCGTCTGGACCTGCTTTGCCGCTCCCCTGTCTCGGCGGCCCTTCGCCTTCGCTGCACTGGCTGCGCGGGAGCTGCCTGCCGCCGCGCTCGCCCGCGCCACCTCTGATGTCGGCAGAGGTGCGCCCTCGAGCACGGCGCGCCACTGCTGGCTGCCCGCTTTTGCAAAAGTGTGGGTGTAGGAGTAGCGCCTGCCGTCTGAGAGCGGGACCCTCGCTTCTGTGATCCAGCCGCTGGGAATCTGCCTCTGCAGCAGAATCTGTTGACGAGGCTCGCTTGGGCTGACTTCGCCGCTGAGAGTCTCCTGGTCGCCGACGATCGCAAACGTGGCGCTGCTCTCGAGCGTGAGGTCGGCACGGACCCGCTCGTCGATGATCCTGCTGTTGAGCACGCGGACGATGGTCTTTTCTCGTTGCCTGCTCCTGGGGTGCCCTTTGCGGCCCGCTGCCGGTAGTCCCGCCCCCTTCACCTCGCCGCCGCCCGCCAGCCTGGTGGCACGCAGCACAGCCTTCGTGTAGAACAGCGCGTTCGTCGTCACCTCCTTTTCAGGCAGGACGAACTGAAAGCGTCCAGCGCTGTCAGTGCTCGTCTTGGAGACGCGGGCGAAGCTGCTCTGTTCAGCCTGCTGACTGAAGAGGGCGACCGAGATCCCGCAGGCGTGGAGAGGCACGAGTTCGCCGTCTTCTGTGCGCATGAGGCGGCCGCTGAGCACGATCTTCTGCTGAGCGGTCGCAGGGTTCGGTGTCGCGCCGAGAGTGAGCTCGCTTGCAATTTCGAGCGTGTGAAGCAGCTTCTTTGCGCCCTGCGAGGCGCAGCTGCCCACGCTGCCTGCGGCGCTCGAGGCGCTGAGCAGACCCGCGCACAGCCCTGCGATCGACAGCACGACCGCGATGATCGAGATCTCGAGCTTTCCAGTCGGCTCGAGCCCTCTGACGCTGCTTCTGACGCTTCTTCTCAAGCTGCCCTCCAGGTCTCGGCGGCGCAGACTCGCACCGATCGCTCCAACGCGCCTAACTTTGCGGCGGCGTACAAGTTGCGGTGCAAGCGCTACGTTCAACGGATGCACACCGCATCAGAAGCTCCCTCCGGCGTTCTGAGTGGCGGGCGCGCGCTGCCTTCGAGCCCATCCTCGCCTTTCTCGCGGCCTCTGCTCGTGCTGAGGATCGCGCGTGCGCTTGCGATCGCGAACGCGCGCTACTGGCCGTCTGTGGCGATCGAAGTGCGTGCACAGCTGCGGCGCTGGAGAGAGGAGGCTGACCGCATCAGTGACCCCGGTCTGAGGGGTGCTGCGCTGCAGAAGCTCGAGGAGGAGCGTTTCAACGCGGAGGTGGCAGGGACGCTGGCGACGCTTGCGCGAAGGCCTGAGCGGGCGTGGGTGGTCGAGGCTATCGTTGCCCTGGAGGTGCTCTTCGACCACCTCGACGGCCTCTCAGAGGGGGTGAGGGGCGAGACTCCCTCCGAGGCGGCCTCAGGCGATCGTCTGGGCGAGGCGAGGGGGATCCTCGAGCCGCTGCTCGAGACGTTGCCAAGGGCTGGCGCCCGCTCCCTCGAGGGCGATCGCGGCACAGCCTTCGCAGATGACGGATACAGCGCGATGCTTGCGGAGACGGTGCGCTTCAACATCGAGAGGCTGCCCTCCGCGGGTGCGATCGCACAAGCCCTCTCTCGCGCCGCGCACAGGTGCGTGGAGGGACAGGCGCATGCGCACGCGCTGCCATTCATCGGCGCTGAGCGCGTGAAGGAATGGGCGCAGGCGCAGGCGGAGGGCAGCCCGCTTCGATGGCGCGAGTACCTCGGTGGGGCCGCGTCCTCCGTGCTTGCGATGCACGCCCTGATCGCGGCTTCGGCGCGTGAAGGCCTGAGCGAGAGAGAGGCGTCGATGATCGACGAGCTGTACCTGTCGATCGGCGTGATGAGCACGACATTGGACAGCGTGATCGACCGTGCCGGCGACCTCTCGAGCGGCGCGCCGATGCACGTGAGCCTGTATGAGGATCCAAGCTCGCTGGCCGACGCTTTGATCGCCGTGGCAGAGGACGCGATCGACCGCTCGCGAGGCGTGCCCGATCAGGATCACCACCTGATGACCCTGGTCGGTGTGATCGCCTACTACCTTTCCGCTCCTGTGGAGGATCCCTTTGCGATCACGGTTCGTGAGCGGATGACGGCTGGGCTGTCAGGCGCGTTGGCCGGTCCACTGCGAGTGATGGCGATCTGGCGGGGCGCTAAGCGCTTGAGGAGCGCTCTCTCTCGCTGAGCGAGCGACGCGCTGCGGGCGGCGGCTGTCTGTCGCTGAGCGAGTGACGCGCTCCGGGCGGCCGCTGCTGCCTGCGCGGCCGCTGCTACTCGTCCGAGTGCCAGTCCCTCTTGTTCTGTTCGTGCTCGCCACGCACCTGGATTGCGATGTAGGCAATGATCGCGTTGACGACGAGGCCGATCCCACCAAAGATCGCGACGAGGCCGAACGTCTTCGTGAATGCTTCGCCAGTGGCGATGATCGTGTCAGGCATGAAAGCGGTCTCGAGGTTCCCTGTGCTCGCGGCCCCACCCTATCACTGGTGGGGGCGAGGCGCTGCTGAGCCTGACGTCTGGCCGCACGCGCCTGCGTCGTGTCGTAGCCTAGGGGTGCCGCCAAGCATCGCGATCGTGGAGAGGTGCCGGAGCGGTTGAACGGGCGCGACTGGAAATCGCGTAACGGGGGTTGACCTCGTTCGAGGGTTCGAATCCCTCCCTCTCCGCTGCCAGGCCCTCACGTTTGGGAGGCTTCCCTGTGCACGTTTGGGGCTCGCCGGTCGCCTTCTCGGCGGGCTCTTCGTGTGCCGGGGCGCTGGTGCTGCTGCCGGGGGCGGCGCCGCCGGCTCGATCAAGGATCTCAGCCTGGCCGGACGGTCTTTGAGAGCCCTCAGGGCGTCGAGGCTCGCTTGCTCTCGCCCGTATGGTCTGCTGGACACCCCCGCGGCTCAGGCTCAGGTCGCCGGTGGCGCGTGGGCGTTTGCAGCGAGCATGTCCTGGGGGTTGCGCCGGCGCCTTGCCCGGCGCCGTGGCGGCAGCCCGTGCTCAGCACGCCGTCGATCCTCGGCCTGTCTGGCGGCGAAGGCGTCGGTGACGCGCATGTTGACGATGATCGTGGCGCAGGCGAGCATGATCGCGTTTGGCGTCAGTCCCACCAGCCGGCTCCAGCCGCGGGAGATGTTGGTGGCGGCCGGGTCGTATAGGCGTGAGAAGGTGCGCTCTGCGGCTGTGCGCCGGGCGTAGGAGGCCCGGTGTGCCTTGGAGGGATAGTCGTGCTTCTGGGCGGTCTTGGCGATCACGCTCGGCGGGATGGTGATCGTCTGCTGCCTGCAGCAGGCGGGCGGATGCTCTGGTGGGCCTGTGATCGTGGGGCGCTTGTGGGAGAGCGTCATCGAGGGTGGCCTGTGCGGGCAGCGGATCTTGCCGGCGACCGCTGGGCAGATCACGCGGTGATACCCATCCGCATCGGGGGCTGAGAGCGGGGAGAGCTTGCAGCGGGAGAGCTCGGCGCAGCTGCGGTCGTGCTCGGTCCTCTCATCCTCGCTTGCCGCAGGCGCCAGTGGGCCAAGCGCAAAGAGCGCTCTTGGCGTGGCCGGGCAGTAGAGGTTGCCGCCCGCGATGATCGCGCCCTGGTGGGTGCCCTTCATGCCGCGGTCGTTGGGGTGCAGGTCCATGACGAGCTTCGCGTCGAGGGCGCGCATCGGGATGGCGAAGGTCTCGGGCTGCCGGTGGGAGCAGCCGCTGTCGGCGAGCATCTCGCCGATCTTCATGC
>JAJYUP010000216.1 GCA_021792455.1 Actinomycetes bacterium | reverse complement strand
ACAGAGACGGAGCATTCCCAGCCGGCGCGCGCCTTGCCGGCCGTGTGCGGTGATACCGGCTCGGTCCCTTCCGTGGCGTTGACAGTCTGAGCTGGGCGGGCTCCCGGACACCAGACCGTGGCAGCAAGCATCCTCAGCCACGAGGGCGACAGGGCATGCGAGAGGTCGGAGCCGCAGGTACCCTGGTCTCATGGTCAACGTGAATTGGCCGCATATGCGAGGAGGATCGCTGGCTGACCGGCGCGATGGAGCAGCAGCTGCGGGAGAGCAAACAGAGTGCCGAGGAGTTGCGCGCGAGGGCGCGTGAGCTTCGCGAGGAGGCCGGCACGACGGACATGCGAGGCATCCGCTCCGCGATCTCGCTCTGCCGCGCCCGCAGCGCTGCCAGCGCGGGCTCGAGCTCTGCAAGACTCGCGGCCAGCGAGGCGAGCGTACGTCGAGCGGCATCGGGATCGAGCAGTTGCTGCTCATCGCATGCGCGTTCTTCCTCTCGCAGCTGCCGCGTGAGGCGGGGCATCTCGTCAAACACGAACGCAGCCGAATCGCGCAGCAACTCTCGCGAGCGAGCATCGTCTGCCTGCAGTTCGACAAGTTCCCCGTGCTTGTCGGCGACGTACTAGTCTGTGATGCCTGCGGGCACTTAGCCCGCCTTCGAGGTTATAGCCCCGCTCGCTGCAGGGCCGATGCCCGAAGCGCCGCACGCCCGCAAGAGCGTGCCACGATGCGAGGGCGAGGTCCGCGGCGGACAAGCGACGCCCACGCGAACAGCACCGTCGTCACGAGGCACCGCGAGCGTCTTACCCCACCTGACGGCGGCCATTGCTCCCCTCCCCCTCAGGGATCAGCGCGACGTGACGTCTCCAGAGCGTTGCGTCACAGCGGCTTCGTGCCCGCAGAACAGTAGGAAGTCGCAGTCTCGGCATCGGCCGCCCACGGTCTTACCTGCGTAGCGTCCGGTCGGGCCCTCGTTGAAGCGGCGGTCGCGGATGGCGTTCGCCGCAGTGGCGACCGTCGCGCGCGCCTCGGCGAGCGTCTGGGCATCCAGGGGCACGATCAGTTCCCGGCTTGCCGGGTCGCGCTCTGCAAGGTAGCGCACGATGCCCTCGTCGGGCCTGTACCCGAGCTCCTTCTTGGCGGCGACCCCGTAGAGGCTCACCTGGAGCCTCATCTCCTCGGTGTCCAGCTTCGAGGCGGCTTCGGCGTCCGCCTCGCCCGACTTGAAGTCGATGAGCGAAACGCGCGGCGGGTCGTCGTGGCGCACGACGTCGATGACGCCGGAGATGAGTATCTGCTCCTCCTCGATCAGCGTCTCGAACTCCCGCTCGGGCTCGAACTCGAGTCGTTCAAGCTCATCGCGGTACCTCGTGACGTAGTCGGCGACGATCTCCTGCGCGCGTCGCTCCATGCGTTCCTGTGGTTCCCCGACCGTGTAGCGGAGGTACATCAGTCCATGATCGACAAGCTCGCTCAGCGCAGCCCCGAGCTTGCCGTCTTCGCGGGCGAGCTTCGCCCACGTGGCGGGATCGGAATGGATTGCGCGCAGCAGGTTGTGTACGCCGCGGCCGTAGCCGAATGCCTGGTCGATGGTCGGCGCGAAGCCCAGCACCTTGCGGAGATAGAAGTCGTGCGGGCACTCAAGGTAGTAGCGCAGGTCCGAGAATGAGGAGACGAGCCGTTCCTCGCGCTTGGCCCTGGAGGCCGCTCGGGTGAGATCGGCCAGACGGTGGTTACCGCCGTGTATGCTCACCCCGCCGACCTGGCCGGTGAGTCCGTCGACGGCGCGCTGGAACTGGGATGGTTTACCGGACGCGGACACGAACAGGAAGCGCTCCGCGCGGGTCAGCGCCACGTACATGAGCCGTCGTTCACCATCGAAGTTTTCGCCATCGGCGAGTCGGCTCGGATCTATCCGGCCGGCTACCGCGCCTTCGAACGGGAGATCGGGAACGGAGCGGGCCCATTTGCTTGGGAAGCGCTGGGCGCAGACATCGGCCAGAAACACCACGGGGAACTCCAGACCCTTGGCGGAATGGACGGTGCTTATCGTGACGGTTTCGGGCTGGACGAGCAGGGGCGCCTCCTCCGTGCGGGAGGACTCGGCGCCCCAATTGCACAAGCCGATCATCTGGTACTGAAAGTCGGAGGGGTCCGTCCATCCCGGGGTCTCCATGGCGCGGATGAGTGAACTCAGCGCGCCCAGATGGAACATCGCGCTCTCGGCGCGCGGGCTCATCCCATCCCAGGCCGCAACACCGGCCTCGGCCAGAGCAAGATGCAGCAGTGCCTGCGGAAAGACACGGCGGGGCTTACCCGAGCGCGTGACGTAGGCCCGAAGGTCGGCGGTATGCAGCTTGCGAGCTTCTGCGGGAGCGACGGGTTCGCCCGCGTGCCTGCGACAGACGAGCCGGCCGGCGAGGAGAAGGCGCTTCTCGGCATCCCGCGGCAGCGGCAGTCCGGCCGTCCGCACGGCGGCGACGGCCGATTGCACTACGGCGGTCGGCTCCGGTTCGCAGCCGAGGACGTTGCGGATACGCGCGGGAAGGGTCTTCGGACGGTTCAGACTGCCCTGGTACCGCTTCACGCCCGCCATCAGGCTCAGCGTTGCGACGATGAGCAGCACCTCCGGCTGTGAGAAGAGATCGCCGCCCCGGAAGACCGCGGGAATGCCCGCGGACTCCAGTGCGGTCATGTAGGTGCGGGCGTCCGTGCCGGAACGGGTCAGCACGGCGATGTCGGAATAGGTGAGGCCGCGATCCGCGTCCGGAGTGTCGTGTGCGGCACCGGTTCCCGTCTTCGGGTCGACGAGGCTTCGGATCGTCTCGGCGATCCACCGCGCCTCATCTTCGCGTGACTGGAATGTGAGGCTGGCAACGTGCGAGGGGTGGCGATCGGTTCTGGATTCGCGTCCATGCTCCATGTCCGGCGCGCTCATCGACGGCACCGGACCGATCGTCTTCGCCCATCGGTTCGCAAGCTCGATGATGCGTGGCGTGGAGCGGAAGTTGTGCGTCAGCTCGACCACCTCCGCGTCCGTGTTGCTCCGGTCGGCAAGCCGCTGGTACAGCTTCGCCATGATCTCGATCCTGCCCCCCCGCCAGGCGAAGATCGCCTGGCGGTGGTCGCCTACGCCGGTGAGGAAGCCGTCGCCGCCGACGATCTGCTCGATCAGGGCGTGCTGCACCGGATTGATGTCCTGGATCTCATCGACGACGAGCCTGCTCACCTGTTCGCGTAGGCCATCGAGGCTTGCGGGCTCGCGACGGAAGAGGCGCAGCACCTCCGACTGGGAGGTGCTGAAGTCCAGGAAACGGC
>JAJYUP010000215.1 GCA_021792455.1 Actinomycetes bacterium | reverse complement strand
TGGGGAATGACGCCAAGGCTTCGCAGCCCGAGCAGGTAGGCGCCGCCCTGCCGCTCAGGGTCCACCTCCTCGCGCAGGCTGCGCAGCGCGGGCATCATCATCGCCCCGCCGATCCTCGCCCTCCGGGAGGACAGCGCCGCCGTTCGCACGCCTGCGAGCATCGCCGCTGAGGCGCCCTCGATCAGCTTCAGCGCGATGTTGCCTGTGAAGCCGTCGGTGACGACGACGTCGGCGGCATCCTCGAAGAGATCGCCCCCCTCCACGTTGCCGATGAAGAGGAACGTCGCCTCTGCCGCCCTCTCTGAGAGCTCTGAGTGGGCTTCGATGAGAAGCGCGCTGCCCCGCTCCCGCTCTTTGCCGTTGGAGAGCAGCGCGACCCTCGGCCGCTCGATTCTCAGCACCGTCTGCGCGAAGGCAGCGCCCATGAAGGCGAACTGGACGAGATGCTCGCGGCGCGCGTCCGCGTTCGCACCGACGTCGAGCAGGGTGAGATCGCCTGAGGGCAACGGCAGCGGCAGGGCAAGGGCAGGGCGGTGGATCCCCTTCCCGCGCTTGATGTTGAACAGGCCTGCGGCAAGGGCGGCCCCTGTGCCGCCGGCGCAGAGCAGCGCGTCGGCCTCGCCGCTGCCCACGGCCTTCGCCGCCTGCACGATCGACGCCTCAGGATGGGCTCGAACCGCGCTCACGGGGTCTGCGCTCTTCGCGATCGAGACCGGCGCATCACGCACCTCGATCGTCGAGGGCAGGCCGTACAGCTGCTCTGACGGGCCGAACAGCAGGATCTTCACGCCCTGCTCAGCGGCCAACAGCGCACCGGCGGCCACCTCTGAGGGGCCGAGGTCCGCGCCGTTCGCGTCGACGGCGACGACTGCACCCAACGGCTAGTGGTGGTCGTGCCCGCCCTCGCCAGCCTCGAGCACCTCGCGCCCGCCGTAGGTGCCGCAGGCCCGGCATACCCTGTGCGGAAGCCTTGGGCTGTGGCAACGTGGGCACCGACTGATCGCGGGGATCTCGATTCGATGCTGAGCGCGACGCTGTGCAGTGCGGCTGTGGGACTGCTTTTTCTTTGGAACCGCCATCGGTTGCAGTAGGCTAGCGCAAGCGGCGCAGAAGTCGCTCCTTCGAGCTTTCCCTCCACACCTTCGTCGACGCAAGTGCTCACACTCGGTGGGCGCGAGGCCGCGGCAGCCGGAGAACCTCGTGCTGTCGCCCGTCTCGCTCACGCTCTGTGCGCGCGAGGCCGCGAGCGCCGCGCGGGCGAGCGCCGCGCACGCGAGCTTCAGCCGCTCAGGCGAGCCTCAGCCGCTCACTCGAGCTTCAGATTCTCGAGCGCCGCCCACCTTGCGTCTCGCCGGCGCTCGTGCCGATGCTCGTTGCCTGCCTCGTTCAGGTTCGCTGCGCACTCGGGACACAGGCCCCTGCACCCTGGGGTGCAGAGGATCTTCGCCGGTGCGCCGAGCACGAGAGCGTCGTGAGCCCAGGCGTGCAGATCGAGGGTCTGTCCGCTCATGTAGGGGCTGTCGAGCTCATCGCCCCCGCCTGGCAGATCCACCTCACGGGCGTCGATCTCCATCTCGACCGTCGCCCGCTGCAGGCAACGCATGCAGGGACCCGACAGGGCAGCCCGAAACTGCAGGCGGAGCGCGTAGCCGCTGCCCACCATCCTGCTCACTTCGAGTTGGACCTCAGCTGCAGGCGGCTCCGGCGCATACCGCTCTCCGCCGAGCTGCACCGCCTCCAGCGCCGTCGTGAGAGCGATGCGGCGGCCTTCGCCTGGGCGCAGCCCCATCGCCGCGAGATCGAGCTGATGCGCTGTCGCAGACATCGATCCAAGGCTAGCGGCGAGATCGCCCCGCTCCCGCTCCCTCACTCCCCGTTCGACAGCTCCCGCTTCAGGATCTTGCCTGTCGCGTTCCTCGGCAGGCGCGGCAGGAAGACGACCTCCCTCGGCACCTTGTAGCGGGCGAGGTTCGCCTTCACATAGCCCTGGATGTCCTGCTCCGTCAAAGAGGAGCCGTTGCGCTTCACGACGAACGCCTTCAGACGTTGACCGAACTGCGGGTCCTCGACCCCGATCACCGCCGCCTCCTCGATCTCCTGGTGGTCGGCGAGCAGGTCCTCCACCTCGCGGGGGAACACGTTCTCCCCGCCGGAGACGATCATCTCGTCGTCCCGCCCTTCGACGAACAGGCGCCCCTCCGCATCGAACCTGCCGATGTCGCCCGTGCTCATCAGGCCGTTGATGATCTCCTTGCCGCCTCCGCCTGTGTAGCCGTCGAAGACCATCTCGTTGCCGACGAAGATCCGGCCGCTGTGCCCTGTGGGAACCTCTCTGCCCGCCTCGTCGAGCACCTTCACGACCGTCCCCATCGGCGGCCTGCCCGCGGTGCCGGGGGCGGCGCGCAGTTCCGCAGGGGTCGCGATCGTCGCCCAGGCGACCTCCGTCGAGCCGTAGAGGTTGTAGACGATGTCGCCAAAGACGTCCATCGCCCTGATCGCAAGCTCGCCTGGCAGCGAGGAGCCGCTCAGCGAGATCACCTTCAGGCAGCTGAGGTCGTAGCGGGCGATCGTCTGCTGCGGCAGCTCGAGGATGCGCTGCAGCATCACTGGAACCATTGCGAGCACGCTTGCTTTGTGCATCGCCACGGCCCTCAGCGTCTCCTCCGGCTCGAAACGACGGCGCAGCAGAAGCGTCGAGGAAAGCGGCAGGGACAGCGTGAAATGCCCGTAGCCCCAGGTGTGGAACATCGGAGCGGCTATGAACGTCGTGCCGAGCGCCTTCAAGGGGATCCTCGAGAACAGCGCAGCCGCAGGCTCCAGCGAGTCCGGCTGTTTGCGGGAGGCGCCCTTTGGGGTGCCTGTCGTGCCTGACGTGAGGATCACGACCCGTCCCGTCGTGCTCGGCGGATGCAGGTCCGCCGTGCTCTGCCCCTCGATCAGCTGCTGAAGTGTCGGCGCAGAGGCCTGCTCCTCCGGCTCCCGCCAGGCAATGAACCTGATCTTCGTCGGCTCCTGCCCGAACAGCTCCGCGAACTCCGCGTCGTAGATCACCGCCTTCGGCTGCTCCCTGCCCAGCACATCGAGCAGCTGCGGCCCGGCGAAGGCGGTGTTCAGATACAGCGAAGAGGCACCGAGCTTCGAGGCTGCGACGGTCACCTCGACGATCCATCTGTGGTTGCGGCACATCACCGCAACGGCGTCACCCTCGCCGACGCCCGCGGCCGCAAGCCCCCGCGCGAGTGCATTGCTCTGCAGATGAACCTGCCGGAAGGTGAGCGGCCCCCGCTCGTCGATGATCGCGTCCCTGTTCGGGTACCGAAGCGCCG
>JAJYUP010000214.1 GCA_021792455.1 Actinomycetes bacterium | reverse complement strand
GTTCGCGCCTGAGGGTCGGGGAGCGCTGGAGGGTCGAGCATGGCGAGGTCGTCAGCTGCGGCCCTGAGCTTGCGCGGCTCAGCCTCAACGTTGCGGCAGCCCATCACGACCGATACAGCAATCGTGGCGGCCAGCGCCTGCTCTACGGTGGGCACACGATCGGCATAGCGGCTGCCCAGGCGACGAGGGCGCTTCCAGACCTCGTCACGATCGTCGCCTGGCACGGCTGCGATCACACTGCGCCCGTCTACGAGGGCGACACGCTCACGAGCACGTTGGAGCTCGAGCGGATCGAGCCGCTCCCTCTAAGCGAAGGCGGCGTGCTTGCGCACCTGCGCTCGCGCGTCACCGCGCGTCGCGACGAGGACGGATCGCAGCTCGCAGGCGGTGGCGAGGGACGCGCGAGCGGTGAGGCAGCGGGCGGCGGGCAGGCGAGTGGAATCGAGCATCAGGTGCTCGACTGGCGGTTCGTCGCGGTCCTTCCATCGTCCGCCTATGGCTGATCAGCAGGCATCAGCTTCGACGCAGGGCGAGCCGTCGTCGGGAGCTCCTCAGGCGGCGGGCGCTCGCGCGCTCGCCCATTCCCGCGAGGGCATGCACAGTCAGCCTGAGAAGGGCATCCTCTCGGGGCTGCGCATCGTCGAGGGGTCGGCGTTCGTCGCCGCGCCGCTTGGGGGGATGACGCTCGCCCAGCTCGGCGCGGACGTCATTCGCTTCGATCGGATAGGCGGAGGACTCGACTATCGCCGCTGGCCGCTCGCCCACAACGGCGCAAGCCTGTTCTGGGCTGGTCTGAACAAGGGCAAGCGATCGATCCAGATCGACCTCAGCTCCGATGCTGGGCGGGAGCTTGCAACCGCGCTCATCACTGCGCCTGGCGAGAACGGCGGACTGTTCCTCACCAACTTCCCTGCCCGCGGGTGGCTCAGCTGGGAGCGTCTCGCCGCCCGCAGGGCAGACCTCGTGATGGTCGCGCTCACAGGCAACCCAGATGGCACGAGCGAGGTGGATTACACGGTAAATCCCGCCACCGGCTTCCCCTGGGCGACAGGCCCGCGGAATCTCGCTGAGCCGCTGAACAGCGTTCTGCCCGCCTGGGACGTCGCGATGGGGACACTCGCTGCGGTTGGACTGCTCGCGGCGGAGCGTCACCGCGCCCGCACGGGTGAAGGCCAGCTCGTCTCGCTCGCCCTGTCAGACGTCGCATTCGCGATGGTCGGCAATCTCGGGCGGATCGCGGAGGTGCAGCTCGGCGGCAAGGACCAGCCGCGCGATGGCAACTACCTCTATGGCGCGTTCGGCCACGACTTCGAAACACGGGACGGTCGGCGTGTGATGGTCGTCGCCCTGACCCCTTCACAGTGGGAGTCGCTGCGTGAGAAGACGGGCATAGGCAGGGCCTGCGAGCAGATAGAGCAGGCGACAGGCTGCGATCTCGACACGGAGAGCGGGCGCTTCCAGGCCCGTGACCTGATCGCTGCGCTGCTTCGTCCCTGGTTCGCCTCACACGATCTCTCCGAAGTCAGGGAGATCTTCACCGGCAGCGGCGTCTCCTGGGGCCCGTACCAGACCTTCCGTCAGCTCGTCGAGGAGGATCCGCGCTGCTCTGAGGCGAACCCGATGTTCCAGACGATCGAGCAGCCGGGCGTCGGCACCTACCTCGCACCTGCATCGCCCCTGCGGTTCTCAGCGTCAGGGCGACTGCCAGCGGCCCCGGCGCCGACGCTTGGCGAGCACACAGACGAGATCCTCGCTGAGGTCCTGGGCATCAGCGAGCGTGAGATCGGGCGCCTCCACGACGCGCGCGTCGTCGCTGGTCCGACGCGGTGAACCTGACCCTGCTCGAGCGTGGCGCAGGTCCTCTCAATCGCTGATGGCAGCGGCGAGTCGCAGCTGCTCGCGGGCACGTCGGTAGATCGGGTAGTCGACGAACTGCCCATCGACGCGGATCGACGCGACGCCGCGTGCCTGCGCCTCCTCGAAAGCCGCGACGACGCGCGCTGCCCGCTTCACCTCCGCTTGCGAGAGCGCAGAGTACGCGTCGTGTACGGGCCCCACCTGGCTTGGGTGAATCGTCACACGCCCCCCGAAGCCGAGGTTGCGCGAACGCCTGCAGTCTTCGGCCAAGCCCTCAGCGTCCTCGAGATCGAGCCAAGGTCCGTCCACGGGCGTCGCCATCTGCGCAGCGCGCGTTGCAACGACGAGCCGCGAGCGCGCGTAGGAGAGCTCTGAAGCATGCCGGGTGAGCTCGACGCCGAGCTCCGTCGAGAAGTCAGCGGTGCCGAAGATCGCGGTGTGCGTTCGTCGTGGCGCTGCCTCGAGGATGCGCTCGCATTCAACGATCCCCTTCGCTGTCTCGATCAGCGCAAGCATGCGCAACTCGCCGACGGGCATGCCCTGCTCGCGCTCCGCCTGAGCAAGCGCTTCGTCGACTGCGCGCAGCGTCTGGATGCTCTCGAGCTTTGGCACGATCACACCAGAGAGCTCAGGCCGCACGACGCCTGCGATGTCCGCCTCCATCTCGCCGGTCTCGATCCCGTTGACCCGCACGATCACGGCGGCTCCGCCCCTCCCGCAGGCAGGGATCGACTCGTGGGCGAGCGCCCTCGCGGCGCGCTTCTGCCCGCTTGCAACGGCGTCCTCGAGGTCGATGACGATCGCGTCCGCACCGAAAGATGCGACTCTGCCGAGCTTGTGCGCGTCGCTGCCTGGGACGAACAGCAGCGATCGCAGCAGCCGTCCATCCCAGTCGCGTCCTGCGGCGCTCATGCTCATCGAGCCTCTATCCAATCGCAAGCAGCGCAACGCATGCTGCGACCTCGCTGAGAGCGACCGTTGCGCCGAGGGTGTCGCCGGTGCGCCCGCCAAGCGCGCGCTTAGCCAAGGAGGAGGCAGTGAGCGCGACGAGCAGCGAGCTCGCAAGCGCGACGCCGCCGGCTGTGGGGCCCACCGTCGCCACGGCGATCGCGGCAGCGAGGACGCTTGCCGCCGCCGCTTGATGAACGCTGACATCGAACGCGGCGCCAAGCCCGTCGCTGCGCGCAGGTCTCGTCAGCGCGGCGTGCAGCACTGCGGCGAGGCGGGACACAGCACCGGCGACGAGAAGGACGTCAAAGGCGCGGAGACCGTGCAGGGATGCAACCGTCGTCAGCATCAGAATGCCCCACCACAGCAGGGCAAGCACGCCGAAGGCGCCAACTGCGTGGTCGCGCATCGCCGCGAGCCGACGCTGCCTTCCGCCGCGCGCGCCAAGCCCGTCGGCGGTGTCGGCGAGGCCGTCCTGGTGCAGCGCTCCCGTCAGTGCAGTCATCACCGCGAGCGCCAGCGCGCTTGCC
>JAJYUP010000213.1 GCA_021792455.1 Actinomycetes bacterium | reverse complement strand
ACATCGAGCAGCGCGTTCGGCATCGAAGCCCACTGCTGTGGGGGCAGGTCCACAACAGGGCATCGCCTCGTGCCTGCTCCTCGAGGGCGCGCAGCCTGCCCGCTCCTGGGCCGGTTGGCGCCGCCTGTGAGCCGGTGGGCGCCGCCTCTGAGCCGGTGGGCGCCGCCTGTGGGCCGGTGGGCGCCGCCTGCCTCCGCGGGGCCACCGGCGGCAAAGATCAGAGCGAGGGCCGCCAGAAGCCCTGAGGCAAAGATCGCCGCCGCAGATCTGCGACCACGCGCCCGCCGCAGGCGCTCAGGATGATCAGCAGGCATTCGCAACCTGTTGCGACGATACATCCTCAACGCCTCTCTCGGACCGCTCAGCGCCCCGTCCGACGCGGCTCAACGCCTCTCTCGGACCGCTCAGCGCCCCGTCCGACGCGGCTCCGCGCCCTCTCGCGCTAGGGGGAGGGCGGCGTGCAGAGAGCTGGCACGCCCAGTTCTGTCGTCAGCGACGCGAACGTCGCCTGTGAGCCGACGAGTTGGATCGCGCCGCCCGCGGGATCTGCGACGGTCAGCGTGCCGCTCAGCGTCCCGAATCGGTACTTCGGCGTGCTCACGCAGGCGCTGCTCGGCGCGAAGGAGAGCGAGCCGCGCGAGTAGCCGCGCAGAGCTGAGACCTTCGCCGATTCGAGGCTCCTGCTCGCAGAGAACAGCGCGGCGCCGCCGTGAAGCGAGAGCACGTAGCTGCCCGTCAGCGAGCTCGAGATGTCATCCGTCTTCGCGACCGTGACTTCGCGTCTGCCACTGCGAGACTCGCTCGCGGTCAGCGTCACTTCGCTGCCGGGGCTGCCGAAAGTCGCCGTCAGGTCGATCGATGGGATCTGGCCCTTCGGCTCAGTGCAGCGAAGCGAGGCCGTGTTGTCGAGTGCTCCAGCGATGCGGTGCACCGCTACGGTGCCAAAGACGCCAGGATGAATGCGCAGAATCAGCTTGCCCGCGAGCTTCACGGGGCGGCTCACCTCGTGCCCCTTGCACGAGGGGGGCGAGGGGAGCTTCACCGCCCGCCCGACGCTCGCCACGTGGAGCGAGAGCTCAACGAGCTTTCCCGCCGAGGCGGACACGGTCGCCCGCGAGCCGCGGAGCGTGCAGTGTGAGCTGACGGTGTAGTCGAAGAGCGCAAGCGCGCGGCTCGCGTTCCCGCGCAGGAAGGTGATGCCAGTCGAGGTGTTCGCTTCCCTGCCGCAGCCGACACCGAGGCTGAGCGTGAAGTGGTGATGGACCTTTATCGGTCCGATCACGAGGTCGCTCCCCGTCCCGTCGGCCCACGCTGCCGCGGGCGCTGCGATCGCCGCCGATGCGAGCATCAGCGATATGAACAGAGCGATAACGCCAACCCTGCTGCGCCCCCCTGCCATGCTGCGCATCGCTTCCAGCCTCCCTGCGGAGCCGACAGGCGGCGCCGCGATCGTCATGATCGAACCTCGCGCCGAGTCTATATGAGGGCAGAGACAGCTGCCGCTTTGCGATGTCCACGTTGAGATCGCCTGCCGCCCGCTTCGGAGCGGAGCGGTCGATGACCTCACCGGCCTCCTGCTCGAGGCCTTCGAGGTGGTGTTCCTGAGCCACCTGCGCGCCTGTCTGCCTCGCCGTGGGCCGCATGCTCGCGGCTGACGGCCTGCGCGATCGCACGCGTGGGCGCCGCTCTGTGCTGCGCAGCGCGATCCACGACTGCATCTAGACCTGGCACAACACCCGTAGGCGCCACAGCGTCCTGAGCATGGTCATCCCAACCGAATACGAGACGGAGCACCCCGTAACGCAAACGTGGGTCATGTCGGTAGAAGTGGTGTAGCGGGCGTCGCGAGCTGCGCTCTCAGGGAGAGGGTTCGGCCACCGTGGCGCCGAACTCGTCGGCTGTTCCTGCAGTCCGACGTGAAGGAGACACCACGATGGTCGAAGAGCGAAGCATGACGGTTCCCGATGCCTTGCGACGCTATATTGCGCTAACTAACGTCTTGCGTTAGAATGCCGCAAGTGCCGTCAATCGCGCAACTCCCGGACGCTTTGATCTCTGAAGGTCGCTACTGGGTGACTTCATCAGAGGTCGCCCAGCTTGCGGACATGCCGACCGCGCATGTCTACCCAGGGTTGCAGCGCCTACGCCGCAAAGGAGCGATGTTCTCTCCGACGCGAGGGCTTTACGTCGTCGTGCCGCCAGAGTTTCGTTCCTGGCGAGTGCTGCCTGGGGAGTTGTTCATCGACGCGATGATGCGCACGCTTGGGCGCCGCTACTACGTCGGCCTGCTGAGCGCCGCCGCGATGCACGGAGCGGCGCACCAAGCGCCCCAGCTCTTCCAGGTGATGGTTGACCGGCATGTCGCCGACCGCGATATCGAGCGGGTCAAGCTGCGCTTCTACACCAACGAGCATCTCGACCAAATGCCAGTCGAAGAGCGCCCGGTCGATACAGGACGTGTCCGGGTCGCGAGGCCCGAGACGACCCTCATAGATCTCATCGTCCATCCCGAGCAGTCTGGCGGACTGAGCAACATCGCGACGGTCATCGCGCAGATCGGCGATGTTGACGTGACGCAGCTCGCACGGCTTGCGAGGCTGCGTTCCCGATCGGTTGCGCGCCGCCTGGGATGGCTACTCGCCCGCTACCGGATGGACTTGGAGCTAGACCCCCTGCGCGAGCTTGCACTCTCAGACGGGCAGCACCCGACGCGACTTGTGCGCACACTGCCAGCGCGTGGTCCGATCGACAGCGACTGGAACCTGCAAATCAACGCCTGTGTGGAGGGCGACCTGTGATCGACCGGCCCGCTCTGATCGCATGGCGAGCCAAGGCGCCGTGGCCAGATCGTGTGCAGATCGAGCAGGATCTCCTCCTCTCGCGCCTGATGATCGAGATTGCACGCGACCAGACACTTGGCGCCGAGCTGGCGATGCGCGGCGGCACATGCCTGCACAAGCTGCACCTACCCACCGCATTGCGCTACTCCGAAGACCTGGACTACGTACGCTCAACCAACACGGGCATCAAGCCATACACGCAGGCGATCGCAAGAATCGCCGAGAGGGTCGGGCTCACCGTCGCAGGCCGGCAACGATCCGGACAGATGGTCCACGTCTACCTCGACGGCCAACCAACAGAAGGCATCGGCCGCATCCGCATCAAGATCGAGATGAACGTCACCGAGACAAACAGCTTCCAGCCACGCACAACCCTGCCCCACACCGTCACGACATCATGGGGGAGGTTGTCCCGTGTGGCGTAGAACTTGAGGTGGCGGTCCTCCCGCCCTCGTCCGCTCCTGTTGGGAGCGTGTAGGGCGACTCAAGTCCATTCGCCGG
>JAJYUP010000056.1 GCA_021792455.1 Actinomycetes bacterium | reverse complement strand
GCGCGACGCGATTGCCGAGGCGATCACGACGCTGCCCATGCAGCTGCGCCGCTCGTTGACCTGGGACCAAGGCGCCGAGATGTCCCAGCACACCGAGCTGCGGATTGAGACGGGCCTGCCGGTGTATCTCTGTGATCCTCACAGTCCCTGGCAGCGCGGCAGCAACGAGAACACCAACGGCCTGCTCAGACAGTGCTTCCCGAAGGGCACAGACCTCGCACGACACAGCGCTGAGGATCTCGCCGCGGTCGCCGCCACGCTCAACAGCCGGCCTCGCAAGACACTCGGCTTCAGAACGCCGGCCGAGGCGCTGGATGAGCATCTTCGCTCGAGCGCATCGGCGCCACCTTCACCGTCGAGCTGACCCGCAGCAGCGTCCACCGTTCACCGCAACGCAAGTTCAGGCGCATCCAGCCGGGCGCGCCCGGTCAACACGTCGAACGCTGCCAACGCGGAGGGCACACGAGCGTGCTGGTCCTCCGTAGTACGGCCCCTTCGGGGTCGTCTCCGTCTCTCCGAGAAGAGAACGACCACACGCACCTGATAAACCACTGTCTTCAACTACTGAAAACAGCGGCTGTTGCGAGGACCGGTTGAGGCCAAGCAATACGTCAGTCTGGCCTTCGGCCAGCAGGCCAGGGACGCCGGCATCGCGGTGTCGATGGGCTCACGCGGCGACTACTTCGATAATGCCGTCGCTGAGAGCTTCTTCGCGACCCTCAAGAAGGAGCTCGTGCACCGCAAACCGTGGCCCACGAGACGCGAGCTCAGCGCTGAGGTCTTCGAGTACATCGAAGGCTTCTACAACCGCCACAGAAGACATTCCACGCTCGGATATCTCAGCCCCACCGAATACGAGAACAGGACAACCACAACCACGACAACCGACTAGGCCGAGCAAGCCCACCACTGTCCACGAGAACGGGTCCACTCCAAGTGGAGAGCGCCCTGCAGCCTTGTCAACGCGACCTGCACCCAGTCCCCACACCTCTCGAGCAACCTGGCGCGATCCGTCACATCAAGCGTGAGCTCGCCCGCGTCTACGAGCCGCGCTGCCGCTTGAACGTCCTGCAACGGCGTTAGCTCTCGAGCAACCTGGCGCGATCCGTCACATCAAGCGTGAACTCGCCCGCGTCTACGAGCCGCGCTGCCGCTTGAACGTCCTGCAACGGCGTCGGGTGTCGGCCTAGCCGCAACCCGGCGCCCTGGACCCGTCAGGTGGGGAGCATCCTGAGAAAGTCGTCCTCGGAGAGCAGCTCGATCGCGCTGCCCGCATCTCGCAGTTCCGCGGCTCGCAGCATCTTGCCCGAATGGACGCCGTCCCTGACCTTGCTCGCGTCCTGCAGCCCAAGCACGAGGTAGTCGACCTTCTTGGAGACGCTGTCTGTTGTGTGGCCGCCGGCGTTGACCACGAGCTGTGCCGCTTGAAGGCGCGTCAGTCCACACGAGAGAGTCCCGGTGAAGACCACTGTCTTATTAGTGAATGGACTGTCGATGGGCACATCATCAATAGTCGGGCGCAGTTCTGCGAGTCGTGACCGCTGGACGCCGCTCGGCCTCGATCAGTCACCACTCAGACGGCCTGCCCTGACGCGGAGTATGCGACTCGCGTCCGCGAGATCGCGCGTCGACGCCGCGCCACAGCACGCGATGGCGAGCTCGGCGGCGACCGCAGCGTCTGCCCCAGGATCGTGGTGCGCAAACGTGATGCCGCACTCCGCGGCGATGTCGACGAGGCCGTAGGAGGGCAAGCCGGGCCACGCACGCCTGCTCAACGCCCTTGTGCAGTAGTACACGAGATCTGGCCAGGCGCCGCCCTCGGTCGCCAGCGCAGCACGCAGCACGCTGATGTCGAATGCCGCGTAGTGCGCGACAAGCGGCCGATCTCCCACGACATCGACCACCTCTGGCCACACTTCGACCATCGCCCGGCTATCCGCCGTCATGTCCGGAGTGATCCCATGCAGTGAGATGTTGAAGCCGTCGTACTTGTTGTCCGGCGGCCGGATGAGCCAGCGACGCACGTCGGTTACGTCGCCTGCTGTGACGATCGCAAGTGCAACAGCACATGCGCTCGCCCGTGACGCGGTGGCAGTCTCGAAATCGATCGCCACAAAGCCGTCGACTCCGAGCTTGCGTCCGGCGCTGAGATCTGCCGCGGGCTTCCCCGCCGGCGCGGGCCGAGTGAGCTTCGGTTGGCTGGCGGATCCGGTCTCTCGCACGCCTGATTCGATCCGCAGCGCAGCGCCGCTGCCCGTAGATTTTGCCGTCACCCTCAGCGAGGGTGTCAACGCCGAGCCAGCGTCGCCACGACCCGCCGCAGGCAGCCGCTTCGACCTCCTCCAGAGCACATGTGGATTCTAGCCCTGCGAAGCGACCGCGATACCGGACTCATGCCAGAGGAGCTGGATGGTCGACGGGCTTGGGGTGTCTTCCGTCAAGCTTCTGAGACAGACTCCTCGATTTTTTGGGTGTGGCGTTCACGGGGTTTTCTTCCTCTCGTGCGGGGATGCAGCGGTCGATCGGGAAGTCCATGTCGAGCGCCTCGTGCGGGTGGCAGTGGTCATGCGTCGCGCGGTAGCGCTCAACGTGTGCTGAGAGGTCGGGCCCGTCCGCGTTCAGGTCCGGTCGGCCTCCTCTGCTCGCTGTGGCTGGTGGACCCGTCGCAAGCTCGCTCAGGCGTCCGGTCTCGGCTCGGGCTCTTCGGCGAGGCCCCGAAGTCAGCGGCTGCGACTCCAGATGTCGGCGCAGTCCTCGCAGACGGATTGGGGCACGAGTCCAGCCCGCATCAGCAGGCCGAAGAGCCTGCAGCCGATGCAGCAGGCGAAGATGGACTCGAGGCCAGCCGCGAGGGCGAGGGCTGCGAGCAGGCCGTCGGCGAGCGCGTGCGATCCGGTGCCAAGTGCGGCGGTGGCCGCGACGGTGCTGAGCACGGCGCCGATGCCCTGCGCGAAACGCTTCGGTGGTCCAGGCACGAGCGTCGGCGGTCCGAGGCGAGGAGCGATGTGACGGCTTGCGAGGTAGGCGAGCGGGCTGAGCTTGGGGCCCGCGAGGGTGCGCGCGATGAACCCGTAGGCGAGAGGCAGAAGCAGCCAGTAGAACCCTGTGCCGAGCGTGACGAGCGCGAGCGCAAGCACGGCCGCCGCGACGATCCTGGCAGCGCGCTCGTTGAGTGGGTCGGGAAACGAGAGCAAATGTCTCATTACCGATCGACTATACGCCTTTTTGTGCTGCCCATGTGCGCTTGCGCCGCTCCATGGACGTTTGGTCCGGCGATGCCGCCGACCCGGTGATGCCCCGACCCGGCGATGTCGCTGATCTGGCGGTGTTGACGACCTGGCGATGCCGCCGACCTGGCGATTCCGCCGATTCAGGCGTGCTGAGCGCGCGCAGCCTTGTTGATGCCCTCAGAGATCATCGGGTGGGGGAAGGCGATCTCCGCGAGCGTCGCTGCAGAGTGGCCAGCGCTGACGGCGAGGGCGAGGGGAGCGATGAGCTGCGCGGCGTCTAGGCCGAACACCTGCGCCCCTACGAGGCGCCCGCTTCTCCCATCGAAGACGAGCTTGATGAAGCCCTCTGTCTCATCGAGGATCTGCGCTCTCGCGTCCTCCTCGTAGCTGTAGCGGGTGACGTCGACCTCACCGAAGCGCTCGGTCGCCTCAGCCTCGGTGGCCCCGACGTGGGCGACTTCCGGCTCGGTGAACACCGTCATCGGCACGGACTCGAAGCTCATCGCGTCAACGGGCTGGCCTCCTGCGAGGATCGTGTGGGCGGCGACGAGGCTCTGACGCACGGCGGAGTGGAAGAGCATGCTGCGGCCGTTGACGTCCCCAGGCGCATAGACGTGGGGGTTGTGGCTGCGCATCTGGTGGTCGACCTCGGGCGCCCTGTCCGAGGCGAGTCCGAGGTGCTCGACCCCCTCTGGCAGGACGATGTGGCGCCCGGTTGCCATGATGACGGCGTCGCAGGAGACCTGGGCCGCGCCCTGCTGCGCTGCGATCTGCTCAGACGCCGTCTGGGGGCGGCGGTAGGAGACGACATAGCCGCCGCCGCCTGCGCGCTCGATCGCGGTGACGATCGCGCCAGTTGTGATGCTGATGCGCCTTTCGAGCTGCGCCTGAAGGCTCGAGGCGAGCTCGACGTCGAAGCCCGGCAGGAGCCCATCGGTGGCCTCGAGCACCGTCGGCTCGGCCCCGAGGTTGCTGAGCATCGAGGCGGTCTCGACGCCGATGTAGCCTCCTCCGATGATCACCGGTCGCGCGGGGAACGGCAGATCGGCACCGAGACGGAACAGGTCGTGGGAGGTGAGCGCAAGCTCTGCGCCAGGGATTGGGAGCCGGCTTGGGGCGGATCCGGTGGCAAGAACGAGGTCAGCGAAGCGATAGCGGCGGGTGCCGCCATCGGTCTGCTCGACCTCGATCGTCTGCTCGCCAGTCACGATCGCCGTGCCCGTGTGGAACGTGATCGCCGATCTGGCGAGCTCCGCGGAGTGCTGGCGGTAGCGCGTCTCCTGGACGCGGTCCTTGTGGGCGAGCACGCCACGCCAGCTGACCTCAGGCGGTGCACCTTCGAGCCCGAATGTCGCATAGCGAGTCGCACGGGCACGAACGAGGCTCGCCTCCCTCACCGCCTTCGATGGGACGCACCCCTCCGCGAGACAGTCGCCACCGAGGTTGCCGATCGGGTCGACCACGACGACCCGTCGCCCCGCGCGGGCGAGCAGGAACGCCCCAGGGTAGCCGCCGCCGCCGGCACCGATCACAACGACGTCGACGTCCTCTGCTTGCCTGTCCATCGGTGCTCGTCCTCCATCTCGGCGTGGGCTTCGCCTGGGCCCTCAACGGCCACCTGGCCACCTCCAGTTGCGCACCTCAGGCAGATCCTCGCCTGTCTCGGTGATGCAGCGCTCGTGCTCGGCGAGCTTGTCGCGGCGCCACTGCTTCGTCGCGGCGGCGTGCGCTGCGAGCTTCGGCACCCGCTCAGCAACGTCGGCGACGAGGTGAAAGCGGTCGATGTCGTTTGCGACGGCCATGTCGAAGGGGGTGGTGACGCTGCCCTCCTCCTTGTACCCACGGACGTGGATGTTGTCGTGGTTCGTGCGCCGGTAGGTGAGCCGGTGGATCAGCCAGGGGTAGCCATGGAAGGCGAAGACGACGGGCCTGTCGGCTGTGAACAGGTCGTCGAAGTCGCGGTCGCTGAGGGCGTGAGGGTGCTCGCCCGGCGGCTCGAGGACCATCAGGTCGACGACGTTGACGACTCGGATCTTCAGGTCAGGGAACCGCTCACGGCAGAGGGCGACCGCCGCGAGGGTCTCGAGCGTCGGGACGTCGCCGGCGCATGCGAGCACGACATCCGGCTCGCCGCCGTCGTCGCTGCCTGCCCACTCGAACATGCCGATCCCGCTCGCGCAGTGACGTCTCGCGGCGTCGATCGCAAGCCACACCGGCGCCGCCTGCTTGTCGGCGACGATCGCGTTCACGTGGTCACGTGAGGCGAGGCAGTGCTCTGCGACGGCGAGCAGGCAGTTCGCGTCCGGCGGCAGGTAGATGCGGATCACCTCCGCCTTCTTGTTCACCATGAGATCGAGGAACCCAGGGTCCTGATGGGTGAATCCGTTGTGGTCCTGGCGCCAGACGTGGGAGGTGAGCAGGTAGTTGAGCGAGGGGATCGGCCGCCGCCAGGGAATCTGCCTGCACTTCGATATCCACTTCGCGTGCTGATTGAACATCGAGTCGACGACGTGGGCGAAGGCCTCGTAGGTGTTGAGGATGCCGTGACGCCCCGTGAGCAGGTAGCCCTCGAGCCAGCCCTGGCACAGATGCTCGCTGAGCACATCGATCACGCGCCCGGAGGGGGAGATGGACTCATCGGTCGGGCGAATCTCGCCCATGAACTCGTGGTCGGTTGCCTCGAAGAGATGGCTGAGTCGGTTCGAGGAGGTCTCGTCAGGGCCGAAGACCCTGAACCGGTCAGGATTCTGCACGAGCACGTCGCGAAGCCAGCCGGAAAGCACGCGGGTGGCCTCTGCGTCGACGCCTCCAGGCGAGTCGACTGCGACGGCGTAGGGCTCGATGTCAGGGAGCACGAGGTCGCGGAGGAGGACGCCGCCGTTCGCATGCGGGTTCGCGCTCATTCGAGCGGCGCCCTTTGGGGCGAGCGCTCTGATCGCTGCGACGGGAGCGCCGTTCTCGTCGAAGAGCTCCTCAGGGCGGTAGCTCGAGAGCCAGGCTTCGAGCTGGGCGAGCTGGCTGGGATCGCTCCTTGGGCGTTCGAGCGGCGTGAGGTGGCAGCGGAAGGTTCCCTCCGCAGGGACGCCATCGACCGTCTTTGGCGCCGTCCAGCCTGCGGGGGAGGCGAGGATCACCACAGGCCAGCGCGGACGCCCCCTCCCCTGCCCTGAGCGCCAGCGATCCTGGATCGAGCGGATCTCGCCGATCGCCTCGTCGAGGGCGGCGGCCATCTGCTGGTGCATGACCGCGGGCTCATCGCCCGCGACGGTGATCGGCGCCCAGCCCGCACCGTGCAGCAGCTCCTGAAGCTCACCCGGCTCGAGTCTCGCCGGCACAGTCGGCAGTGCGATCTTGTAGCCGTTGAGGTGCAGGATCGGCAGCACTGCTCCATCCCTGCTCGGATTGAGGAACTTGTTCGAGTGCCAGCTCGCGGCGAGCGGACCCGTCTCGAACTCGCCGTCGCTGACGATTGCCGCGACGAGGAGATCCGGATTGTCGAAGGCCGCTCCCGTCGCGTGCAGGAGGCTGTAGCCGAGCTCGCCGCCCTCGTGGATGGAGCCGGGGGTCTCCGGCGCGACGTGGCTTGGCACTCCGCGAGGGAACGAGAACTGCCGGAACAGGCGCCTGAGCCCCTCTCTGTCGAGTGAGACGTTCGGGTAGACCTCGCTGTAGGTGCCGTCGAGATACGCGCCGGCGATCATGGAGTGACCGCAGTGTCCAGGCCCCGCGATGTAGATCATCTCGAGATCGAACGTTCTGATCAGCCTGTTGAGGTGGACGTAGATGAAGTTCATGCCCGGCGCAGAGCCCCAGTGCCCAAGCAGCGTCGGCTTGATCATCTGAGCGGTGAGCGGCACTTCGAGCAGCGGATCGTCCATGAGGTAGGTCTGGCCGAGCGCGAGGTAGTTCGCGCATCGCCACCAGGCGTCGATCGCGGCGAGCTCATCGTCGGCGAGCGGTCCGTCTGCGAGCGGTCCGTCTGCGCCGCCGCCTGCACTTCGTGCTGTGCCCATCTGACTTGCACGTCCTTTCCGTTGCTTCACTGGTTTCTCTCGCCTGTTGCCGCCTCTGGTCCCGATGCTCTCGTCGTCCGCGCTGCCGATGCCGTTGCCTTCTCTGATGCCGCTGCTCCTGCCGGCTCGGCTGTCGATGCACCTGCCGCCTTCGGCCTTGCACCGTCCGGGCGCGTCATCCTCACGACACCGCCAATCGACTCGGCGTCGTCTCGCCTCTGATCCTCACGAGCAGCGGAGCCTTCACGAGGTCGAGCGCGATCGTCGCCCCGAGCACGGCTGCGAGCAGGACGCCGACGTCGAGGAGCGGCACGGCGGCCATCAGGATGCCGCTCGTCGCGAAGATGCTGACGAGGATGAGGTCCCCGACCGTCGCGGCAAGCATCCACGTGCTTGGGCGCGATGCCCACAGGTGGTGCGGCTCGCGAACGAGGTAGATCGTCGCCTGGCCCGTGGCGACGAGCATCACGAACACGAGCGTCTGTGTCGCTGCGAGCCTGAGACCGATCACATCGCGGCTGACGAAGAAGGTGCCAAACGCGAAGGCGAGCCAGGGGATCGCGACGGCGAGGGCGGCGAACGACAGCGCTCGGATCTGCCAGCGGTCCGGACGGGAGGAGAATCCGACCCGGTCGGTCGCGAGCGACATCGTCACGAAGTCGTTTGCGAACAGCAGCAGCAGCACGAGGCGAGGGGTCGTGACGAAGTCTGAAGTGGCGAGCAGCCCAAGCCCGAGGAACAGGGACACCTGGAAGGTCTTCGCGATCTTGTTGAGGGTGTAGGTGAGCATCCGCTGATAGACGCGGCGCCCCGTCTGAACGGCCGATGAGACGTTGCTCAGCCCTTCGTCGGTGAGCACGAGGCTCGCCGCCCCCTTCGCGACGTCGGTGGCGTTGGAGACCGCGATCCCGACCTCAGCTCGCTTCAGGGCGGGGGCATCGTTGACCCCATCGCCTGTCATGCCCATCACGTGCCCTGAGCGTTGCCCAAGCTCGACGAGCGAAAGCTTGTCTTCGGGGAGCACGCCTGCGAGCACGTCGAAGTCGATCTCCTCGGCTCTGCGTGCCCTCAGGTCCTCGACGGAGCCCACGCGCTCGCCGATGCCCACCTCGCGCGCCACAGCGACCGCGGTTGGGGCCGCATCGCCTGTCACCATCACGACGCGGACGCCGAGGTCGTGGAGGTGGCTGACGAGAGCGGCTGAATCGGCGCGAACCGGGTCGCCGAGGGCGAGCAGGCCAACGACCTCGAGCTGCCTCGCGCCTGAGGCGACGGCGAGCACCCTTGCGCCTCCGGAGGCGAGCCCTGAGACCGCTTCGGCCAGGTCGGATGGCGGCGCCTTCGCGAGTGAGGCGACGACCGCAGGGGTGCCCTTGATCGCGCGCAGCTCGCCGCCCTGCACCTGCAGGGTCGCTTCAGAGCGCTTGCTCGCGGGGTCGAATGGCACGAAGCTGCGCTTCGCGCCCGCCTCAGGTGCTTCCGCCGACCTCGCCGCCTGAAGCACGGCGAGGTCGATCGGGTCCTGCGTGGCCTCTTCGGAGGCCGCCGCTGCGATCGAGAGGACCTGCGCGTCGGTGTGGGCGCCGAAGGGGTGCACGCCGACGATCGACAGACGGTTCTCCGTGATCGTGCCAGTCTTGTCAGTGCAGAGGATGTCCATCGCGGCCGCCTCCTCGATCGCGGAGAGGTGGGTGACGAGCACCCCGGCCTTCGCGAGCTCGAGGGCGCCGACTGAGGTCGCGAGGGTGAATGTCGCGGGAAGCGCGACTGGGACGGTGGCGACGACGAGGATGAGCACGAACGGCAGCAGCTCGCTCGCCGACAGGTGGGAGGTGATGCCATAGACGATGATCGCTGCGACGAGCGCTCCGTCGAGCGAGAGCAGCGCCCACACGATCTTGAAGATCGTCTGCTCGAGATGGGTCGCCGTCTTCGCCGTGTGCACGAGCTCTGCGGTGTGGCCAAAGCAGGTCTTCGAGCCGGTGGCCTGGACCTCGCCAGTCGCCTCGCCACGGTGGACGATCGAGCCGGACCAGCAGTTGCCGCCTTCGCTCACCTCGACATCGGCAGACTCGCCGGTGAGCACGGATTGGTCGACTGAGACCGTCCCTTCGCTGACGGCGATGTCGGCGGGCACGATGTCACCGACCCGAATGTGCACGATGTCTCCAGGGACGATCTGCTCCGCGTCGAGCACCTGCCAGCGACCGTCACGCTTCACCCGGGCGCGGATGGCGAGGCGGCTGCGCAGCAGCGCCAGGGCGTTTGCGGCCCTTCCCTCCTGGACGAAGCTGAGCGCGCCGTTGAAGATGAGCAGTGCGGCGACGATGATCGCCTCGGTCACCTTGCCCGTGAGAACCTCGAGCACGATCGCCGCCTCGAGCAGATAGGGCACAGGCCCCGTG
Organism: Actinomycetes bacterium; assembly: GCA_021792455.1. Classification (GTDB taxonomy): domain Bacteria; phylum Actinomycetota; class Thermoleophilia; order Solirubrobacterales; family Solirubrobacteraceae; genus Palsa-744. The sequence goes on along the minus strand of JAJYUP010000056.1, from coordinate 7,190 downwards.
AGCTTGGAGGCGAGATTGCGCAGCAGATGACGGCGCTCAGGGGCGAGCACGTTGAGCCCGAACCGAGCGAGCCGCTCTTCCGCTTCAGCCTGCGTCAACCCAGAGGGGGCGGCGGCCGCTGCGCCGGCGGTTGCCCCCGCCCCGCCCACGGTTCCTTCTCCACTGCCGTCGGTGCCGATTGTGCTGCCGCCGGTGCTCACCTGCGAAGTGTCGCACGGTGCCTGCAGGACGAGCATGGGGGTAAGCCGGTGAAATCCGGGTGAGAATCCCCGTTCGTCACAGGTCCGGCGCAGACGCGTCTCGCCGCGCCTGAGCGGTGCCGGATCTGCAGTGGAGGGGTGCCGGATCTGCAGTGGAGGTGGTCTCTGCTCAGCTCTTGCGCCTGCTGAGCCGCGCCCAGACCTCCGCTCTGTCGGTGCCTCTCGCCTCGAGCGCTCTGTCGAGCTGCTCACCATAGACCGATCGCAGCGCGCGCAGCATGTCAGCCGTGCTGACGAGGGCGGCGTCACGCTCGCTTGCGATCTGCGCCGCACTGCTCAGCACCGCCTTCACTCTGCTCTCTGGGTCGACGTCGGGGCTGAAGCGCTCGCCCCGACTCTGTGTCTGCCCGCCCTGCGGCGCCTCGTGGCTCAAGGCCGCCTCACCGACGCCAAGGGACTGGAGGGCGGCGCCAGCCTCGCCATGAAGCCGGAGGATCCTCAGCCAGCAGTCGAGGTCGGCTTCCTCTCCATTTGCGAACGGCATCGCTGTCAGTGCGAGGCCAGCCGCGATCCTCGCCTGCTCGTCGAGGGCAGGCGATGGGCTTGCGGTGGAGCGCGTCCTGCTCATCGCAGCATCCCTCTCGCCTCGCCACCTGCCGCAAGCTGCTCAGCGCGCGTGGAGCCTCGCCGCAGGGTGGGCTCCTCCTCGGCGCCCAGCTCGACTTCGTGCCCGATCTGCACCCTCGAGGTCATCTGAATCTCTGACCTCGTCTCGGTCCCGTGTGAGCTCGTCTCGGTGCCCTTTGAGCTCAGCGCCACAGGCGAGGAGATCCTCAGCTCCTGCTTCCCATCGATGTAGAGCACGTCCAAGAGGGCCTCTCCCTTCGCTTCGATCAGCTGCCTTGCGGCGCTGCTCACCGCCTCTGAGCTGCGATCCTCCACGCCGCAGGCGCAGAGGAACGCGCTGAGACGGCCTCTTTCCAAGTCGGCGGCGTCGAGCAGAATCTGCTCAGAGATGATCCTTGGCGCCTCACCTCCGCCGTCGACGATCAGGACGCAGGCTGCGATGTCGTCCCGCCGGTGATCGGTCTTTGCGAGCACCGCCTCCACCAGCTTCTGGGCGCTCACCCCGTCGCGAAGGCTTCTCAGCTCCGCTTCCAAGCGGCCTGTGCCGAACAGCTCGCCTGCCGCGCTTGCATCTGTCAGCCCATCGGTGTAGAGACAGACGGCTGCTGCGCCCCTCAGATCGACGACGGTCTCGCGCCTGCCGGTGTGAAGGCCGCTGCCGATCGGCGGCGAGGAGCCTGCGCTCACCGTCGGGAGCGCTCTCTCACCGCAGATCAGAGGGGGCGGGTGACCGGCGGTCGAATAGATGAGCGTTCTGTCGTGCTCGTCGTAGATCGCGACTGCAACTGTCGCGAAGCAGTCGTCGAGCTCGCCTGAGAGGGCGGCGCCCGTCGCTGCGATCGCGTCTCGCGGTCCGCGCCCGCTTTGGAGGTGGGCGCGCAGCGTGAACCTCAAGAGCGCCGTGTGGCGAAGCGCTGCGCGGCCATGCCCTGAGAGGTCGCCGACTATCATCGCAAGCCGCCCCTCGCCGAGCTTGAAGACGTCGTAGAAGTCGCCGCCGGCCCCTGGACCTTCCGCCGGCCTGTAGGCGACCGTCGCCTGCGCGCTCGAAAGGCTCCCCTCCGGCTCCGCAAGCAGCGCGGCCTGGAGGCTGCCGATGTCGGCGGCGAGCCTGCCCCTCTCCCTGTCGAGCCTCTTCGCGCGGCGCTCAGCGAGCCTCGACTGCAGGAGGAACGCGATCGCAAGCAGGGCTGATCCCGCTATGAGGATGAAGGCGAGCCTTGGGATCACGCGCACGATCTTCGTGATCGTGCGCGTGAGGATCGTCGGTTCCGTCTGCCGCCCCGCCTCGCCTGATGGGCGTTCTCCTGCGCCTGCCCTGCCCACCGTGCGGTGCGAAGAGCCTGCCTTGGGGCCGCCGGCTGCGCGCCCGCTGTGCACAGGTGCCTGCGGCGTGGCGAAGAGATCTGATGCACCTCGAAGCGACGCGGCGCTGCGCAGCGTGCGCGTGCTCTGCGCGTGCGTGAGGCCCCTGCCGTGACCGCGACGGACCCTGCTGCCAGGCCCGCGCGCCCCTGGCCTCTTCGCTCTCCGCCTCGCCCCTTGCCCTCCGCTCTTCAGGGCGGGCGTGTGCTGCGCACCTGCGGTGACTGGGGGCGCAGGCGGCGATGGTGCAGCCGCCGGTGCAGGGACAGGTGCAGCCGCCGGTGCAGGGAGGGGTGCAGCCGGCGCCGCCGGCGCGGAGCTCGACGATCTCGCGGGCGGGCTTGGGCTTGGGGCCGAGGCTTGGGAAGCCTCAGCCTGGCTTTGAGGCGCAGAGCTCGGTCCCCGTGCCTGGTGGGACTGAGCAGGGCCCACGCCTTCATGAGGGCCTCTTGCCGTCGCACCTGCGGCCCCTCCGCGGAGTGCGGGGGGATGATCGGTGCCTGCCGGCGTCCCTTCTGGCCCCTGCGCTTCGCGATGGCGCGGCCCTGCTCCAGGACCTGCGGGCGGGCCTGCCGATCGGCCGTCTTGCACGCCTCTTGGAGGTCCTGCCGGCGCGCCTGGCTTCGCAGCTCCCCGCCCCGCGCTCAGGTGCGCCTGCGCCGCTGCGCTTGGCGGTCCTCCCTGTTCTGTGCCGATTTGCGCCTGCACCGCGAAGTGAGGGCCGCCGCTGTGAAGGGGGTTCGCTGCACCTGTTGGCGGGCTGAGCGCGATCGCGCACAGCAGCGATGTCGCGATCACGCCTGAGGCGGTGAGAGCTCTGCTGAGGAAGCCGCCCAGATCCATGCTGCCTTCGCTCAGCCTTCGCGCTCGTCGCGGTCGAGGTGAGCAAGCGCCTCCTCCAACGTGTGAAAGAGCGCGAGGATGCGGTCGGTCCCGGAGAACTCGAAGATCCATCGCACCTCAGGGCCTGAGCAGACGATCGCGAACGAGACGACCTCCTCGTGGCGTCGCTGGGCGGCGAGCAGCACACCGAGGCCAGTCGAGTCCATGAACCCCACCTTCGTGAGGTCGATGGCAATCCGCCTCGCGCCCTCCTCCATGGCGCGAAGCAGCTCTGACTTCAGGCGCGGCGCGGTGTAGAGGTCGAGCTCGCCCTCAACTGTGAGCAGGACGGTGCTTTCCGTGAGCTCCTCGACGAGGATGACGAAGGGCCTGCTGTGCGGGCTTGCCGCTGCACCTGCGCTGCGTGACGGTCCCGTCATCTCACGTCGTCCCTTCTGCGCTCGCCTGCCCTGCGCTCCGTCTGCCTGTCGCTCCACTCGATCCGCGAGAGCCTGATGCTTCGTATGCGCCTGTGTCTCTCACGCTCCACAGATGGTGTCGGGATCGAACAGCGACACGATCATCGAGCCGGCCTGGGGATCGAACATGTGTCCAGGCGCGCGCGCAGATCTGATCGAAGCTGCCCCGGCTCGAAGCGGAATAACCATCCCTATCCCAACTGAGCTACTCTTCGCCGCGGGCTTCAGTGTCCCACGCACCCTGCACGCCGGCGATCGCCGTCGAAGGCGATCGCTCCCCATCCGCCACCCCGAGAAGGAGAGACGAGTCCCATGGCCCAAGCAAGCACCGCAGATGGCGCACGCACCTCGAGCGCGGTGCCTGAGCAGTCGTCAGGCGAGCCTGCGCATCGCGCAGAGGCGACGGAGCGGGGCGGGGAGGAGGCTTCGCAGCGGGGTGCAGAGCGGGCCTTCTCGATGGCCCTCACCGATGACCAGAAGGACGTGAGGGACTGGGTGCATCGCTTCGCTTCCGAGGTGATGAGACCGGCCGCCCACGAGTGGGACGAGAAGGAGAAGACTCCTTGGCCGATCATCGAAGAGGCGGCGAAGATCGGGCTCTACAGCTGGGAAGGGCTTGCCCAGTTCTATGCAGACGAGAGCGGCCTCACGCTGCCGATCGTCAACGAGGAGCTGTTCTGGGGCGATGCCGGCATAGCCCTGTCGATTCTCGGCACCTCCCTCGCAGTCGCGGCGATCTTCGGCCAGGGCACCGGTGAGCAGATCGGAGAGTGGATCCCGCGCTGCTTCGGCACCCCTGAGGAGGTGAAGGTCGCATCCTTCTGCTCCTCAGAGCCGAACGCAGGCTCAGACGTGAGCGCGATCAGAACGACGGCGAGGTTCGACGAGGCGGCGGGGGAGTGGGTGATCAACGGCCAGAAGGCGTGGGCGACGAACGGCGGCATAGCCGATGTCCACGTCGTCGTCGCCTCCGTCGATCGCGCCCTCGGCGCGCGCGGTCACGCCGCGTTCATCGTGCCGATGAGCGAAGCGAAGGGCATCTCCGAAGGCGTGAAGGTCTCGAAGCACGGCCTTCGCGCCTCCCACACCGCAGATGTGCACCTCGACGACTGCAGGGTACCCGCCTCCCACGTGCTCGGCGGCAAGGAGAAGCTCGATGAGCGTCTCGCGCGCGCGCGGGAAGGGAGGAGCAGCAGGGGGAGCGCCTCGATGGCGACGTTCGAGTCGACCCGTCCGACGGTGGGCGCCCAGGCGCTTGGGATCGCCCGCGCCGCCTATGAGTACGCCCTCGACTATGCAAAGCAGCGCGAGCAGTTCGGCAGGAAGATCATCGAGAACCAGGCGATCGCCTTCACGCTCGCGAGGATGAAGCTGGAGATCGACGCGGCGAGGCTGCTCGTCTGGCGCGCCTCCTGGATGGGCCGCAACGGGGTGCCCTTCGACAACGCGGAGGGCTCGATGAGCAAGCTGAAGGCCGGCGAGGTTGCGGTGTGGGTGACGGAGCGCGCGATGCAGATCCTCGGCGGCAACGGCTACGCGCGTGAGTTCCCCGTCGAGCGCTTCCACAGGGACGCGAAGATCTACGACATCTTCGAGGGGACGGCTGAGATCCAGCAGCTCGTGATCGCGAGGGCGATCTCAGGGATGCACATAAGCTGAGTGCGAGGCGGTTGCGCTTGGGCAGATGAGCTCAGCGGATGGCTACCGGCAGACGATGTGCCATGCGCGTGCCATCTGAGTCGGCAGGCGGCCGGCTCCGCAGAGCGGGCCCAAGCTGAGATTCAGCCATCGGCCTGCCGCGAGCTTCCTGAACGTCGCGCTGTGGTCCTGGAGGGCGACCTGCTCGCGTGTGGTCAACCGCTGCGAAGGAACGGGCTCGACGTCCGCCTCGGCCCACATCGTCGAGCCGCACCGGCCATAGCGCACGCTTCCTGTGACCCTGAGGTGCAGCGCAGAGTGCCGAAGGCCGGCAGCTCGAAGGTACGCCGCGACGAGCTGCCCTCGCAGGCTACCTGGGGCGTGGAGCGCGATGCACCTGGCGGCAACACGACTGAGACGACCCCGCCTCGGCAGGCGTGGGCGAAAGGTGAGCTCGTTGCCGCCATCGTCAACCGCGACGCACCGCGACCTGGACGGGCAGGCCAGGCCTGTGAGCTCGCCCCGAAGGTCGACGCTGGTGCGGATCGCCGGGTCGGCGGGGTCGAACGTCGTCGCCTGTTCGCCATCGCTGCTGATCGCTGTGCACTGCGAGCGCGACGGGCAGGCAAGCGCGCTGAGCAGCTCGCCCTGCACGATCCTCGCCCTCGTCCTGACGCGTGCCTTCCTGAACAGCGGGTCGAAGGTCACCTCGACCTGGTCGTGTACGGCTGTGCACTGGTTGCGGGCCGGACAGGCGACGTCCTCGAGCTGGTCAGGAGCGATCGACGTGGCCCTGCGGGTACTCGGCTTGATCGGGTCGAACGTCACCTCGTCGAAGTTGCCGACAGCTGTGCACTGCGAGCGCGACGGACACGCTACGCCAAAAAACCCAGAGCTGCCGATCCTTGCTCTCCGCGCAGCGCGCGGCGATACAGGGTCGAACGTCACCTCATCGCCAGCTGGATCCGTGACCGCGGTGCACTGTGAGCGCGACGGGCAGGCAAGTCCGTTGAGCAGCTGCGTCCCAGCGACGTCGACGAGCGTCGGCGTGCCAGGCGCGAGCGGGTCGAAGGTCACCTCGTTGCCCGCGGCATCGACCGCGGTGCACTGCGCAGTGGACGGGCAGGCAACGTCGTCGAGCGAGCTGGCACCGTCGATGACGACGGGATGGGGAGCGCTGGGCGAGGACGGGTCGAAGGTCACCTCGTTGCCGCCGGCAACCGCTGTGCACTGCGTCGCCGACGGGCACGCGATCGACTGATCGAACGGCGAGCCTTGCGGATCGATCGCGACCGGCGCGGATGAGGACCCTCGCGCGCCCGCGAACGCAGGCGCGGCAGCGATCAGCACAGCAGCGATCAGCACAGCAGCGAGGAGCGCGGCAGCGAGCAGCGCAGAAGCTAGGCAGGCAAGACGCGAGACCTCTACAGGAACGCGTGCTCGTCGAGCGAGCCCAGGGGCACCTCGGCGACGAAGCCACTCCGATCGAGCCGTGCCCGATAGGAGTGAGTGCGGCAATGCGCTCATCCCTGCTCCTCCCAGGATCGTTCACCGATCCAAATCCGACACGACTATACTCGACCCTCGGGCGGTCTCGACCCCTTTGCCGTGCGCGACCCCCGTCGTTCGCGACGCTCCGTCCTGCGCAGCTGTATTCGTCTCTCATCCTGGAGGCGGTCGCGATGACCCGAGACCCTGGAGTCACGTCGATCGCATCCTGCCGCGCGCAGGGAGAGGCCCACAGCCGGGTCCATGAGGTCCATGAGAGTCACCGTGGCCCATCGTCACCGTGGCCCATCGCATCCTGCCGCGCGCAGGAAGGGGCGCTCCCCTGCGCCGTCCCCACGGCACCGATCACCGCGATGACGCCGGCATCGAGCTCGTGATCCGCGACTTGATCGACGAAGTCCTTCAGCACTTCTCTGCCCGCCGGATGCCCGCCCGCCGGCCCTGGCAGCGTCAGTTCGACACGGTCCTCACCAGGATCCGCGCGCTCGCGTCTCGTTGATGCGCTTGGGCGCGTCGGGATGGCGAATGGGGTTGACCAGGCGGTACTCGG
>JAJYUP010000212.1 GCA_021792455.1 Actinomycetes bacterium | reverse complement strand
TCCGCGGCGTGCAAGCTCGGCGCTCGCGTGTGCAGCGGCCGCCTCGACGATGCGATTGCGGACGTTGTCGTCCGACCACCTACGCCCCGCGCGGGTACAGAGCAGGAACTCATCGGGGCCGGTTGGGCAGCCGCGGCGGAGCTTCTCGGCGCGGTGGGCGAGCAGCTCGTCGCGCAGCGCCGGGGTGATCTCGACGTGCCGGACTCCCGTCTCGGTCTTGCTGTCGGCGATCCACAGCCGGGAACCGGCCGGGTCGTGCAGGCGCACGTCGCGTTCGCGCAGGTCGAGCGCCTCGCTGGTGCGCGGTCCGGCATAGGCGAGCACGGCGCACAGCGCGCGCCAGCCGACGCGGTCGTTCTCTGCGCGGCAGGTCCTGCCCTGCGCCAACATCGACATCGATCCTGCGCTCAGCCCGTACTCGCGGAGCAGAGCCGCCTGGGTCTCCCCCGCCGCGAGACGGCGGGGGACCTCGGCGACCTCAGGGACAGAGAGCTTTGCGCGCCTGGTGGAGCGGGGAGCCGCCTCGATGGGGCGAGCCGCGTCCAGCAGCGCAACCAGCTGGTCGATCTCCAGAAATGTGCGATTCGGCTTGGGGACACGGACGCGCAGACGCTTGCGACGTGCAGGGTTGTCGCGGCGCAGACCGTCCTCGATGGCGTCGTCGAGGATCTGCGCAAGAAGCCCGAGCTGCATCTGGATCGTCCGTTGCGAGAGCGGCTTGCGCGGGCGACCGTGGCCGTCCCGCGGCCGTCCACCGCCCGCGACCATCTCCAGAAGCTGCTCGCGCTCGGCAAAGAGACGGGCGCGGAAGCGCCGGCAGTCGACATAACCGATCTCGGCGACGGGCATGCGGGCGAAGAACGGCAGCAGGTGCTTCGAGAGGCGCCAGAGATAGTCAGCGTAGGTGTTCTCCGCCAGCGGCTCGTCCCCCCGCTCTCCACTGCGCCTGCGACGCAGCCACTCCGAGGCATACTCATGAAAGGTGACGTCGGACGCGGGGATGCCCGGTGCGTCGTCCATCGGGCCGTAGCGCGCCAGGATCTGCGCAGCTGCAATGCCAGCCCTCAACTGGGCGAGGATGTCATCGAGCTCGCGTCGCGCCCGTGCCGTCGTCCAGCCGTCGACATCGCGTCCGAACGCCACACGGTAGCGCCGTCCCGCGTGCTTGAAGCGGCCACGAATGCTCTCGCTGCCGTCAGCGAGTGCGACCGTTTCGATGGTGCCGCTCGCCGGACGGGCCATCAGGCGGTCCTCCTCGGCCGGCAGTCAACTCTCATATGGGATCAGCTCCACCTGCGTGCTGAGGTGTCTCCGGCGATGCGTTGGACGGCGCCTCGAACGCGGCTCCGTATGTGGCTGACCGGCTGCGAGCGCGTGCCGGATGAGCCGGCTGTCGAATCGCAGGCGCCCGCGTCCACCGCCGAGGCGGATCGCGCCGAACTCGCCCGCGTGCCTGTATACCCAGTCGCGCTCGACGCCGAGCAGAAGCGCGAGCGCAGGCGCGTCGACATATCGTCGGTATGTGCCGGTAGACACGGCACCGTCGTCGATCAGCTGCGCCACTCGCCGAGCGATTGCCTCGATGTCCGCCGATCGCAGCCTTACCGCCTGATCGGTTTGCATGGCCCGGGAGCATGCGTCCACGTCTACCTCGACGTGCCGCGAAGATCAAGTCCCCGGCGGCGACGTCGCCGGCTTGGCGCCGCGGCCCAGTAGCGCAGGCGGGCGCGGGCGATCGGCACGTACTCAGCTTCGCGCTCGATGCCGTGGAAGCGGGCGCCCTCGAGAACCGCGGCGGCACCGGTTGAGCCTGAGCCGGCGAAGGGGTCGAGCATGAGCCCGCGGGGTGGTGTGAGCAGCCATACGAGCCAGCGCATCAGCTCGAGCGGCTTGACGGTTGGGTGGATGTTGGCAACGGGGCACGCCTCGGCTTTGCGCTCGTTGTGGGCACCGATCTGGAAGGTCTGGATCGTGCGCCTTGAGAGCTGTTCGCAGCCGGCGTTGCGCTGGCGGCGGCTGGTCTTCGGGCAGTAGAAGAACCTTGCGCGGTCTGCAAGCCGGCTGATCGGGCAGTCGGCTGTGCAGCGGCGCTCAGTGCAGGACGCCCCGTGGGAGAGGCAGAGGTTCGCGGGCCAGCGGCCGTGCGGGCTGGCGCTGCGGGCACTGGGCCGCCTGGCCGAGGCGTCGTAGGTCTGGCTCGTCTATGCGGCAGTGATCGCGGCGCCGTCCCAGACCGTGCCGTTGAAGTTGATCCCGTGCGGCGGGTCGGTGATGACGGCGTCGACGCTCTCCGCGTCGAGTCGCGGGAGCGCTCGCAGGCAGTCGGCGTGCTCGATCCGCCAGCGTCGTGCGCGAGCGTTCGATTTGGTGTGCTGTGGTTGTGTCATGTGGTTTTGGGCCGGCGCGTGAGCTCGCCCTCAGGGGTGAGCTTGGAGTGCGATCTCAAGCGGCGAGCGGGTGCTCGTGGCGGACCAGACCGCTACGTGCAGCGGGCCGGTCGGGATCGCGCGTACTGCAGCTGCTGCGCGCGCCTGCGTGGGTACGAGCAGCAGTACGACAGGGTTCAGGTCGGCGAGCGTCGAGCGTGGCAGCGCTCGCGCGTAGGCCGCGGCCTTGGCTGTGAGACGGTCGAGCGGCTCGGTGCCGCGGTCGAGCTCGACGAGCAGATGGATCGGCTCGTGGCCGGGGAGCTGCACGACGCCGTAGGCGTCGGGGACGGCGGCGCCCTCGAGCAGCTCGCAGGTGGTCCGCTCGCCGTACCACTCACGCAGGGAGCCGCGGCGACGAGCGGCGCTCAGCAGACCGTTTGCGGCCAGCGCGTCCAAGCGTGGGTGCAGTTGCCGCGTCGTCCACCCGGTTCTGACAAATCCCAGGTGAGCGGCGATCTCCCCCAGCGTGACGTTCTCGCGCCCATGTTCATCATGGCGCACGGCACGATCGACAGCGGCGAGCGCCAGCTCATCGGAGACCGGCTCATATCGCCTCAGCTCAGTCGGCCGCGCATCCGATGGCGGTGCCTTCCCCGACGAGGACTCCGCTGCTCGAGCGGTGGCCGCTTGTTCTCGCTTCCTACGCTTGCGTTCCTGCTTGTCGCCTCTCTTCGGCATGGCGCTGCTCCTTTTGCTCGGGCGACACCGAGAAGCAGCGCGATCGGCCGCACACCAGATCCTCGCCGCGCGGCGTGTCACTGCGGGACAATCGGCGTGCATCGAGGACGTGCTCCTCGGTGCCGGGCCCCGGGCGGCTGCAACCGCGCCGGGGCCGCATATGTTCGTTGGTCGGCGAACCTCGCTCGGCTCCCGCGAAGGATCAAGTCCCCTCGTTGTCGCGGGCGCCTGCGCTGGCGGAACCTCGCCTCGGCGCGGGCTTGGCGCGACAGCTGCGAGAGGTCGCGTCCTGCCTGCCCGGCCGTGAGCA
>JAJYUP010000211.1 GCA_021792455.1 Actinomycetes bacterium | reverse complement strand
AGCGGCGGGAGCGATCCGTCGATCGGCATGGAGTGGATGCCGGCGAGCACGTCGACGAAGCTCAGACCGAGAATGCGGCGGGAGCGCTCGCTCGACAGCACTGGGTCTGCGGGATCCCATGGCACCGGCACATGCCCATCGACGCGCTCCATGACGTAGAAGGGCATGCCGAGCGCCCGAGGATCGCGTTCGAGCCAGAGCAGCGGCGGCACGGGGATGGAGCCGCACTTCTCGAGGTGCTCGTGCAGCGCATATTGGCCTTCGATGTCATAGGGGGCGAGCAGGCCGTCCTCAGGCTCGCGGCGCACGGCGAAGCCCCTCGAGCGCCGCTGCCCCCCGGCGTCCTCCCACTGAGCCGAGAATGTGAACGTCTGCCAGGAAAACCCCTCCGCGTGCCTGCGCCACTGCTCTATCGTCACGGGGCCCTCGGCACCGAGCCTCGGCCCGAGCCACCGAGCGAGTGCGCGCTGGTGATCTGGGCTTGCTGCGGCCATCACCGGCGCCTGAGGCGTGGTGGGACTCAGAGGTTCTTTCAGCTGCGATGGCGAGATCATCGTCGCTTGCGTTCGAGCATCCAAACGGTTGGTAGGGTATCGCCCAATCGGGGCCTGCCTCGCACAGCCTGATCGCATGGCCGCTCATCGCTCGGATCTGCCCTTGCCACAGCTGAGACTGGGACTGTACTTCGACCTGCGCGACCCGCCGGCTTGGCGGCGCGGTTTCGCTGAGGTCTATCGAAGCGCCTTGGAGCTGATGGAAGAGGCCGATGAGCGGGGGATCGACTCGCTGTGGCTCTCCGAGCACCATCTCTTCGCAGACGGCCACCTTCCCCAGCCGCTGCTGTTCGCGGCTGCCGTGGCCGCGAGAACCCGCCGGGCGCGCATCGGCACCGCGGTGCTGCTCGCGCCGCTTCACTGCGCAGTCGAGATCGCCGAGCAGGCGGCGGTCGTCGATCAGATGAGCGGCGGCCGGCTCGAGCTCGGGCTCGGCGCTGGTTATCGCGTCCCGGAGTACGAGGCGTTCGGGGTCGATCCAAGGCAGCGGATCGCTCTGCTGGAAGACCGAGTGCAAGCGCTGCCGCTGCTCTGGGCTGATGGTGGCGTGACCCCCACTGTGCTCCAGTCTCCACTGCCGCTCTGGGTCGGCGCGCATGGGCCACGCAGCAGTCGCATGGCCGGGCGCTTGGGCACCGGTTTGCTGTCGTTGAATCCAGCGCTGTGGGAGCCGTATCTGCAGGGACTCGACGCCAGCGGACATCCGCGCGCAGCTGCGCGCGCTGCCGGACCGCTGGCGGTGTTCCTGAGCGATGATCCAGAGCGCACGGCGGCGATCGTGCGCCCGCACGCCGAGTATCAGGGGAGCAGCTACATGGCCCACGCCAGGGAGGGTTGGAGCGCAGGGGATCCGCCGTTCCCGCTGCCGCCGATGCTCCGCGGCGATGGCCCGCCGTCGGCTGAGGTGGTGACCGTGGAGGAGGCTGTCAGGCGGATCAGGTCCCTGGGGCAGCAGATGAACGTGCACCACGTCTTCATGTGGAGCTCTCTGCCCGGCATGCCCGACTCGCTCGTGCAGGAGCACGTGAGCCTGATGATCGATCGGCTTGCCCCAGCGCTGCGGGACCCGGCGAGGCACAGGGTGTGAGCGGGGAGGGTGCACCGCATAGGAGCCGGTGAGCTCGCCAAGCAGCCTCCAGGGAGCGGGTCAGCCTCCAGGGAGCGGGTCAGCCTCGAGGGAGCGGATCAGCCTCGAGGGAGCGAGACGGCCCGCCGCCGTTGCCGGCGACGGGCCGTTGCAGCGCCCTTTTGGAGTCGGGCGTGCTCTACTTGCCCCAGATTTTTTCGAACGTCGTCTTGTAGCTCGAGATGACGGGCGGTTCGACGCCCTTCGAGAACGCGGGCACCGTGGTCTTCGTCCACAGCTGAACGCCAGGGCTCGTTTCTATGTCGGGCTTCGGCGACCCGCCGGTGTAGACGCGTGCGAGCGAGTCGACGATGAGCCCCGCCATTTCGTGGTAGGGGTCAGGCACGATCGCATACTCGGTTTCGGCGGCGAGGTCAGGCAGGTTCGCTTCGGTGGCGTAGAGGCCGATGTCCTTGACGTCGGTGATGCCAGCGCCCTTGAGGGCCGCCTCGAGACCGAGCGAGGTGACGTCCTGCTCGTTGACTACCACCTTGATCCCAGGATGGCCGCGCACGTAGTTGGTGATGAGGCTCGTGGCGTTCTTGCCAAGCGATGAGACTGGCAGCTGATATTCGTCGACCTTGCACTTGGGGCACAGCGAGGTGACGGCTTCCTTGAACTCCGGGCTGATCGTCTTGGCATAGATCGGGAAGGCCGGTACAGCCATGAGGCCGATTTCGGCTTCTTCGCCGCCGGCTACGACAGATGCCGCTGCGAGGGCTTTCGTCTCTTCCTTGTAGAGCGTTGGCCCTGGGATCGTGTAGTAGCGGGGGATTTCTTCCTTGGCGCCGGCAACCTGCCACAGCAGTACGGGCACCTTCTCAGCCTTGAGAGCGTCGATCTGTCTTTCGAGGATTTCCGTTGCGAGCCCCTCGATCACGACTGCCGACGGTTTTTCAGTGACGGTTTGCTGCATGGCGGCCTGCTGGGCGCCCGGCGATTCGCCCGCGTCTATCGTCTTGGTTTTCCAGCCGAGTATCGAGGCGAGTTCCGTCGTGTACCGCGCAGGCGGCACGCACGCCGCCGGCGCGCAGATGACGAAGTCGATGCTCTTGCCCGTCGGGATCGGCTTGTCGATCTTCGGCAGGTTTTCGAGCCCGATCGGCTTTTCGTACTTCTTGAATTCTTCCTGCGCCTTCGCTACGACGCTCGAGGAGGCGGCGCTGCTGCTGCTCGTGGCAGCGGCAGTGCTCGTCGTGCTCGTTTTGGCGCTCGTGCTGGGTTTGGATTCTTTGCTGCTCGATCCGCACCCTGCCACTGCGAGGGCTGCGATCACCGCGAGCAGCGAGAACGCTGTCGTGGGTCTGCTCCATCTCATAGAGTTCCTCCGGTTCTTCGTGTTGCCTGCTCGATCGCGGAGGCGAAGCGCCATTCAACAGCGCCGAGCCCCTGCCGACCCGTGCCAGCGATGCAGCGGCGCGAGTGCTGCGAATCCTGCCAGTCGGTGCGTCTCAGTCTGCATCCTCTGTTGCTTTGGCTGAACATTAATCGATCGCCTAGTCGGAGGCAATCGAGTGCTTGGTTGTGTTTCTGTGAGCCTTTGTTGTCGAATCACCGCCGAGCCTCCGAGGCCAGCGCGCTGATGCGGCCCAGCGAGAGGTCGACGCCAAGCGTTTGCCGGGGAGGCATCGCAGGTCACCCGGAGGGTTCACGTCGCCTTTCCAGAGCGCACCTGGCCTCGCTCGAGCTTCGTGAGCGCGAGCGCGATGAGCAGCACGACGCCCGTGTACATGTTGAGAGC
>JAJYUP010000210.1 GCA_021792455.1 Actinomycetes bacterium | reverse complement strand
TCCAAGGAGTGCCCTTCCTCTCGCTCCTTTGTCGCCGTCCTGGCTCTGACACCCTAGCAGCGACCGAGTTGCGGATGAGCCGCGGAGCGGCAAAGCCGCCTGCAACCTCGGCAGCGGAGCAGCAAAGCTGCGGGCGCGGCCTCCGCAGGGGGCAGCTGTGCTCCGCCGCCGCACCTGCAGCGGCAGCGCGATCGTTCACACCCCTCGAACGTTGCTGCGCCGTGATTGTGGGGCGGACAGGGCTACAGTCTGCGTCAGGCAGTTCGTCAGGCGAGGCTCAGTCCGAGTCCGCAGGCTTGCCTGCCCAGGTAGACAAATTGGCAAAGTCAGCAGACTTAAAATCTGCGGCCCGCTTGGGCATGTGGGTTCGAGTCCCACCCTGGGCATCGCGCAGGTGTCGATCGCCGATGCAGCGCAAAGACGGACCGTGTCCTCGTGCCTCGCCGATCACGCACGCTCGGCGGGCTCGAAATGGCAGTACGGCACGCGGGCGGTCGCGGCTCGGCTTCACGACATCGGCGCGCGAGCGCTCGGCGCTGCAGCGTCGCTCGGCAGCGGTCGCAGTCGTGTAGAGTCCTCGCGTCGATGTCCACGACTCAGGGTCCGCAGAGTGGCATAGAGGCACAGGTCTTCCATGGTGGGCGGCTGATCGCGCGCCGCCTGAAAGCCCATGGCGTCAGCAGGCTGTTCACGCTCTCAGGAGGGCACCTGTTCTCCATCTACGACGGCTGCCGCACAGAGGGGATCGAGATCGTCGACGTCAGACATGAGCAGACCGCGGCGTTCGCCGCTGAGGGCTGGTCGAAGATCACGAGGTCGCTCGGCGTCTGCGCGCTCACAGCGGGCCCTGGCGTCACGAATGGGATCAGCGCCCTCGCAAGCGCCCAGGCAAACCGTTCGCCGATGCTCGCGCTTGGCGGACGCGCCCCTGCAGCCCGCTGGGGCCAAGGCTCGCTGCAGGAGATCGACCACATCCCGCTCGTCTCACCCCTCTGCAACCTTGCTCGCACGGCCGAAAGCGCCGAGGAGATTCCTCAGCTCGTCGAGCAGGCGATAGCCGCTGCGCTCGGCCCCCGCCGTGGCCCGGCCTTCCTCGACTTCCCGCTCGATCACGTCTTCAGCGAGGCGCCTGAGCCCGAAGACCTCGCGCCCGCGAGCATCTCCGCCCTGCCCGTTCATCAGGAGCAGCTCGAGCACGCTGCGACGCTGCTTCGCGCAGCGGAGCGACCGGTCCTCATGGCGGGCACCGACCTCTACTGGGAGCGCGCAGAGCAGGCGCTGCTCGAGCTCGTCGAGGAGCTCGAGATACCCGTCTTCCTCAATGGCCTCGCACGGGGGTGCCTCCCGTCCGACCACAGGCTCTGCTTCTCACGAGCGCGCAGCGCCGCCTTCAAGCAGGCGGATGTCGCTGTGCTCGTCGGCGCACCGCTCGACTTCCGGCTCGGCTTTGGGGCGGTGTTCGGGACGGAGACGAAGATCGTCGTCCTCTCCGCCGCAGAGCCTGACAGCTCGCATCCGCGTGCAGTCGACGCTGTGCTCGCCGGAGCGTTCGACGACGCTCTGAAGCAGCTGCGCATCGCAGCGCAGGGGAGGCCTACGTGCCGCAGCAAGTGGTGCAGGCAGCTTCGCGAGATCGAGACGGACCTGCGCAATGAAGAGGGTCCGCAACTCGCTGACACGCGTGCGCCGCTGCACCCGATGCGGCTGTATGCAGAGCTTCAGGCGATGCTCGATCGGGACGCGATCATCATCGGTGACGGAGGCGACTTCGTCTCTTATGCGGGCAAGGTGATCGAAAGCTTCGAGCCCGGCTGCTGGGTCGACCCCGGTCCATTCGGCTGCCTCGGGTCAGGGCTTGGTTACGCGCTCGCAGCGAAGCTCGCCCACCCCCACCGCCAGGTCGTGCTGCTGCTGGGCGACGGCGCCTTCGGCTTCGCTGGGCTCGAGTTCGACACGCTCGTCCGCCACGGCGTCAACGTCGTCGCGGTGATGGGCAACAACGGCATCTGGGCGCTCGAGAAGCACCCGATGGAGTTCGTATACGGATACTCGGTCGCAGCGGACCTGCGTCCAGGGACGAGATATGACAGGGTCGTTCAGGACCTCGGAGGGCATGGTGAGCTCGTTCAGAGCCCTGAGGAGCTGAAAGCCGCGCTCGAGAGGGCTTTCACCTCAGGACTCCCGTCACTCGTCAACGTGCTCACGGACCCGTCCGTCATCTATCCGCGCAAAGCCAACCTCGCTTAGCGTCGCCTCGTCCGCGGGAGCTCGTCGCGCCGAGCCGTCGACGGCTTGCCTCTCCACCCAGCCGCCACGACCTCGCCCACGCGGCCATCACAACCTCACTCCCACCCAGCCACCGTGAGCGCCCGCACGCCGCCACCGTCACCTCACCGCCGACGATCCGGCGCGAGCTCCCCCACCCGCTCACCGCGACCTCGCGGCGGCGAAGCCAGTGCGAGCGCCCGCACGCCGCCGGCGCGCCCTCGCCGCCGGCGCGCCCTTCCCTCCACCAATCCGCCGATTACGCCGCCTCAGGCGACCCCCGCCAGCCGCAGGGCTCCACCCCGCAGGATGTCGTGCTCTGAGACCTCCACCTCGTCGAGGCTGAAGATCCTCAGCGCTTCTCTCAGCAGCACCATGCCCGCGACAATCGTCGGCGCCCGGTCTGGATGCAGCCCTCTCACCGCTCGACGCTCTCGTTCGGACAGCTGCGAGAGCCTCGCGAGCAGCGACTCGATCGTGGGCAGGCTCAGCACGAACCCGTGTACGACGTTCGGGTCGTAGGGCTCGAGGTCGAGGGCGATCGCCGCCGCTGAGGTCGCGGTTCCTGCGACAGCGATGCCGGCGCTGACATCTTCTCGACGCTGAGGGGGAAGCGCTGCTGAGAACGTCTCCAGGACGTCCTCAGAGAGCGCGTCAACCTCCTCCTCGGCGGGAGGGTCGCTGTGGATGTGGCGCTCGCTCATGCGCACGACGCCCGCCTGCACCGAGCGGTGGAAGGTCGCCCGCCGATCGAATCCGATCACGAACTCAGTCGAGCCGCCGCCAATGTCGATCACGACCGTGCGCGCCGCTGAATCGGGACGATCGCTCATCGCACCGAGGAACATCAGCTCCGCCTCTTCATCTCCTGAGAGCACCACGGCGTCCAAGCCGAGCTGCTTGACCTCTGAGGTGAAGCTCGACCCGTTCGACGCGTCGCGCACCGCGGAGGTCATCAGCGCGATGTTCGCGTCGCAGCCGTACTGTGCGATCGTCCCGCAGTAGTCGATGAGCGTCGTCAACACCCGCTCCATCGCCTGCTGCGAGAGCGTGCCCGTCGAGTCCACCCCGTCTCCCAGTCGCGTCACGGTCGATCGCCGCTCCAGCTGCACCACTTCGCTGCTGTCACGGCTGACGTCCGCGATCAACAGGCGGGT
>JAJYUP010000209.1 GCA_021792455.1 Actinomycetes bacterium | reverse complement strand
ATCGACGAAGATCCATCAGCATCGCTCAGCCTGAGCCTCAGGCACAAGCCACATCACCGCAAGCGGGGGCAGGGTCAGCTGCGCGGAGTGAGGCTGACCGTGCCATGGCGAAGGCTCCGCCGCGCAGCCGCCGAGGTTGCCGACGTTCGAGCCGCCGTAGAGGGAGGAGTCGGTGTTCAGGATCTCCCTCCAGGCGCCGGGGGCGGGCAGTCCCACCCTGTAGCTGTTGCGGATCACGGGTGAGAGGTTGCAGACGCACACCAGTAGCTCGCGAGTGCTCTCGCCCTCGCCTCTTGCCTCTCGCCTCTCGCCCTCGCCTCTCGCCCCTCGCCTCTCGCCCCCCGCCTCTCGCCCCTCGCCTTCGAGCTCTTCACCTGCACGCACGAACGCCAATACGTTGTTGTCGGCGTCGTTGACCTCCAGCCAAAAGAATCCCTTCGGGTCGCTGTCGAAGCGCCACAGCGCGCCGGTGCGCCTGTAGATCCTGTTCAGGTCGCGCACGAGGCGCTGCACGCCCTGATGCTCTTGCCTGCTCAGCAGGTCCCAGGGAAGAGAGCGCTCGTGATCCCACTCCTGCTCCGCTGCGAGCTCTCCGCCCATGAACAGCAGCTTCTTGCCTGGGTGGGCCCACATGTAGGCATACAGAGCTCGCAGATTCGCGAGCTGCTGCCAGCGGTCCCCTGGCATCTTGCTCAGCAGGGAGCCCTTGCCGTGGACGACCTCGTCGTGGCTCAGCGGCAGCACGAAGTTCTCGCTGAACGCGTACATCAGGCTGAAGGTCAGCTGATGGTGGCTGTAGCGCCGGTAGACGGGGTCCTTCGAGAAGTACTGCAGGGTGTCGTGCATCCAGCCCATGTTCCACTTCAAGGTGAAGCCGAGGCCGCCGAGGTACGTCGGCCTCGAGACGCCTGGCCATGCTGTCGACTCCTCTGCGATCGAGATCGCTCCCCTGCTCTCTGCGTGCAGAAGCTCGTTCAGCTCCTTCAGGAAGGCGACGGCCTCCAGGTCCTCGTTGCCCCCGTGCTCGTTTGCCACCCATTCGCCCTGCCCTCGGGAATAGTCGAGGTAGAGCATCGAGGCGACGGCGTCGACGCGCAGCCCGTCGGCGTGGTACTCGTTCAACCAGAACAGGGCGTTTGCGATCAGGAAGTTCCTCACCTCCCTGCGCCCATAGTTGAACTCCAGCGTGCCCCAGTCGGGATGCGAGCCCCGGCGGGGGTCGAGATGCTCGTAGAGAGCGGTGCCGTCGAAGCGTGCGAGCGCCCAGTCGTCGCGGGGGAAGTGGGCTGGCACCCAGTCGAGGATCACGCCTATGTCGTGCCTGTGGAGCGTCTCGATCAACAGACGCAGCTCGTCGGGGGTGCCGAACGTTGGCGATGGCGCATAGTAGGAGGTGACCTGATAGCCCCAGGAGCCGCTGAAAGGATGTGCCATCACCGGCAGCAGCTCGACATGCGTGAAGCCCAGGTCGCTCACGTAGGCGGCGAGCGCTGAGGCGAGCTCTGCGGCTTTCGGCTGCCCGCCGTCTGCCGCTCTCATCCAGGAGCCGAGGTGCACCTCGTAGATCGAGATCGGCGCCGTCAGCGGGTCGCGCTCCCTCCGGCGCTCCATCCACTCTCCGTCTGCCCACTCATGCCTGCTCACGCTCACGATCGAGGCGGTTGCGGGCGGCATCTCCGCCTCCAAGGCGACTGGGTCGGCCTTCAGCCGCAGCTCGCCTGTATGCCTGTTGCGGATCTCGAACTTGTAGCGCTCACCCTCCTTCACGCCTGGCAGGAACAGCTCGAAGACGCCGCTGCTGCCGAGGCAGCGCATCGGGTGAACGCGGCGGTCCCACAGGTTGAAGTCCCCGACGACGCTGACGGCGCAGGCGTTTGGCGCCCAGACTGCAAAGCTCACGCCCTCCGTCCCGTCGATCACCCTCACGTGCGCTCCGAGAACGTCGTACAGTCGTCTGTGGCGGCCCTCGCTGAGCAGATGCAGGTCGAGCTCGCCGAGGGTTGGGGGGAAGGTGTAGGGGTCGCGCATGTGGATGCGCGACCCGTCGGGGTAGCGCACGTCGAGGACGTAGCGCAGCGGCAGTGATGTGCCTTCGATCGTCGCCTCGAAGATCCCATCTGCCACCTGCTTCAGGGGCACCTGCAGGCCACTGTCAGGCTCCTCGGCCGCGCTCTCGCGCTCGAGCTGCCGCGTCGTTTGCCCCAGCTGGCGCGTCGTTTGCGCGAGCTGCCGCGTCGTTTGCCCCAGCTGTGCCGTCTGCTGCCTTCGCTGCGGCGCCTCCTCGCCCTCCCCTGAGGCCTTCTGCCGCGCCGCTCGAGCGTCCATGTCCAGATGGGCGATGACTGACTGCGCCTCTGGTCGCCACGCCCTTATCGTCACGCCGCCGTCGCAGGCGTGCGCGCCCAGCACGGCATGAGGGTCGGTCAGGCGCCCCGCCTTCAGAAGCTCCAGCGCCTCTGTGATCATGCTCGCGCCCTCATGCCTCAGCTCAGGCCTCGCTCTCCAGCAGCCTCAGGAGCGCGGTCGCTGGCACGATCAGCCAGGTTGGGCGGTTCTCCAGCTCGTAGCGGAGCTCGTACAGCATCTTCTCCAGCTCGAACATCGCGATCTGCTTTTCGATCGCGTGCGTCCCCGCGGGCAGCATCGCTGGGTCCATCTCTGAGAGATACCCGGCGAGGAAGACGCGCCGCGCCGCCGCCTCCCAATCGCTGTGCGTCGTCGGCTCGCCGTCGAGCAGCTCGACCGCCAGCGTCGCGTAGGAGAGTGAGCGCAGCATGCCTGCGACGTCTCGAAGGGGGGAGCGCTTTCGCCTCCGCTCGCGCATCGGGCGTCGCGGCTCGCCCTCGAAGTCCAGCAGCACCCAGCCGTCGTCTGTGTGGAGGGTCTGGCCGAGGTGGTAGTCGCCGTGACAGCGGATCAGGCGACCGCCGACCGCGGTGTGGGAGAGCAGCGAGAGCCGGTCGCGAAGCTCTTCGCCGCGGCCGATCAGAGGCGCAAGCTCCTCGCGCTCCGGCAGTGACAGGAACATCCGCTCGATCTGCTCGTCGATCGTCGCAGTCAGCAGCGCGACGTGCTCGTCTGAGGGTGTCTCTGGTGCGAACTCTGGGTTCTCTGGGTCGCTTGCGAGCACGGCGTGCATCCTGCCTGTGCTCGCGCCAAGCTCTTCCAAGGGCGCGAGCAACTGCTGCTCCGTTCCGTCTCGAAGCCCGCTGCAGACGAGCTCCCAGCCATCCCTGCCCCCGAGGAAGGGCTGCATCAGCCCCATCGTGGCCTCCAAGAGCTCGCCCTCGTACTCGTACCAAGCCTGCACCGCAGGGATCTGCTCGAAGCCGTGATCGTCCAGGAAGCGCAGCATCTCGAGCTCAGGGTTCACGCCTGGCTCGATGCGTCGGAATGCCTTCAGGATGTGCCTTCCCCCGATCACGACGGAGGTGTTGCTCTGCTCGCCTGCGAGCATCTGCAGCGGAGCGT
>JAJYUP010000208.1 GCA_021792455.1 Actinomycetes bacterium | reverse complement strand
TCGAGCGCTGCAGCTGCTCTGAAGCGGACCTCGCGCGCCACCGTCGCAGGCTCAGCGGCCCGCTGCTCGACCGCATCGACCTGCTCGTCAACCTCGCGCCCCAACCGCTGCTCGGCGCACCGTACACCACCACCGCCCAGGCGGCCGAGAGGGTGCGCCGCGCCAGAGCGATCCAACAGCGCAGGCTCGCAGCTGAGGGTGTGCGCGTCAACGCGCACATGGATCAGGCGATGCTCCGCCGGCATGCCTCGCTTTCGCCGCCGGCTCAGGAGCTGCTTCAGGCGGCGCAGCGGTCGGGCACCCTCTCTGCGCGCGCCCTTCACAGGGTGCTGCGCGTAGCTCGGACGATCGCTGACCTCCAGGGATCCAAGGCCGTGCAGGCGGAGCATCTCGCGCATGCCCTCGCCTTCAGGACTGATGGGCTTGCCGGGTCGCGGGTGCGCAGCAGTGTCGCCTGAGCCCCAACGAAGCGTGCAGGCAGACTCGCAAGCGTTCGGTTCGGCGTGTCGCAGCTGCCTGCAGCGCAGTCATCTGCTCATGCTTCTCAGCGCCAGGATCGACCATGCCGCCAGAGACACGCAGCGCCTGCTCGACCTGCTCGCGCTCGACGACCTCGAGCTCATCGAGGCGCTTGGAGGCAGACGCCGCCGGGAGCTTCGCGAGATGCTGCGCCATCGGTTCGAGGCTCGCGCCTGCCATCCGCAGCTCATCGACCCACATCGGATCCCCGGCGCAGATCGCGCACCACGACTCTTCAGCACGTGCGCACACCAGCGGCCCGATCTCCAGGACCTTCAGCGGATCCCTGGCAGGCCCTCCGCGATTCACCTCGCTGGCGCCGCGCAGGGACTCGAAGCGCTTCATCTCGCTCGCGCGCTCCCAGCCGTCGATGCGGTCCATCCCGCTCGCTGCGCTCCTGAGGCCGGCACCGCACCTCACGCTCGCGCTGGCGAGCCGCCCTCCTCGCCGTCGGTCCAGGCCGCGGTCGCGTTCGCTGGAGCCGCCAGGGCCTCTGACTATGGGATGGAGGCAGCCTTCGAGCTGTCCA
This sequence comes from Actinomycetes bacterium, assembly GCA_021792455.1. GTDB lineage: Bacteria > Actinomycetota > Thermoleophilia > Solirubrobacterales > Solirubrobacteraceae > Palsa-744. The sequence continues at coordinate 2,470 of JAJYUP010000208.1, read as the reverse complement.
GATCTCTCGCCGGTGCCTCTGTGCTCGTCATCGCCTGTCTCCAGGAGGGCATCGGTGCCGCGGCTCTCGCGGGCGCGCTTGCGGCAGGAGGCCAGCCGCCGCTTGGGATCGCCGCAGCAGGCCTCGACGTCTCCAGCCCCAAGTGGCTGCTCCCACTTCGCAGGCGCCTGCTCGCGCTTGGCTGCCTCGCCTCGGAGATGCCAAGTGGAGCCCAGCAGCGTCGCTGGAGCAGGCGCAGCGCACACAGGCTGCTCTTCGGCCTCTCTGCCCTCGCCGTCGTCGTCGAGGCTGACACGTCGCTTGCGTGCCAGCTCGCAGCCGTCGCTTCAGCGGCCTCCGTACAGCTTGGTGCTGTGCCTGGTCGCATCACCTCGCCCGGTGGATACGGCCCCAACCAGCTCATCGCCTCGGGACGCGCTGCGCTCATCGCCTCCCCCCAACAGGCTCTCGAGCTGCTCTATCGGGATCAACCCTGCAGCAGCGTCGCACACAACGATTGGGCACAGGCCCTCGAGGGCTTCACAGGCGCAGCCGGCGAGCTCCCCAGCCCTGAGCTCGACCCCGAAATGCGGCGGCTCTTGCATCGGATCCGACAGGGCGACCAAACCCTCCAGGCTCTTGCGGGCGACCCTCATCCCCAGAGAGCCCTGCTTGCGCTCGCGCGCCTCGAGAGCCTCCAGCTCGTCGCGCGTGGCGATGGTGGGCGCTATGTCGCGATGCTCCCCAGCCTGCGGCCGTCAAGCGCCCAGAGCACTTTCGGCTCGCCTCAGGGCCGCTCTGCTCGCCAAGGCAGCCTCAGCTCAGATCGCCCCCCCACCTAGCGAGCGCCGTCGCCGCAGAGCGCTCAGCATCCCGCCAAGCGGGCCTCTCTGGATCGCGGCTTGCCGGCTCAGCAGTCCACCTGCAGGTCGAAGCCGCCGGAGTAGCCTGCGGGCAGGTAGACGTTCACCCCGTTTGCGTTGCCTGAGATCGGCCCGACGCCCAGCTGCCCTGAGCTCAGAGCAGCTCCCACGGGTGAGGCTGTGTAGGAGCACGCCTTCACGCTCGATTCGAAGCTCACCGTCACGGTTGACCCCGACTTCGCGGCCGACTTCGCCCCTCTGCCTGCTTCGATCGCGCCTGCGCCAGAGACGTTCGCGAAAAGGACTGAGCCTTCGTTCAAGTAGTAGCTTGGCGGCTTGCCGCCCAGCTTCGACGCGTCCGCAGCGGGCTCGCTCGCCAGCTGGAATTCACTCGCCTTCTTGCCCTCCAGGTAGTTTGCGTTCAGCCCGCTCGCCACGCCGTGGGCGTTCGTCGTGAAGGGAGCCCCGTTTGGGTTCGTCAACTGAATCGTGCCGCCGGTGCTCCCTGATGTGCTGAAGGAGAACGCGAATCCTGTTGAGCGGTTGCTCGCTTCCAAGCATGGTGGCCCTGTCGTCACGCTGCCGCACAGCACCGTCACCCCGCCGCCTGCGCCCTCGTTCTTCTCCCTCGCCACGAAGCCGTTCGTGTTCGCGAACAGACCTGTCGTGCGCGAGTAGGCGCTGAAGGGTGGGTTGTGGATGCCGCCTCTCAACGACTGCCAGGCCCTCGCGTCGATCCCCGCCGCAGTCGCGGCTGGACCGCTCGCATCCGCCGCCGCCTCGGCGGTTCGGCTGCCGCCCGCAAAGAGGGAGGCTGGCACCGCCGCGACCGCCGCAATCACCACTGCTGCAGCCCCCGCACGGGCACCGCGCGCGGCCCGACTCCGGGCTCGCCGCCCATCGCCTCCGTCCCTCGCTCCTCTGCCTCCTCTGTCCGTACGCAGATGCATGCGCGCCTCCTTTGTCGGGTCTTCGTTCTCCCGCCTCTCGCCTCGACGCGTCGACCAGACGCGAACCCCACCGCTTCCAACGCGGCAGCACTGGCTCATCAGACAGAGCCTCTCTTCTGCCAACTCGCCGCGAAGCGGAAAGTCGCGCCCGGCCAGCCACCGCCGCCCGCGCGCGGACAGCCACCGCCACCCGTCCAGAAGCGACCCGCTCCAAGCCCCCAAGTGCCCCCTCTGGTGGGGGCCATCAGCCCGTGATCGCCGCCTGCCTCGAGCCCACTACGCGAGAACCGGCAGCTGCAGGCTAAAATCCCCAGCTGATGCGGATGTAGCTCAGTTGGCTAGAGCGTCTGCTTGCCATGCAGAAGGTCGAGGGTTCGAGTCCCTTCATCCGCTTTGACGAAAGCCCTGCTAAATGCGGGGTTTTCTGCTTTCTTGGGCCGGGAGCGGTGCGCTGCGGATGTCGCGGGTACCGGCTGCGGGTACCAACTCTAGGGCCAATACTGATAACTTAACGTCTGGCTGAGGGGGTACCGTTTGGTGTGTGCCTCGCGCTGGGTGGGTCAAGCCGCAGACCGATCAGCGCCTTTCGGACCACATCTCGATCGGCGTGCTGACGCGTGCCTATCCGGCGGAGTTGGTTGATCGGGTGCTCCTCCAGTGCGGCGGGGTCGAGCAGCG